>JAEZCN010000093.1 GCA_023433515.1 Pseudomonadota bacterium
ACCGTCTTCGACGGAACTGTGCGAATCCGGCAATAACTCAGGAATCGATTGATCGCCGGAATATCGCTGAGGGGTTTTACCGCCTCTTCCATCTGACTCTCCCTTGCTGCTGCGTGCATCGTTCGCCCCACCTGCGAGTCTGCATTAAGTCTTATTACATAACTTACTGCCGTCGCAAGCAAAAAACCACGGGCCAACCGTGATCCCCTTCACAGGGGCTTCATTAAATCCCGACGATACGGGAACTCTTCAAAACCTGTATGCAGTATGCGTCATCACCTTGGCCGTCCGCCGCATCAATTCGCGGACGGGGGTGGGAGGCAGTCTGCCGCCGGCGCTCTGCGCCGACCGACCGTGCCCGATCTCGTCTTCGCACATGGCCTCGACGATGGCGCGACTGCGCCGATCGTGGGGCGGCAGGCGCTCGAGATGACTCTGCAGGTGACCTTCGACCTGGCGTTCGGTTTCGGCGACAAAACCGAGACTCGCCTTGTCACCCAGCAATGCCGCGAGCGTGCCGATGCCGAACGAGCCGACATACCAGAGAGGATTGAGAATGCTCGGGCGGGCGCCGAGCTCCCTGAGCCGCGTCTCGCACCACGCGAGATGATCGGTCTCCTCGCGCGCGGCGTGGAGCATGAAGTCGCGTACCTCGGGGTCGTGCGCGAACAGGGCCTGCGAGTGATAGAGCGCCTGCGCGGCGACCTCGCCGGCGTGATTCACGCGCATCAGGGCGGCCGATTCGCGCCGCTCGTCCTCGGAAAGGGCTGCATCCGTTGTTTCCCGGGGCTGTCCGGGGATCGGCCGGGCAGGGACGGGACGGCCAGCCGCCGGGGGGGCCAGCAGGGCCCGCAGGGTGCGATCGACCGCGGAAATGACGGTATCCAGGTTCGGTCCGTACGCCATATGTGCATTATAGAGGCCTAAATCTCCGGGACTTATCGAGTTTTGCAAAGGGTGGGGGGCTTGAGTACACTTGCGCCCCTTTTTCCAGGGGTCCGCCAGCAGATTCGCGGCCGAGATCTTCGGTTCGGATGTGCGTGCCCTTCCGGTGTTGGAGTGTTGTGATGTCTACTGTTTTTGCGAAGAACGAAACCGTGCGCGGCGACTGGTATGTCGTCGATGCCTCGAACAAGGTGCTGGGTCGCCTCGCGACGCAGATCGCCATGCGTCTGAAGGGCAAGCACAAGGCCATCTTCACTCCGCACATCGACACGGGCGATCACATCGTCGTGTTGAATGCCGACAAGATCAAAGTCACGGGCAACAAGCTCCAGGACAAGATCTACTACCATCACACCGGCGCCATCGGCGGTATCAAGTCCATCGCCCTCGGCAAGCTGCTCAAGGAGCATCCCGAGCGCGCGATCGAATTCGCGGTGAAGGGCATGCTCCCGAAGGGCCCGCTCGGCCGCAAGATGTACAAGAAGCTGCATGTGTTCGCGGGCGACAAACATCCGCACGCCGCCCAGCAGCCGAAGCAGCTCGAAATCTAAGGAACCTCAGTCAATGCCCGCAGCAGCCAAAGCCAACTACGGCACCGGTCGTCGCAAGACCTCCGCAGCCCGCGTTTTCCTCAAGCCGGGTTCCGGCAAGATCACCGTGAACGATCGTCCGCTCGACGAGTTCTTCGGTCGCGAGACCGGACGCATGATCGTGCGCCAGCCGCTCGAGCTCGTGCAGCTCGCGAACAAGTTCGACATTACCGTGACCGTCGCGGGTGGTGGCATCACCGGCCAGGCCGGCGCGATCCGTCACGGCATCACGCGCGCGCTGATCGAGTACGACGAGGAACTGCGCAAGCCCCTTCGTGTCGCAGGCTTCGTCACGCGCGATGCGCGCGAAGTGGAGCGCAAGAAGGTCGGCCGCCGCAAGGCACGTCGCGGAACCCAGTACTCGAAGCGTTAAGCTTCGTTATATTGCGCGCCAGACGGCCAAGCTCATTGGGGGATCGTCTAGCGGTAGGACAACGGACTCTGACTCCGTTTACCTAGGTTCGAATCCTAGTCCCCCAGCCAATGCGCAAACCCGCCCCTTCTTTCAAAGAATGGGCGGGTTTGTTTTTTGTACGCTCGAAAGGGGTAGTTAGATCCATGACTCGCACCTCGCTCTTCGCTTCACTCCTCCTGCTGAGTGGCATCGCATGCTCGGCCGACCGTGCCGCCGAACTCGATGCCATGTACTCCGAGTTCTACGAAGAGAGCCTCAGGCTCAGTCCGCTCACGGCGACCTACGCGGGCGACCCGCGTTACAACGGCGAGCTGCCCAACAACCTGTCCGCCGAGTACGAAGAGCAGACCCGCGCGTTCCATCAGAAGTATCTGGATCGGGCGCGCGCGATCGTCGGAGAAGGGGGCGCGGAAAAGCTCGAAGGCCAGGACCGCCTCTCGTTCGAGATCTTCACGCTGAACCGCGAGTCCGCGCTCGAGGATCTCGAATTCCCGTACCGGCTGATGCCGGTCAACCAGTTCTACAGTTTCGCGAGCACGTTCGCGCAGCTCGGCTCGGCAACCAGCGCGCAGCCGTTCGTCACGGTCAAGGACTACGACGACTGGCTGCGGCGCGCCGCGCGCATTCCGGTGATCTTCGATCAGGCGATCGTCAACATGCGTGAGGGCATGAAGCAGCGCATCGTCGGGCCGCGCGTGCTCATGGAGAAGGTGCTGCCGCAGCTCGACGCCAACGCCGTCGACGACGTCGAGAAGAGCATCTTCTGGGGTCCGATCGCGAAGATGCCGGCGGATTTCTCCGCGGCGGATCGCGAGCGTCTCACTACCGCGTTCCGCAACCTGATCTCGACGCAGCTCAATCCCGCGTATCGCAAGCTGCGCGCCTTCATCGCCGACGAGTACCTGCCGAAGTCGCGGGATACCTTCGGCCTGGGTGCGCTGCCCGGTGGCGCCGAGTGGTACGCGCACGAAGTGCGCGACAGCACGATGCGCTCGCTGACGCCCGCACAGGTGCACCAGATCGGTCTCGACGAAGTCGCACGCATCCAGGACGGCATGCGCGCCGTCGCGAAGGACCTCGGCTACGAGAAGCCGGTGAAGACGCTGCCCGAGCTCAAGGCCTTCTTCGACTGGGTCAAGGCGCGCGGCGACATGTACTTCGAGTCGCGCGAGGAGCTGCTGTCCACCTACCAGGCGTTCGGTGCGAACGTCGCGCCGCTGCTGCCGAAGTACTTCAACCTGCGGCCGAAGACGGACTACGAAGTCCGGCTGGTCGAGCCGTTCCGCGAGGCGACCTCGTCCTCGGGCTCGTACCAGGGGCCGTCGCTCGATGGCAAACGCCCCGGCATCTTCTACGTGAACGCATACGACCTGAAGGCGCGGCCGAAATCCGCGCTGGCCGCGCTGTCGCTGCACGAAGCAGCCCCGGGGCATCACTTCCAGATCTCGCTGCAGCGTGAGCTGTCGGATCTGCCCATGTTCCGCCGCTTCTCGCGCGACACCGCGTACATCGAAGGGTGGGGCCTGTATGCCGAGTACCTGGGCTACGAGATGGGCATCTACAAGGATCCCGTGCAGCGCTTCGGCGCGCTCGACGCGGAGCTATGGCGCGCGATCCGGCTCGTGACCGACACCGGCATCCACTACAAGGGCTGGACGCGCCAGCAGACGCTCGACTACATGTTCGCGAATTCACCCGCGGAGGAGACGCGCGCGGTCTCGGAGGCCGAGCGTTTCGCGGCGATTCCGGGCCAGGCGCTCGCGTACAAGATCGGCCAGCTCAAGATCATCGAGCTGCGCAGGAAGGCGGAGAAGAAACTCGGCGCGAAGTTCGACGTCGCCGCGTTCCACGACGAAGTGCTGAAGGACGGCGCGATTCCGCTCGAGGTTCTCGAGGCCAAGATCGACCGCTGGATCGCCGCGCGCCGTTGAAGATAGCCGCGAGTGCCGGGCAGTGCGGGCGAATGCCCGCATTGCCCGGACGTCGCAGGCCGGTCAGGACATCGTCTTGCCGGTCTCGAGCAGCGTCTTGATGTCGCTGAGAATCCAGTCCCATCCGCCGCCACCGTCCTCGCTGAAATTGCTCTGCGTGGCGTGGCTCATCAACGGCATGCCGGTGGTGTCGTGCGTGACGGTCAGGCGGCAGAACCCGCCCGGCGTCTTTTCGATTTCGAACGTGAGGCGCGAGAAGCCTTCCGACTTGTTCGCATCGTTGAACAGGAAGCGATAGGTCTGCACCAGCTTCTCGGGCGGCTTCACCTCGACGACCTCGCCGTCGACGATGACCTCCGGCAGACCGAAAGAGCGCATCTGCTCGTTCGCCAGGCAACGGAATTTGCCGCCGGGCTTGAGCTCGTAGTGGCTCACGCCGCGGTAGCCGTACCTGCCGTTCCACTCGGGGCTCGTGATCGCGTCCCAGATCGCGCCGGGCTCCGCCTTGATGTAGATCTGGTGGATGTGGACGGCGGGTTTCGCGGCTTGATTCACGCTCGCTTCCGTTGCGGTGGGCATTTGGTTTTCTCCAGTGTGGTTTTCAGGTCAACGAGCGCGGAGAGTTCGCGCTCCTTGTACTTGTCGATCCACCGGTCGTGAATCAGACGGATCGGGACGGCATTCAGGTAATGCAGTTTTTCGCGGCCTTCGCGCCGCGTGACGATGAGTCCGGCTTCTTCGAGCACCTTGAGGTGCTTCATGACCCCGAAGCGGGTCATCTCGAGTTCCCACTCGAGCTCGCCCAGCGTCTGCCCGTCGCGCTTGTGCAGCAGGTCCAGCAGGAACCTGCGCGAGGAGTCCGCAAGTGCCTTGAACACGAGGTCTTCGTCGATCATGGATCGACTATATGTGACCGTTTGGTCACATGTCAAAGAACGGGTACCGACGACTTCCGTACCCGGAAGCCGATACCACCGGGCGCGTCAATCGATCAATGCCTGGTAGATAGAGGTGGCGAACTTGTCCCGGATGTCCGTATCGTTCGGCAGCATCTGGATCATGAGCACGGTCACCAGGCGTTCCTCGGGGTCGACGCGGTAGTAAGTGCCGTACGCGCCGCCCCAGCCGAACGAGCCGACCGATTCCATGCCCGGGCCGTAACGGTCATGAGTCTCGAAGCCGAATCCGAACCCCGTCATGTTCGCGCCGCGGATCGTGCCGACCTGGTTGGTCGTCATGAGCCGCACCGCGTGCGGCGACAGGATGCGTACCTTGCCGAGCGAGCCGCCGTTGCGCATCGCCTCGAGGAACGTTGCGTAGTCGCCCGCCGTGGAAACGAGGCCCGCGCCGCCGGAATAGGACTTGCGCGGCCCATCGACGTAATGACCCTGGCCCTTCGCGCCTTCGGGCTGTCTCACGGCCTTGCCGTCCGCGTCGCTGCCGTAAACCGTCGCGAGCCGATCGCGCTGCTCCGTGGGCACGAAGAAATGGGTGTCCTTCATGCCCAGCGGCCCGAAGATCCGGCGCTGAAAAAAATCGGCGAGAGACATTCCCGACGCCTTCTCGACGATGCAACCGAGGATGTCCGTGCTGTAGCCGTACACGAACATGTCACCCGGCTGCGAATACGCGGGCAGAGTGCCGAGGCGCTCCATCGAATCGCAGATCGGCTCGTCCTTGTCGGCGAAATACCAGCCGTAGCCGGCCGCGGGTCCCAGTCCTTTCGCTTGATACGGTGAGGCGAATCCCGGACTCGTTCCGTACGAATAACCCGACGTGTGCGTGAGCAGGTCCTTGATGTTGATCGGGCGTTTCGCGTCGACCAACGTCGTGTTCGACGCCGTGTCGTCCTGCTTCACGACCCTGGTCGCGGCGAACGTCGGGATGTATTTGCCCGCCGGGTCGAACAGCGAAAGCTTGCCTTCCTCCATCAGCATGAGGATGGCGGCGCTCGTGATCGCCTTGGTCTGCGACGCGATGCGGAACCCGGTGTCGAGCGCCATCCTGCGGTTCGCTTCCTTGTCCGCCCAGCCGACCGCTTTCTGGTAGACGGGCTTCCCGTCGCGCAGTACCAGCGCCACGATGCCCGCGATGCGACCTTCGTTCACGTAACCATCGAGCAATGCGTCCACGCGCGCGAGGCGCTCCACCGAAAACCCATTTCGGAGCGTTTCCGCCTGCGCGGGTTGTGAGGACGCGAACGTGAGGACGGCGACGACCGCCGTCAGGAACAACTTCGACATGCGATTCCCCCTGCGCCGGCAACGGCCGGCGCCCGAAGGTTATCGCAACAGGGCGGTTATCAAGTAGCCCGCATGTCGGCGGTCCATTCGCCCGACTTGCGCGCCTCGGCGTCGTGCGGCTCGTCGCGCCAGGTTTCGCGCAACGCGGCCGTGTACCACTCCTGCATCGACGGCAGCGCCAGCAGCTGCGCGGCGTAGCGGCGAGCGGTTGCGCTCATGGGAGGCTCATAGGTCTGGAGACGAAACGCCACCGGCGCGAAGAATGCATCGGCCGCACAGAAACGTGCGCCGGTGAGGAACGGACCGCCGAAGCGTCCGAGGCCATCGGCCCACAGCTCCTCGAGCCGCGCGAGATCCTTCTGCAACGCCGGACTGACCGTGTGCAGTTGCACGCGAATCCCGCAGTTCATCGTGCAGACGTCGCGCAGCGTGAAGTATCCGGAGTGCATCTCCGCGGCGGCCGAGCGCGCAAAGCTGCGCGCCCCGGCATCGGACGGCCACACCCCCGGATGCCGCTCGCCGACGTACTCGGTGATCGCGAGCGAATCCCACACGGTCGTCGCGCCGTCGACGAGGCAGGGCACCTTGCCGGTGGGTGAGAACACGCGGAATGCGTTCGGATCGGGACCGAATACGACCTGCTTCTCACGGAACGGGATGCCGAGCTCGCGCAGCAGCACCCACGGACGCAGCGACCAGGAGGAGTAGTTCTTGTTGCCGATGTAAAGCTCGTACATGCGTTCAGTGTCCCGGATGCTGGTGGGTTTGATAGCCGCGCAGCTCGGCGTAGCGCGAGAGCTGCCCGGGCGTGAGCTGCGCGGCCTGCTCGAGGTGTGCGTTCAGGTGCGCGCCGCGCAGGCGGGCGCGGATGGCTTCGATCCGTGCAAGCTGCGAATCGACCCGCTGAGGCGTGGCCGTCTTCGTCGCGTAGAGCGCGTCCAGGGCGCGTTCGGCCTCGACGAGCGCGGCGCCTTCGGCGCGCGCCGCCCGTTGCATGCGCGCGAAGATGTCGCGCGAGGCGGCCAGTTGGGATTCGGACAACTTCAACGGCCTCGCGAACTCGATGACGTGCCGCGGGCCCGGATAACCATTGAGCTCCGCGGCCCTCGCCAAACCCATCCCCTTGCCGTCGAGCAGCGCAGCCTGCTCATCGGGCGACAGCGCCTTGATGGCGCGCTGTTGTTCGCCCGCGTAGGGCGAGTGCTGCGCATGGGCGACGGCGGTGAACAGCAGGAGCGGGATGAGATTCCGGTATTTCATGCGTTGTCTCCGGTGGGCCGCGCGAATGCGGACGTCGTGCGGCATGGGGCCGCGATTGTATGCGATCGCGGCCGGCCGCGTCTCGCGAACGGCGCCGCGCGACGGACTAACTACCGTCCGGCAGCCAAAGGGCGACCGCGGCGCCGCCGCCATCGCGATTCGCGATGCGCAGGCGTCCGCCGTGCGCTTCGACGATCTCGCGGCACAGCGTCAGCCCGAGCCCCGTTCCCGTCTCCTTGGTCGAGTAGAAGGGGACCAGCGCATTCTCGAGCGCCCCGGTGGAGAATCCCGGCCCGCGGTCTCGCACCTCGATCGCGAATCCGCGCGGCGCCGCCGTCACGGTGAGCTCGATGTCGGCGGGCTGCGATCCCGACTCGCGCGCGTTCTTGAGCAGGTTGATCAGCGCCTGCTCGAGCTGCGCGGTGTCGAAACTCGCGGGGCGGCGCGGCAATTCCCCGGCGAGCGTGAATGCGGCCACGACCCGCAGGCGTTCGAGCAGCACCTCCCAAGAAACCGGTGCGAGCCGCGGCTGCGGGAGTTTCGCGAACTGCGCATAACCGTCGATGAATCCGGCCAGATGCCGCGCGCGCTCCTCGATGGTCGAGAACACGCGGTGAAGCTGCGTGGGGTCCGGCGCATCCGCGAGGATCCGCCCCGAATGCGCCAGCGAGGAGATCGGCGCGAGCGAATTGTTGAGCTCGTGCGCGATCACGCGAATCACCTTCTTCCAGGTCGCGACTTCCTGGGAGTTGATCTCGCGCGTGAGCTGCTTGAGCAGCAGCAGCCGGTGCGGCATGGCGTTCAGCAGGAAGCGCCGCTGCGACACGTGATAGACCTGCGGATCCCCCCCGAGCTCGAGCGTGAACAGCGTGTCGCCGCCGCGTTGTATCGCCTCCTGCATGGGCGCGGGGGTGGCCGCGAGGTAACGCCCGAAGCGGTCGCCCTCGAGTTTCCGCCCGCCCGCGAAGAGCTGCCGCGCAGTGGTGTTGGTGTAGAGCACGACGTCGGAGTCGTTCGTGAGCACCAGCGCCAGCGGCGTGCTCTGGATCACCGTGTCGAGCATGAGCTCGCGCTGATACAGGCTCTGCCGTTCGACGCGCAGCCGGTCGCCGATGCCGTTGTACGCATCGACCGCCGCCCCGAGCTCGTCGGCCGTGCGGTTGGTGACGCTGACGCTGAAATCGCGGTCCTTGAGGCTCGAGATGCCGTCCGAGAGCGCGCGCGCGACGTGGCTCCAGCGTCGCGTCATCGCGCTGCCGGCCCATGCGATCAGCGGTGCGAGCACCAGCGCGGCGATGGCCGCCGCCAGCCAGCGCGAGGCGATGTAGTTTGTGGCAATCGCGTACGCGAGGGCGCCGAGGAGTGCGACCGCGCTCAGCCAAAGTGTGGCCCAGCCGGCCATTGAAAAGCGCCAGCGCATGTCAGGGCCGTCCGCGGGCGCGGGCCTCAGCGGCCCGGGGACTCCTTGATCCCTAGCTTTTCCATGCGGCGGTACAGCGCCTGCCGGCTGATGCCGAGCTGCCGAGCTGCCTGCGCCACGATGTGTCCGCTCTCGTTCAGGGTGCGTTCGATGGTGGCGCGATCGAGCACGGGTTCGTCCGAACGCGCGGGTAAAACGGCCGGGAGATTGAGCGTCGCCGCCGTGATCGGCGCGGCGCCCGCCAGCAAGGCAGCGCGTTGCAGCACGTTGCGCAGCTCGCGTACGTTTCCCGGCCAGGAATGGTTGAGCAGCGCGCGTTCCCCGTCGCTCGTGATCCGGACTCCCTTGTCGAGGAATGCCCGCGCCAGCGGCAGCACGTCGTCACGCCGGTCCGCGAGCGGCGGCACGGTGAGTTCGATGACGGAGAGCCGGTAGTAGAGGTCCTCGCGGAAGCGGCCTTCGCGCATCGCCTCGCGCAGCGGCAGGTTGGTGGCCGCGACCACGCGCACATCGGCCTTGCGGGTCGTGTTGCTGCCGAGCCGTTCGTATTCGCCGGTCTGCAGCACCCGCAGTAGTTTGGCCTGGCCGGCGGGCGGCAGGTTGCCGATCTCGTCGAGGAACAGCGTGCCGCCGTCGGCGGCCTCGAAGCGCCCGGCGCGCGGCTTGGCGCCCGTGAATGCGCCGGCCTCGGTTCCAAACAGCTCGGCTTCGATGAGCTGGTCCGGCAGGGCGCCCGCGTTCACCTTGATGAAGGGCCGGTCGCGGCGTGTGGAATTGGCGTGCACGAGATCGGCGAGGACCTCCTTGCCCGCGCCATTCGGGCCGGTGATGAGCACGGGCACGTCCGCGTGGGCCACCTGCGCGGCCATCGACGCGACGGTGTGCATCGCCTCGCTTTCGTACACCAGCCCGCGCAGGTCGTATCGTTCAGCGAGCGCCGCGCGCGCCTCGGCGCGACTCGCGCGCCGCTGGATGTTTTCTTCCACCGCGGCGCGCAGATCGAGGAGGTTGCGCACGGTGGTGAGCAGGCGCGCATCGTCCCAGGGCTTCGCGATGTAGTCGGCCGCTCCAGCCTTCACGAGATCGACCGCCGTCTCGAGGTGCGTCCAGGCGGTCAGCAATATGACCGGCACGTCCGGATGCAGCGACCGCAATTCCCGGAAGAGCGCCACGCCTTCCGCGCCCGAGGTGGCCTCGCGATGGAAGTTCATGTCCTGGATCACCAGATCGACTTCCTGGGAGCGCACGGTCGCGAGTGCTTCGGCGGGAGATGAGGCGCCGAGCACCCGCGCGCCGTGCAGGGACAACAGGACCTGGAAGGCCGTGCGAACGGCCTCGCTGTCGTCGGCAACCAGGACGGTTCGGTGAGCCAGGCGATCCTCGGCATTCGAAGTGGCGGAAGTCATGCCTGAGACGTTCCAGGTCCGGGTGAGGTTGCAAACGGCGGCCATGAGATTTCGCTGGGGCCCCGTCACACGTTGCGCGTGGCCATCGCCGGTGAGACTTTTGCGGCGCGCAACGACGGCTGCCAGGCGGCGAGCTGTCCCACGCCCCACAGGCCGATGACACCCCCTAGCAAGTAGTAAAGGTCGAGCCTCGGCAACTGGTATTCCGTGGACAACCAATAGCCCACACCCAGCGCCAGACTGCAGCCCACGAATACGCCAAGCGTCGTGATGATCCAGTTCTCGGTCATGAAGTACCGCACGATGTCGAGGCGCCGGGCGCCGATCGCGCGGCGCGTGCCGATCTGCCGGGTGCGATTGTTCACGTTGAACGTGGCCAGCCCGAAGATGCCAAGCGAACTGAAGACGAGCACGAGGCCGGTGACCGTCGACAACGTTACCGCCATCACCGAGTCTCCCGCATAACCTCTGCGTTTCATGTCCGACATCTTTCTCGATTCGTCGATCCGGCGAGTCGGATCTCGCTTCATCAAGGCCGCTTCGACGTCCGCAATGACCTTGTCGAGTTCGCCGGGCCGCGCGCGGACCACGTACTGCGTGGATGGATCGGGCCCCACGCTCGGGTACAACATCGTGCGGTCGACCATGTCCCAACCCACCCACGAGCCTTGCATGTGCTCGATCACACCGACGATCCGGATGGGACGACTGTGATCGTCGTACATGGTATTGCCGAGAATGGGTTGCTCCTTGAACAGGGCCTTCCCCAAGGCCTGGCTGATGATGGCGGTCGACGGCCAGCCAGGTGTTCTCTCCGTCTTGTATTCGACCGCATTGGGATCGAATGTCGTGCCCTCGGAGAGCTTGACTCCCAGCGCCTTCACACCGTGGTCATCCGTGGCAAAAGTGTTGGCGGGCGAGCTCTCGCCCTTCTTGTCGGGAAGCGAGTAGAACAACGTGGAGTTGCCGCTGCCCGACAGCGGTACCTGCTGCATCGGCGCCGCATCGATGACGCCCGGCATCTGCCGCAGCATCGCCATGTCTTCGCGAAACATGCCGAGAAAGTCGTGATCCTTTTCGTACGAGGTAGCCCACAGGGCGAAGATGTTCTGGTCATCGATGCCGGACGGTCGGCCGATGTGTTTCACGCGTTGCTGGGTGAGATAGACCGCATTGACCACGATGGCCAGCGTGATCGCGATCTGCACCGCGACCAGAATGGCGCCCGCGCGATTGCGCAGGAGCGAGGAGATGATCGGTCGGATTTCCATGTCACTGCACCTTGAGGTAGGAAGCGGGGGCGGCACGCCCGATGCGCCATGCGGGATAAAGTCCCGCGGCGAGTCCGGCAGCCATTGCGATGGCGACGACGATCGCGAAGTTGGCGTGGTCGAATGGCAGCGCGCGCGTGGCTTCGTCGACGAAGCGGCCATACCAGGCGCGTAGCGCCCACACACCGCCGAGCCCCAACAATCCACCGACGATGCCGCCGGCGAGCGCGATCACGCACGATTCGGTGAGGTGTTGCCAGAAGATGTCGCGGCGGCTGGCGCCGAGCGCGCGGCGCACGCCCGCGCTGGGCGCCGCGTTCAGGAACTTGGCGAGCAGCAGCCCGATGGTGTTCACCAGGCACACGGCGAGGAACGCGAACGCCAACGTGAGCATGGCCCGGTTGTCGTCCTGGACGACCTCGTTACGTTCGAGCCAGCCTTCCACGTCGTAGAGGTAGTTGTTGAGAGGGCGCGGAAAGCGGCCGTGCTTCTTCTGCTCGACGACGTAGTTGTCGAGGAACTCACGGAAGGCGCGCTGCTTCTGCGGCGTGCGCAGTTCGACCCAGGCGTTGAACGATATGCACTCCGAGTTGAGGAACGCCTGGTAACTGTCGATGTTCTCGGTCTTCCAGCAGTTCGTATTGCCGTGGCTGCCGAGCTCCATCACCTGGCCCCACGAGAACGGCGCGTATGCGCCCTCCATGTCCTGGAATGCGCCGTTGTTCACGTCGAAGTACTTGGGCATGGGTTCCCAGTCATCGAGCACGCCGACCACGCGGAATTCCCGGTTCTTGAAGAGCAGCGTCCTGCCGACGCTGTTGATTCCGCCGAACGCCTTCTCGTTGGCGTCCTTGGAGAGCACCATCACCGGCTCGGGTCCGGCGTCGGCCTTGGCGTCCCATGGCCCGCCATGCAGGAAGGGCGCCTCGAACATCGCGAAGAAGTCCGCGGTCGTCAGTCGCGTCCGGAAATACTGCGGATCCATGCCCTTGTCGGCACGCGCGTAAGTGCCTCCGGACTTGTACATGATGGCTTTGCGGTCCGGAATCACCGAAGCATGTATCGCACGTGCATCCCGGTAGGTGAGCATGTTGGGCGCGAGGGTCTTGTCGTCCTCGTCGAATGAATCGTCGGGATCCCAACTGTCGATCGACGGGGAGAACAGGATGCCGCTGCGGTCGCCGGCGGGGTTCGCGGAAGCGGCGCGATACGCGGTCAGCGTGACCATGCACACGGAAATGCCGAGTGCGATGGCCAGCACCATGAGTGCCGTGAGGCCGGGATTTCGTTTGAAGCTGCGCACTGCGAGCCCGAGGTAGTAGGTGAGCATTTCAGGCTCCGGACGTGGCGAAGGAGCCGGCGGCGCCGGCGTGGGTGGGCGTCGCAGCCGCCACCTGGGGCTCGTACGGCTTGAGATCCGAGATCTGACCGTCGACAACCTGCACGTTGCGGTGCGCACGGCGCGCGAGCTCCGGATCGTGCGTGACCATGATGATGGTCGTGCCCATCTCGTTGATCTTCTCGAGCAGGTCCATGACCTGCCGCGCCATCAGCGAGTCCAGATTGCCGGTGGGCTCGTCGGCGCGCACCAGCTTCGGATCCCCCGCGATCGCACGTGCGATCGCCACGCGCTGCTGCTGGCCGCCCGACAGCTGCGCCGGTACGGGTTTCATGCGCGAGGCCAGGCCGCCGCTCTCGAGCGCATTGGTGATGCGCTGGTGGCGTTCGGCGGACTTCATGCGGCGGTAACGCAACGGCACGTCGACGTTGTCGAAGACATTGAGGTCCGGCATCAGGTTGAAGCTCTGGAAGATGAAGCCGATCTTCTGGTTGCGCAGCGCGGAGCGCGCATCGTCGGAGAGTTTCGTGACGTCGACGTCATCGAGCCGGTAGGTGCCCGTCTCGTAGGGCTCGAGCAGGCCCGCGATATTGAGGAAGGTGGTCTTGCCGGACCCGGAAGGCCCGGTGACCGCGAGAAATTCGCCTGCCTTGACCGTGAGTGAGAAGTCTCGCAGCGCGTGCGTCTCGATCAGGTCGGTGCGGAATACCTTGCTGACGTTCGTCATGGAGAGCATGGGGTTGGGTCCTCGTTATTGGCTGATGAGGACGCGGGGCGCGTCCTTGTATTCACGCATGTCCGAAAGCACGACCTCGTCGCCCGCGGCGACACCGCTGCGGACTTCGATTTCGCCGATGGCGGCGGGGCCGTACTCGACCGGGACACGGATCACTTCGTCGTCACGCACCACGTAAACGAAGCGCGTGCCGGAATCCTGGAACGGGCTGCGAGCCACCTTGAGTACGTGGGTGCGCTCGTCCAGCACGATGCGCACGGAGGCGCGCTGGTTCTGTCGCAGGCCCCCGGGTTGCTCCGCGAAGCGCACGCGGCCGGTCACCTGTGCATTGCGCACATCCGGTGAAATCCCGGCGACCGTCCCCATGAGGCGGCGGCCGTCCAGCGAGACCTCGGCGTTCATGCCCGGAAGGATCTCGTTGGCGTAGCTCTCGCTGACCTGGAACTCGATCTCGAGCGCGGACAGGTCCACGACGGTGACCAGGGGTGCGTTCTCGGCCACCTGCGCGCGCTCGATCTGCGCGAGCGTGGCCACGATGCCGTCGACCGGGGACTCGAGAGTGAGCCCGTCGACACGTTCACGAAGGCGTGCGACCAGCAATGCCTGGGCGTCGCGTTGCGCGCGCTGGCTGCGCAGCTCGAGTTCGAGGCTGTCCTTCTCGAGGTTCGCGGTATCGACCGCGTGCGCGTAATTGAGCTTCGCGGTTTCGAGATCGTCGCGCGCGCGCAGGAAGTCGCGTTCCGGGATCACGTGGATGCCCCAGGCATCCTCGGCGCGTTTGAACTCCCGCTCCGCCGCCGTGATCTGCACCTTCGCGAGGTCGCTGTCCTGGCGGCTCTTGAGGATCGTGCGGCGCACTTCGATGGTTTGCCGAGTGAGCGTGGCTTCCGCCGCGACCAGCGCGGCGCGCTCGCGCTCGTATTCGTTCATCAGCGCGGCGCTGTCGACCATGCCGAGCACGTCGCCGGCCTTCACCGCGTCGCCCGCGCGCACCTTGTAAGTGATCGTGCCGGACGCTTCGGCGAAAAGGGTGGGGCTCACGGCCGCGACGACGAGGCCGGTGGCCGCGACGTCGCGCACGAAGGGACCACGTTCGACGACCGCGGTGCGCAGGCGCTCGCGCGATATCACCCTCTCCGACGACAGCCACGCGCGTACCGCGATGATCCCGAACACGAGCAACGCGATACCCACCGCGCCGTAAACCCAGTAGCGCCGCAGCAGTTCACGATGCCGCTGCCCCGGTGACTCGGCCACCTTGATGTCCTGGGCCTGGGTGCCGCGTATCGATACATCTCGCAGAAGAAGTGTCATGCCACTGCCAAAGCACGTGCCGTGCCAAGGCCCGGGCGATGACGCATGCGCCGCCTAAGCGGTTGAATTCAGATGGACCCGGTTGTTCGCAGTGCGTTGCGTCCGAGTGATCGACGCTGTCCGCGCGCGGACAGCGGACACCGCGCGGACGTCCACCGAAACGAGGCCTGACCCAAATTGCCAGGAAAGGGGGGGGCTGCCCCCTTCTAGATGCGACGGATCCCGTTCGGTCCGCCGAGGATGACGAGATCCGCGGGACGAGCGGCAAACAACCCCACGGTGACCACGCCCGTGATCTGGTTGATCGTGTTCTCGAGGCCCGGTGGGTCCGCGATACGCATGTCGTGCACATCCAGGATGTGATTGCCGTTGTCGGTCACGACCTTCTCGCGCCACACGGGACGTCCGCCCAGTTCGGCGAGCTTGCGGCTCACATATGAACGCGCCATCGGGATCACTTCCACGGGCAGCGGAAACTTTCCCAGGGTATCCACCAGCTTTCCCTCGTCGGCGATGCAGATGAAGCGACGGGATGCCGCCGCGATGATCTTCTCGCGGGTCAGTGCCGCGCCGCCGCCCTTGATGAGCTGTCGTCGATGGTTGGTCTCGTCGGCGCCGTCGATGTAGGTATCGAGCTCACCGACCTCATTGAGATCGAGCACCGGGATACCCGCGGCCTTCAATCGCTCGGTGGATCCGTTGGAACTCGAGACGGCCCCGTCGATACGCACGCGTTGCCGGGCGAGCTCTTCGATGAGGAAGTTGACCGTCGATCCCGTGCCGACACCCAGCACTTTTCCGGCTTCGACGAATTCGAGCGCAGCGCGCGCCGCAGCTTGTTTTCCAGTGTTTTGCGCGTTGTTCACGTATCACTCCCACGAATCACGAACCACTGAAACGACAATGCCCGCTTGCGCGGGCATTGTCTTCGGAAACTAAACGGGGGACGAGAAATTAATCTCGTCCCCCGTGTCTGCAAGGCCAGAATTACTTCTTCTTGGCTTTCTTCTTGGCCTTTTTCTTGGCTTTCGCCATGGCACATCTCCAGTAGTTACGGGTTAGTCCGAGGCCGAGTATACGCAGGCGTTGACAAAATTCAAGCAAGGGCTGTCGAGAATCGTCGATGCATTCACATCGACACTCATCGTGACCATCACTCGAGCGAGAGGATGAACTTCCAATGAGCCTCGCTCACCGGTGTGATCGACAGTCGGTTGCCGCGCCTGAGCAGCACCATCCCATCTAGTTCGCGAGCTTCGTGTTTGCGAAGTTCGTCGAGTGTGATCACGCGCTCGAGGCGGCGCTTGAGTTGCACGTCGACCACATACCAGCGGGGATTCGCGGGGTCGCTGCCCGCATCGTAGTGCGGATTCTTCTTTTCGAATGCCGTTGGATCGGGATACGCGGTACGGACGACTTCCATGATGCCGGCGACACCAGTCTCGTCGGCGCTCGAGTGATAGAGGAACGCCAGATCGCCCTTCTTGAAGTCGTCGCGCAGCATGTTGCGCGCCTGGTAGTTGCGTACGCCGTCCCACATCGCGCGCTTGCGCGGCTTCCTGGCGAGATCATCGACTCCGAACGTCGAGGGCTCGGTCTTCATCAACCAGTAGTTCATCGATTCCCCTGTCCGTGACGATCAGATCCATGAAAACGTCGTTGGGCGTCACGGGGATGTGGTCCACGACCTGGAAAGCATAGGCGAGACCCACCAGCCGCGGGCCGCGCCAGTGATCGCGCCGCGTGCGGAACGCGAGCGCGCGGTCATAGAAGCCCGCGCCGTGTCCCAGTCGCGCGCCGCGCCGGTCGAAGCCGACGCCCGCGCAGAAGATCGTGTCGAGGAACCGCGCGCCGATCCATTCGTGCCCCTCGGGTTCGAGCATCCCGAAGTCGTGTTGTCGCGCGTTCGGGTTGAGAGGGACGAAACGCATGGATCGCTTGCGCATGCTGGTGATGCGGGGCAGGTAGACGCGGCATCCACGGCGTATCGCAAGCTCGATGAGGGGCTGCGTGCCGAGCTCCTGGGGCATCGACGCGTACAGGCCGATGCGTTTTCCGGGAGTGAGCCAGTGGGTCCGGCCGATGATTTCGGCGACCGCGCGCGCGGCGCGAATCCGTTCAGCGGGCGGAACGGCGCGCCGCTGGGCGAGGAGTTGCTTGCGAAGGGATTGCTTCGTCAACACGATGCGAGGAAGAGAAAAGCGCTACCCGTAAATGCCGGTGCGAGCCGTTGCTCTCGAACCAGAGCAACAAGGTGGGACCGGCCCCGACATTTAAGGCTTTCCGCTCGAAGCGGACTTGCACAGTGCTGCCGGAAAGGCATGGTCCCTGGGCGTTTACATTACGGTCGAGAGGTAACCCGACCCGCTGTCGAACACCACAGGCAGCGCCCGAGTGACTTTACTACATGTGCCACGTAGGAATGCGACGCGAATCGAGAGATTGACATCGAAACCTTTTTACGGACGCCGCGCTTTGGCGGCGTGAGGAGTGGGGCGTGAGCCCTGAAAGCGAAGCTTGATCTACAGATCAAGCTGACGGGTTCGTTGTAGCGCGTTCTCCACACGCTCACGCATGTTCTTGACGCGACCGCTCACGGGGCCCTGCAATTCACTTTCCTGCTTGCGCAGGCGCAGCAGCTCGTTGGCCATGTTGAGTGCCGCGATCACGGCGATGCGATCGGCGCCCACCACCTTGCCGGTGTCGCGGATCTCGCGCATTTTCTTGTTCAGGTATTCGGCGGAGTCGAGCAGGTCGGCTCGCTCGTCGGAAGGACAGGAAACGAAGTACTCCTTCTCGAGGATGCGCACGGTGACGTGCGTCGTTTCCTTTTCGCTGCTCACGCAGTGTGCTCCATGGTCTTGAGGCGGCCGATCATGGCCTCCACGCGCGCGCGCACCTGGTCGTTGCGCTGCGCGAACGCGGAGCGTTCGGCGGCGAGCGATTCCTGGCGCTGACGCAGGGCCCGGTTCTCCTCCTTGAGGGCTTCCACCACGAGGAGGAGTTCCTCGACACGATGCTCGAGGCGCGCGAATTCCGCGTCGAAGCCGGATTTCGCGCTGATTGCGGTTTCTTTATTGTTGTCGTTCATGGCACGGGACTATAGGGCTCCGCGTTCGTGGGGGTCAAATTCGGGGCATAATTCCCCCATGTTGGCCGCAACTTACGATCAATTCGAGCGCGTGCTGCGCGACGCGCACGCACTTCCGGAGCCGGCCGAGGCGCACGGCACGCTGGCAGGCGCCCTGTGCAGTTCGCGCGATTACGGCCTCATCGAATGGCTGCGCGAAATCCTCCCGGACGAATCCGCCGACGAAGCGGTGCTGCAGAGCTCGGTGCTGCAGAACGTCTACGACTCGATGGTGCGCACGCTGGTCGGGAACGACGCCGATTTCGCGCCACTGCTTCCGGATGACGACACTTCGCTCAGCGAGCGGGCCGGCGCACTGTCTTTGTGGTGCCAGGGCTTTCTGTACGGACTCGGCTCCGGTACCACGCCCGATCCCGGCAAGGTTTCCGCCGAGGCCGGCGAGATCATTCGCGACCTGACCGAGATCACCCACGTCGGCGTCGATGCGGGCGAGGAGAACGAGGAAAACGAAACCGCGTTCGCCGAGGTCGTCGAATTCGTGCGCGTCGGGGTGCAGTTGTTGTTCGTCGAGCTCGCGCCGGCGCGCGGGCAGGAGCCTCCACCCGAGGGTATGTCGCTCCATTGAAGAGGATTTCATGCAGAAGAAGTCAGGCTCGCGTTCCAGAGCGCCGGTGAAGCCGGGGCGACCGGCGGCGATGCCGCGCGAGGAGTTCAAGCGGCGTCGCCGCGCACTCGCGAAGCTCATGGGACGCGATTCGATCGCCATCGTCCCGACCGCGCCCGTGCGTCTGCGCAACAACGACGTCGAATACGCCTATCGACCCGACAGCGACTTCTTCTATCTCACGGGTTTCGCGGAGCCGGAGTCCGTCGCGGTGCTCATTCCCGGACGCCCGCAGGGTGAATACATCCTGTTCGTGCGCGATCGCGACCCCGCGCGCGAAACCTGGGACGGCAAACGCGCGGGTCCCGTGGGTGCGGTGCGCACCTTCGGCGCCGATCATGCGTTCCCGATCACCGACATCGACGAGATCCTGCCCGGGCTGATCGAAAATCACGCCAAGGTCTATTACGCCATGGGCACTCATCCGGAGTTCGACCAGCGCGTGGTCGGGTGGGTGAACGGCCTGCGCACGCAGGCGCGCAACGGCCGACACCCGCCGCAGGAAATCGTCGCGCTCGACCACGTGTTGCACGACATGCGCCTGTTCAAGAGCCGCGCGGAAGTCGACACGATGCGCGCGGCGGCGCGCATCGCGGCGCGCGCGCACGTACGCGCCATGCGCGCGTGTACGCCGGGTCGCCACGAATACGAAATCGCCGCCGAGATCGTGCACGAGTTCCGCATGCACAACGCGGACCTCTCGTACCTGCCCATCGTAGGCGGCGGCGCCAACAGCTGCATCCTGCATTACCGCGAGAACGATGCGCCCCTGCGCGACGGCGACATCCTGCTCATCGACGCCGGCTGCGAGGTCGAGTGTTACGCCTCGGACATCACGCGCACGTTCCCGGTCAACGGACGCTTCACACCCGCGCAGCTCGCGCTGTACGAGATCGTGCTCGAGGCCAACGAGGCCGCCATCGCGCGCGTGAAGCCCGGCAATCACTGGAACGAGCCGCACGAGGCGGCCGTGCGCGTGGTCACGCAGGGCCTCGTGAAGGCGGGCCTGCTGAAGGGCCGCGTCGCCAGGCTCGAGGAGACGGGTGCGTATCGGAAGTTCTTCATGCACCGCACCGGTCACTGGCTGGGCATGGACGTGCATGACGTCGGCGACTACAAGATCGGCGATGAATGGCGCGTGTTCGAGCCCGGCATGGCGTTGACCATCGAGCCCGGCATCTACGTGGCGCCCGGGACCTCGGGCGTGTCGAAGGAATTCCACGGCATCGGCATCCGGATCGAGGACGACGTCGTCGTCACGCGCGACGGATGCGAAGTGCTGACCGATGGCGTGCCGAAGGAACCGGTCGCCATCGAGCGGCTCATGGCCTCGGCTGCGTGACCGTCCATCAATGACCATCCATCAATGAAGACGGCAGACATCGCGATCGTCGGCGGCGGCATGGTAGGCGCCAGCCTCGCGCTCGCGCTGCGCGGTACGCGTCTGAAGGTGCTGCTGATCGAGGGCGTGTCGCACGATTCGGCCGCGCAGCCCAGCTTCGACGAACGCACCACCGCGCTGGGCAACGGCTCGCGGCAGATCTTCGATTCGCTGGGCTGCTGGGCCGCGATGGCGCCGGATGCCAGTGCGATCCGCTCGATCCACGTCTCCGACGCGGGGCGCTTTGGCGTCGCGCGGCTCGACAGCAAGGAACAGGGCGTGCCCGCGTTCGGCTACGTCGTGCCGAACCGCGTGATCGGACGCGCGTTGTGGCAGGAGCTGCGCACGGCGACCAACGTCGAACTCGCCGTGCCGGCCGAGCTGACCGGCGCGACCCTGCGGCCCGATGGAGTGGAGCTCGAGGTCTCGCGCGGCGGCGAAAAGGAAGCCGTACACGTGGAGCTCGCCGTCGCGGCCGATGGCGCCGGCTCCCTGCTGCGCGCCCAATCCGGCATCGACGCGGATATCGAGGACTACGGCCAGGTCGCGATCGTGGTGAACACGCATACGGATCGGCCTAACAAGGGCGAGGCCTTCGAGCGTTTCACCGCCTCGGGTCCGCTCGCGGTCCTGCCGACCGCCGGCGGCGGATACACCGTCGTCTGGGCGGTGCGCCCGCAACGTGCGAAGGAACTGCTGGCGCTCGACGATGCGGCCTTCGCGGCCGAGCTCATGTCGGGGTTCGGCTGGCGGGCGGGGCGTTTCACGAAGATCGGCCGCCGCAGTACCTATCCACTGGCGCTGTCGCGCGCGACCGGAACCGTGTCGGGGCGCGTGGTGCTCGTCGGGAACGCCGCGCAGGCGCTGCATCCCGTGGCCGGACAGGGCTTCAATCTCGGACTGCGCGACGCGGCGACGCTCGCCGAGATGCTGGCCCGGACCGCGCGCCCGGAGGGGTTCGGCGAAGGACTGGACGATCTGCTCGCGCGCTTCGCGGCCTGGCGCGAGGAGGACCGCAAGGGCGTCACGCGTTTCACCGATGGCCTCGTCAAGCTCTTCGGCAGCGATGCGCCGGGGCTGGGTGTCGTGCGCAACTTCGGATTGCTGCTGTTCGACATGAGCCCGACCGCGAAGCGCGCGTTGTCGCGCGTGAGCTGGGGTTTCGCGGGCCGGATGCCGCGCCTGGCGCGCGGCCTGCCGCTCGAATGACTGCGCGCATGAAGCCCGAGTACGAAATCGCGGTCGTGGGAGCAGGTCCCGTCGGCTTGGCCACCGCCGTGCTGCTTGCGCGCGAGGCGATCATCCCGGGAGCGCGCATCGCCGTGCTCGATCGCCGCATCCCCGAATCGTTCGACGCCGCGAATCCGCCGCCGCTCGATCTGCGCGTGTTCGCGCTGTCGCGCGCCAGCGAGCGGATCCTGCGCGCCGCCGGCGCCTGGGAAGACGTCGCGCGCCAGGCGTCGCCGTACGAACGTATGCAGGTGTGGCACGCCGATGTGGCGCCGCACGGCGGCGATGCGCTGGCCTTCGACGCCGCGGAAGCGGGCGAGCCCGACCTGGGCGCGATCGTGCAGAACAACACGCTGCAGGCCGCGCTTGCCGGCGCCGCGCGGCGCGCGGGCATCGTGCTCGAGGAATGCGAGGTGGATGCACTCGAGCAGGTGCAGGAGGTCGTGCGGCTGCGCAGCGGCGCGCGCGAGCTCACGGCGCGGTTGGTCGTCGGCGCGGACGGCGCGCGGTCGCGCGTGCGCGAGCTCGCCGGACTTTCCGCGCGACGCACCGACTACGGGCAGATCGCGATCGTCGCGAACGTCTCGACCGCGCGGCCGCATCAGCATACCGCCTGGCAGCGTTTTCTCGGCGATGGAACCCTCGCGTTCCTGCCGCTCGCGGACGGCACGAGCTCGATCGTCTGGTCCATACCGACCGAGCGCGCGCGCCGGATGCTGGCCGCGACGATCGAACAGTTCGAGCGCGCGTTGCTGGAGGATTCCGATGGCGTGCTCGGCGCCGTGAAGCTCGCGAGCAGGCGGCTCGAGTTTCCGTTGTGGCGCATCGAGGCGGAGCACTACGCGTGTCCGCGGGTCGCGCTGGTCGGCGATGCGGCGCACGTCGTGCATCCGCTCGCGGGCCAGGGCGCCAACCTCGGCCTGCTCGATGCCGCCGCGCTCGCGGACGTGATCGCCGACGG
>JAEZCN010000120.1 GCA_023433515.1 Pseudomonadota bacterium
CATAGGCGATCCGCTTGAGCCCGTACTTGCGGCGCAGCACCTCGATCGCGACACCGCAATCGTTGAACACGCAGAACCCCGCGGCCTTGCCGCGCGCGGCATGGTGAAGGCCCGCGATCGGGATGAACGCTCGGCGTGCGCGCCCGGCCATGATCTCTTCGGCCGCGAGCAACGTGCCACCGACGACGTCGGCGGCCGCCTCGAAGACGCCCCGCCATGCCGGCGTATCGCCGGCATCGAGAAAGCCCTCGCCGGACAGCGATTTCTGCGCGACGAATTCGACGTACTGGGGCGTGTGGAAGGCTTCGAGCTCCGCGCGGGTGGCGCTGCGTGGCTCGAGGATACGCACGCGCCGGTCGAGCCCGCGCTTGGAGAATTCGGCGAAGAACGCGGCATGCCGATCCGGTCCGAAGGGATGCCCGTCGCCGAATCCATAACGCGCCAGGCGTTCGCCGGCCACGACCAGTACGGAAGAAGCCTCGGTACCCAGGTTGTTGCTCCCCTTTTGCGCGGGCAAACGTAGCACAGCCGCACGCCGGAGGGATGTAGAATCCGCGCCGTTCCCCCGCTCGAGAAAACATCGGAATCCATGGCCCAGTACATCTACACGATGAATCGCGTCGGCAAGGTCGTCCCGCCGAAGCGCGTCATCCTGCGCGACATCAGCCTCTCCTTCTTCCCCGGCGCCAAGATCGGCGTGCTCGGTCTCAACGGCTCGGGCAAATCGAGCCTGCTCAAGATCATGGGCGGCATCGACAAGAACTACGAGGGCGAGGCGCGTCCGCAGCCCGGCATCAATGTCGGCTATCTGCCTCAGGAGCCGGAGCTCGACCCGAACAAGAACGTGCGCGAAGTCGTGATGGAAGGCCTCGGCGGCGCGTTCGGGCAGGTCGCGCGTTTCAACGAGATTTCCGAGAAGTTCGCGGATCCCGAGCTCGATCCGGACGAGATGAACAAGCTGCTCGAGGAGCAGGCCAAGCTGCAGGACGCGATCGACGCGGCCAGCGGC
Organism: Pseudomonadota bacterium; assembly: GCA_023433515.1. Taxonomy (GTDB): domain Bacteria; phylum Pseudomonadota; class Gammaproteobacteria; order Steroidobacterales; family Steroidobacteraceae; genus CADEED01. The sequence continues at coordinate 1,010 of JAEZCN010000120.1, forward strand.
TGGGAGCTCGAGCGCAAGCTCGAGATCGCGGCCGATGCGCTGCGCCTGCCGCCCTGGGAGGCGCAGATCTCCAAACTATCGGGTGGTGAGAAGCGGCGCGTCGCGTTGTGCCGCCTGCTGCTGTCCTCGCCCGACATGTTGCTGCTCGACGAGCCGACCAACCATCTCGACGCGGAGTCGATCGCGTGGCTGGAGAAATATCTCGAGCAATATCCGTCGACCGTCGTCGCGGTGACGCACGATCGCTACTTCCTCGACAACGTCGCCGAGTGGATCCTCGAACTGGATAGAGGCCACGGCATTCCGTGGAAGGGCAACTACTCGACCTGGCTCGAGCAGAAGGAAGCGCGCCTCGCGCAGGAACAGAAGGAACAGGCCGGCCTGCAGAAGATGCTCGCGAAGGAGCTCGAGTGGGTGCGCCAGAATCCGAAGGCGCGCCAGGCGAAGAGCAAGGCGCGTCTCGCGCGTTACGAAGAGCTCGCCTCGCGCGAATTCCAGGAGCGCAACGAGACGAACGAGATCTACATTCCGCCGGGCGAGCGTCTCGGCGATCTCGTGATCGAGGCGAAGGGCCTGCGCAAGGCATATGGCGACCGCCTCCTGATCGACAACCTCAACTTCAATCTGCCGAAGGGCGGCATCGTCGGCATCATCGGGCCGAACGGCGCGGGCAAGACGACGCTGTTCCGCATGATGGCCGGGCTCGAGAAGCCGGACGCGGGCGAGATCCGCATGGGCCCGTCGGTGAAGCTCGCCTACGTCGACCAGTCGCGCCAGTCGCTCAACGACAAGAACACGGTGTGGCAGGAGATCTCGGGCGGCCTCGACATGATCAAGGTCGGCAACTACGAGACGCCGTCGCGCGGCTACGTGGGCCGGTTCAATTTCAAGGGCACGGGCCAGCAACAGGTCATCGGCGAGCTGTCGGGCGGTGAGCGCAACCGCGTGCACCTGGCAAAGGTGCTCAAGTCCGGCGGCAACGTCCTCATGCTCGACGAGCCCACCAACGACCTCGACGTGGAAACGTTGCGCGCGCTCGAGGAAGCGCTGCTCGCGTATCCCGGCTGCGCGGTGGTGATCTCGCACGACCGCTGGTTCCTCGACCGTATCGCGACCCACATCCTCGCCTTCGAAGGCAATTCCGAGGTGGTGTGGTTCGAAGGCAATTTCCAGGACTACATGGAAGATCTGAAGCGACGCAAGGGCGAAGAAGCCGCGCAGCCGCATCGCATCAAGTACAAACCACTCACAAGATAAGGCGCGGCCATGAACGTGTTCATCGACTCGACGGGCACGATGTACTTCGGGGACGAGCGCGAGACGGCGCGCAACTGCCCTCACTGCAACGCGTTCTCGCGCATGAGTCCGAGCGCGTTGCCGACCTTCGACGACCTGCTGCTGCGCAAGCCGCGCTCGGTCGGCGTGGTGCTTCGCTGCCACGCGTGCAACGCGCCGGTGTTCCTGCGTTACGCCTCGCGCGCGTTCGCGAACAATCGAGTCGAGCTCGCGCCACAGGCGTTCGACGTCGAACGCCCGATCGAGAAGTTCGCGTTCAACTACGTGCCCGAGGACGTCGAGATCTTCTTTCGCGAGGCGCTCACGAGCTACTCGCATGACCAGTTCCAGGCGTTCGCGGCCATGTGCCGGCGCACGGCGGCCACGACGTTCGCTGATCTCGGCAACCCGACCAAGTTGCGCCTGTTCGATTCGCTGTCCGACGTGCGCGACATGGCGGAGATCGACGAGGACAGCTTCGCGGTGGTCATGCGCGTGATCTTCACAGGCACCGCCGACACCTATATCGACCTGCCCATCATCAACGCCTACCAGGCCGCGGTGCTGCTCGAGGTGATGAAGGATTTCCTTTACCAGGCCTACGTCCGCAAGGGCCGCCTGCAGCACGCGATGAAGGTGCGCAAATTCTTCGTAGATGAGGCGAGAGCCCGCCGCGGGACTGGGGATTAGGTGCCGGTGTAAAAAGTGGGGATTAGCGTGATCCCCATTTCTTGCCTCGTCGCCTCGTGAAATCGCGCGCTGCGATCAGCGGCGCTTGAAGGTGACAGGACGTCGGCGCCGGCGACCTTCCTCGATGTTCGGACTGGCCTGCTCGATCGCGGGCCAACCGTTGCCGATCCAAGCTTCGCAGCGCCGATTCTCGAGGTCCGCGAAGCAGACGCGGCTAATCCCCACTTTTTACACCGGCACCTAATCCTCACCCCACCCACTTACGCGCGTTCGCGAACATCCGGTACCAGCCGGAATACTCGCCGGCGTTGTCGGGGTGCCAGGAGTTCTGCGCGTAGCGGAACGAGCGCTCGGGGTGCGGCATCGTGATCGTCACGCGGCCGTCGGCGTTCGTGATGGCGGCGATGCCGAACGGCGAGCCGTTCGGATTCGCCGGGTAGGTAGTCGCAATCGAGCGGTCGCCGTTCACGTAGCGCGCGGCGACGAGGCTGCCGGCGTTGAACGACTTCGCATCCGCCTCGCTCGCGAACTCGGCGCGGCCCTCGCCGTGCGCCACCGCGATCGGCAGCATCGAGCCATCCATCCCGGCGAGCAGGATCGACGGCGAGCGCGCGAGTTCGAGCAGCGAGAAGCGCCCTTCGAACTGCTCGCCGCGATTGCGCACGAAACGCGGCCAGTTGGCCGTGCCGGGCACGATCTCCTTGAGCGCCGCGAACATCTGGCATCCGTTGCAGACGCCGAGCGAGAACGTATCCGCGCGCTCGAAGAACTGCTGGAACGCCTCGCGCGTCGCAGGGTGATACAGGATGGACTTGGCCCAGCCCTCGCCCGCGCCGAGCACGTCGCCATACGAGAAACCGCCGCAAGCCACGAGTCCGCGGAACTGATCGAGCTTCACTCGCCCCGAGAGCACGTCGGTCATGTGCACGTCGTGCGCCTCGAAGCCGACGCGTTCGAGCACCGCGGCCATTTCGATCTGGCTGTTCACGCCCTGCTCGCGCAGCACCGCCACGCGCGGGCGCGCCCTGCCGATGTAGGGCGCGGAAATGTCTTCGTCAGGATCGAAGGTCAGCGCGACATGGAGACCCGGTGCGCCCGGATCACACGCCGCCGCGAACTCCTCGCGCGCGCAGGCCGGCTCGTCGCGCATCTCGCGCATGCGGAACGAGGTCTCGGACCAGGCGCGGCGCAGATCCTCCCAGGATTCATCGACGCGGCCCGTGGCCGTTTCGATGCGAACGCGCATCTCGCGCGTCGTCGTGCCGATCGCGTGCGTGTGCTCACCGAGCCCGTGCCGCGCGAAGATTTCACGCGTCGCATCCAGATTCGCGGTCTTCACCTGCAGCACGACGCCCAGCTCCTCGCTGAACAGCGCGCCCGCGGCGCCATTGGCGCCGGCCGGTAGTTTGATGTCGAGGCCGCAATGTCCGGCGAATGCCATCTCGGCGAGCGTCGCGAACACGCCTCCGTCGGAGCGGTCGTGATACGCGAGCACCAGCCCCTGCGCGCGCAGCTCCGCGAGCGCGGCCGCGAGATCGAGCAGGCGGTCCGGGGAATCGAGATCCGCGGGCTGCGCGCCGAGCGAGGCGTACACCTGGGCGAGCGAAGAGCCACCGAGGCGATTCTTGCCGAATCCGAGATCCACGAGCAGCAAAGTGCTGGGCCCGAGATCCGTGCGCAGCTGCGGCGTCCAGGTCCTGCGCACGTCGCCGACCGGCGAGAACGCGGACACGATCAGCGACACCGGCGCGACGACCGATTTCTTCTGCGCGCCCTCGCTCCACACGGTTTTCATCGACAGCGAGTCCTTGCCCACCGGGATCGCGATGCCGAGCGCGGGACACAACTCCTCGCCGATGGTGCGCACGGTCGCATACAGCGCGGCGTCCTCGCCGGGCTCGCCGCACGCGGCCATCCAGTTCGCCGACAGCCGCACGTTCGACAACGAACCGATGTCGGCGGCGAGAATGTTCGTGAGCGCTTCGGCCACCGCGAGCCGGCCCGAGGCCGGCGCGTCGAGCACCGCGACGGGCGTGCGCTCGCCCATCGACATCGCCTCGCCGGTGTGTCCGAAGTAGTCGGAGATCGTGACGGCCACGTCCGCGACCGGTACCTGCCACGGTCCCACCATCTGGTCGCGGCTGATCATGCCGCCCACGGTGCGATCACCGATCGTGATCAGGAAGGTCTTGTCCGCGATCGCCGGGAACTTCAGCAGCCGGTACGCCGCATCGCGCAGCTCCATCGACGCAAGCTCCAGGGGCGACTGCGGCGGCACGACGCTCTTCACGTCGCGCAGCATTTTCGGCGCCTTGCCCAGCAACACGTCGAGCGGCATGTCGACCGGTCGCGTGCCGTTCTTGCGATCCTCGAGCACCAGCACGCCCGTGTCGTTCATCTCGCCGATCACCGCGAACGGGCAACGCTCGCGGCGGCAGATCGACTCGAACTCGCCGAGGCGCGCCGAATCGATCACGAGCACGTACCGCTCCTGCGACTCGTTGCACCACAGTTCCATCGGCGACATGCCGGGCTCGTCGTTCGGAATCGCGCCGAGGTCGATGACCGCGCCGCGACCTTCCGTGTGCGCCACGGCCTCGGGCACCGCGTTCGACAAACCGCCCGCGCCGACATCGTGGATCAGCAGGATCGGATTCTCGTTCCAGCGCGCGCTGCAGCGGTCGATGACTTCCTGCGCGCGGCGCTGGATCTCGGGATTGCCACGCTGCACGGAGGCGAAATCGAGATCGGCGCTCGAACTACCACTGCCCATCGACGAGGCCGCGCCGCCGCCGAGACCGATCAGCATCGCGGGACCACCAAGCACGACGACCTTCGCGCCGACCGGGATCTCGCTCTTCTCGACGTGTTTGCGCCGTACGTTTCCGAGGCCACCGGCGATCATGATGGGCTTGTGATAACCGCGTACGCGGTCCGGCGCATCGCCTTCCGCCACCTGCTCGAACGTGCGGAAGTAACCTGCGATGTTCGGCCGACCGAATTCGTTGTTGAACGCGGCGCCACCGAGCGGCCCCTCGATCATGATGTCGAGCGCCGAGACGATGCGATCGGGCTTGCCGATGTTCGTCTTCTCCCAGGGCTGCTCGAAGCCCGGGATGCGCAGGTGCGACACGGAGAACCCCGTGAGACCCGCCTTCGGCTTCGCGCCGCGTCCCGTCGCGCCCTCGTCGCGGATCTCACCACCCGAACCCGTGGCCGCGCCGGGGAACGGCGAAATCGCCGTCGGGTGGTTGTGAGTTTCCACCTTCATCAGGATGTCGATGGGCTCGTCGACCGCGCCGTAGATGTCGTTCTCGGGATTCGGGAAATATCGCTTGCCCAGCGGACCTTCGATGACCGCCGCATTGTCGCGGTACGCCGAGAGCACGCCTTGCGGGTTCTTCGCGTGCGTGTTGCGGATCATCGCGAACAGCGATTTGGGCTGCTTCTGGCCGTCGACTATCCAGTCGGCATTGAAGATCTTGTGGCGGCAGTGCTCGGAGTTCGCCTGCGCGAACATCATCAACTCGACGTCGGTCGGGTCGCGCTTCAGCGCCGCGAAGTTCTTCACCAGATAGTCGATCTCGTCCTCCGACAGCGCGAGGCCGAGATCGGTGTTGGCTTTCACCAATGCCGCGCGGCCCTCGGCCAGCGAGACGGTGCGCAGCGGACGTGTGAGTTCGTGCGTGAACAGGCGCACGGCATCAGTCCGATCCAGCAGCGCGGTCTCCGTCATCCGGTCGAACAGCGGTGCGGCGAGTTTCTCGAGCGCCGCGCGCGACAGCGGCTGCGCGCTCGCGATGCTCCAGGCAATGCCACGCTCGATGCGCGACACCGCATCGAGCCCACAGACGTGCGCGATGTCCGTGGCCTTGCTCGACCAGGGCGAGATCGTGCCGAAGCGCGGCACGATGACGATTTCGGAGGCGCCTGGGACCGCCGCGGGCGCGCCGTTCTCGCGCGGCCCGTACGTCAGCAGCCGCTCGAGCAGCGCGCCTTCCCGCGCATCGAGATCACGGGCGAGGTCGACGAAATGGACGTAGCGCGCGCTGATGGCGCCGAGCCCGGGCTGGATGGCCTCGAGCGCGGGACGCAGTTTGGCGATGCGAAAATCGGAAACTGCAGGGGCGCCAGGGAGCTCGATCATTGGAGGGCGCGAATTGTACAGAAAGGGGACAGATTTATTTAGTGACGATATCGGGCGCGGTCCTGGGGCGCGAAATCGTCGATAAAAAGATCCGTCCCCTATTTCTTCGGGCCGGAATCATTGCCGGCGGGCGTGTACATCGACATCGGGAACTGGGTGATGTTGCCGCCCTCGAGCGCGCTGATCTTGGCGGTGCCCTGCTTCTTCACTTCGTCGATGCGCAGGATCGAGTGCATCGGGATCATGGTGCAATTGACGCCGGTGAACTCGGACTTGATGCGTTCCTCGCCCGGATCGAGCACGACCGTCGAGCGCTCGCCGAACACCAGGTCTTCGACTTCGATGAACCCGAACAAGCGACCCTGGCTCACCTTGCGGGCATAAACCTCGTAAACCTTGCCCTGGTTCACGAACATAATCTTGAAAATGTGACTGGATGCCATCTGGCGGCTTAAGGGGACGTTAACCTGCCTCTTCATACACGCATGGGCAGCGGGAAGCTAGGGCCCAGAGGGTATTCCATGGCGCTCAGGCTGCGCGTCATCAGTGAACATCGCCACCGGTTGGGTGACCGGAGCACATTCGTACTTGGGGTATCGGGCGGCAGCATTGGACGCTCCTCCGAGAACGACTGGGTATTGCCTGATGACATGCGCTACGTCTCGGGCCGTCACGCGCGCATCGTTTTCCACAACGGTCGATACCTGCTGCAGGACACGAGCAGCAACGGCACGTTCATCAACGACGGCGACCGTCCCCTCGGCAGCCAGAATCCGTACGAGCTCAAGACGGGCGACATCCTGCGCATCGGCGAATATCACGTTCAGGTGCAGATCGATTCAGCCACCGATTTCAGCCTGGACGACAGCGCGCTGTATGCGAAACCCGGCACTGGAACGACGAGCAGCCGTCGTCGCCCTCCGGCGCTCGGCGATCTCGGCGCCTCGCTGCGCCTGGAGAACCTGCTCGAGGCGAGCCAGGACACGTCGAACGACAAGCTCAAGCCGGTGAACGCGTTCGGCCAGGCAGTCTCGGCGCGCACGCGCGCCCTGCATCAGACGCAGGATCTGCCGAAGGAACCGCCCACCGCGCCCGAGCTCGAGGTGAATTCCGATGCCGTCGCACGCCGCATTGCAAGGCTCGCGCGCGCGGCGGAAAAACAGCAGAAGGCGGTGCAGCAGCCGGCACCGCCGATCACGCAGCCCGCGACCGTTCCCGTCGTCGGCGGCACACCCGATATCGCGCCGGGACTGATGGCGTTCTGCCGCGGCGCGGGAATCAGCCCCGAGTCGCTGCCGACCGATGCACATTCCCGCATGCTGCACCTGGCCGGCCAGCTGTTGCGCGAGAGCCTTTCGGGGCTCAAGGAAAGTAACCGTTCGCAGCAGGCGCAACGCACCGAGTTGCGCGTGACATACGAGAAAGACGCGAGCGATCTTCTGCCTTCGCTCGATCGTCACGGCATCGAGGAACTCATCCAGGAACTGCTCAAGGCGCACGACAGCCGGCGCTTCGATGCGGTCCAGTGGATGCGCGAATCGTTCGCGGGCGCGCGACGTCACGATGCGGCGCTGATCGACGCGATGCGCGCGGCCTTCGTCGATTTCGTGGGCCGGCTCGACCCGCGCGACCTGGCCACGCGCTTCGAACGCAGCGCGCGTCGCAAGACCATGGGCAACTGGGAGCTGTACGGCGAGTTCTACCGTTCGCTGTGCGAAATGCCGCCCGGCACGCTGCCGCACATCTTCCTCGAGGTCTTCGCGCAGAACTACGAAAACGCCGCGCGCGAAGCCGACGACTCCTCCCAGCACGACGCCGCCTGATCGATTCCGGGCGAGCGGCCGGCTGCTTGCATCCATCCCTGTCGAAACTCACTCTCGCCGTTCGTTTAGGCGATGAACCCGGCATGTCGCCGGCCGAGGAATCGTCATGAAGCAATACCTGCTCACCATCTGTTACCCCGCCGGCTCCACGCAGCCCGAACCCGAGAAGCTGCAGAAAATCATGGCGGACGTGACGGCGCTGCACGAGGAAATGCAGGCGGCCGGCGCCTGGGTGTTCGGCGGAGGCCTGTATCCGTCCAACACCGCGACCGTCCTGCGCCACCAGGGTGGCGACATCGTGACGACCGACGGTCCGTTCATCGAGAGCAAGGAGCAGATCGGGGGCATCACGATCCTGCACGCGTCCGATCTCGACGCCGCGCTCGGCTGGGCGCGCAAGCTGGCGCGCGCGACGACCACGCCCGTCGAAGTGCGGCCCTTCCTCGAACGCTGACCCACGTTGAGCGGCGAGATCGAACGGGTCTTTCGCGCGGAGTACGGCCGTGCCGTGGCCGTGCTCACGCGCCAGCTCGGCGACATCTCGCTCGCCGAGGAAGCCGTGCAGGAGGCGTTCGAGATCGCCCTGCGGCGCTGGCCCCCGGGCGGCGTGCCGCCCGCACCCGCCGGCTGGATCATCACGACGGCGCGCAATCGCGCCATCGACCGGTTGCGGCGCGAAGCGACGCGCAATGCGCGGCAGGAAGCCGCCATGCAATTGCTCGAGCACGACGAGACCGCGGAGCACGATGTGAATGACGATCGCCTGCGGCTGATCTTCACGTGTTGTCATCCCGCGCTCGCGACGGAGGCGCAGCTCGCGCTGACGCTGCGGCTGTTGGGCGGACTCACCACCGCCGAAATCGCGCATGCCTTCCTCGTTCCGGAGCCGACGCTGGCGCAGCGCATTTCGCGCGCCAAGGCGAAGATCCGCGCGGCCGGGATTCCGTATCGCATTCCCGAGGCGAGCGAACTTCCGTCGCGACTCGCAAGCGTGCTCGGTGTCGTGTACCTCGTGTTCAACGAGGGTTACAGCGCGAGCGGTGGCTCGGAGCTCATCCGCAACGAGTTGTGCGACGAGGCGATCCGTCTCGGGCGGCTGCTGGTCGAACTGATGCCCTCCCAGCCGGAAGTGAAGGGCCTGCTCGCGCTCATGCTGCTCGTCGACGCGCGCCGCGCCGCGCGCACCGACGACGACGGCGCGTTCGTGCAGCTCGCCGCGCAGGATCGCGGCCTGTGGGATCGCGGGCGCATCGAGGAAGGCCAGGCGCTGCTGCGCGAATGTTTGCGGCGCAACGAGCCCGGGCCGTACCAGCTGCAGGCCGCGATAAACGCGGTGCACAGCGATGCGCGCGCCGCGGCGGATACGGACTGGGGGCAGATCGTCGCGTTGTACGACCTGTTGCACTCGTTGGTGCCCAGCGATGTAGTCGCGCTCAATCGGGCTGTGGCCGTCGCGGAAGTCGACGGCCCCGTCGCGGCGTTGCGACTGCTCGAAGCGCTGCAGCTTTCGCGGTATCACCTGTTTCACTCGGTGCGCGCGGATATGCTGAGGAGGTTGGGGCGGAATGCGGAAGCGGCGATGGCGTATCGGGCGGCGATGGAGTTGTGCGGGAATGCGCGGGAGCGCGCGTTTCTGGAGCGACAATATCTGGGGATGTCGCGGAATTAGGAACTGGGTCGTGGTTTGGGGGTGTCGCAAGGAAGCGATCGGAGTGGTAGGAGAAAATACGGAAATGAAACTCCGATCAGTAGCTAGTGCCACACCGAGCGAAGAGGCGGACAGGGTGAGATTGCTCGCGGGCCGGGACGCCCGCTCGTCCCGCGCTTCGCGCGGGACCGGATTCGCTGCGCGAATCCGTCCAACCTTGCTCCGCAAAGTTGTCGAACTCGGCTCTTCTCATGCACGTGAGTTCGAATCTCACGAAGTGCATCGCAAGAAGATTGGCGGACAGGGTGAGATTCGAACTCACGTGCCGGAATTACCCGACCATCCGATTTCGAGTCGGCGCCGTTATGACCGCTTCGGTACCTGTCCGCAGGAAACCTTCACAATTAGGGCGGCCCTGCGAGGGGCGCGTATTCTAGCCGAACGATGCTGAGAGCCAAGGGGAGGAACAACCTGGTGAGCCGTCGCGGCTTCGTCACCTTGGCGATCGCAGCTTTTTCCCCGCCATTTTGGGCCAATCAGGCCCTCGGGCAGGAGAAGCCCGTAAACACGAGCGGCAGGACCCCTGCGGATCCCCCTCACCGGACCGCCCGGCTGCCCAAACGCCTCGCGGCGGACTTTCACAAGCACATCGAGTCCCGGCTCCCGCACCTGCGCCCCGCCTTCGAGGCCGCGGAGAAGGACACGGGCATCGACTGGCGGGTTCTCGCGGCCCTCGGTTACCAGGAATCGCGCTGGCGGCCCGCGGCCGTGTCGCCGAAGGGCGCCCAGGGCGTGATGATGCTGATGCCCGTCACCGCGAAGAAAATGGGCGTCAAGAACGTGTTCTCGCCCGATGACAACATCATGGGCGGCGCGCGTTATCTCGCGTACCTCAGGGGACGCATCCCCGCCCGCATCCTCGATCCGGACCGCACCTGGCTCGCGATGGCCGCTTACAACATCGGCATCGGGCACCTCGAGGACGCGCGCATCATCACGCAGATGCGCAAGAAGAATCCCGATCGCTGGGACGACGTGCGCGCGAACCTGCCGCGCCTCTCGGATCCGCACTGGTATTCGCGCGTGAAACGCGGCTACGCGCGCGGCGAGGAGACAGCGCAGTTCGTCGAACGCGTTTCGCAATTCTCCGCGCTGCTCACCGTGGCGATCCCGACCAACACGGTCGTCGACGCGGGATCGAAGCCGCGCTAGGAAATCGCCGGCCGCACTGACTAGTCCAGAGGCCGGATCTTGATGCTGCGATAGGCCACGGCGTCGCCGTGGTCCTGCAGCAGGATGCGTCCCTTCGGCGCCTCACCGAACCCAGGCGTCGACTTGAACTTGCTCGCGGCCACGCGCGCGCGGAAATCCTCCGTGCCGCGCTTGAACTCGAGCACCTTCACGCCGTTCAGCCAGTGTTCGACGGTGCCGTCCGCCTTCGCGACGATGCGCGCGTGCTGCCACGCGCCGATCTTCGGCGCGATGCCGACGTTGGTCATGAGTCTGCCGCGCGGCAGGATGTCGTACAGCGAGGCCAGGGTGCGATTGCCATCGACACCGCGTTTCGCATCCGGATGATTCTCGTCGTCGAGTACCTGGTACTCGAGACCGAGCGGGGCGCCGCTGACCGGATCGTGCGGCGAGGTCAGGAAATAGAAGATGCCGCTATTGGCTCCCTTCGTGACCTTGAAGTCCATCTGCAGCTCGAACGCGCCGAACTCCTCGGTCGTCATGATGTCCCCGCCGCCGCCTTGGGCGATCACCGCGAGCTCGCCGTTCTCGAGCGACCAGCCTTTCGCGGGGAATCCTTCGCCCCGCGCGCCGACCCAGCCATTCGCGGTCCTGCCGTCCCACAGGAGGCGCCAGCCCTGCGCCTTCTCGTCGGCGTCCAGGTTGTTAGGCAGGTTGTTGCGGATGAAGATGCCCATCGGCGGCGCGGGCTTCAGGTCCTTGGTGCGCACCATGATGTTCTTCCAGCTCGTCGTGCGGCCGGCATCCTCGGGCTTGTCGATCGAATGCACCTGCAGGCCGAAGAATCCGGACTTCGTTGCGTCGTCGATCACATCTGCCGCGGGCTGGCCGTTGATCCACACGCGCAGTCGCGGGCCGATGGCCTCGATCCGGAAGTGGTTCCACTCGCCGAACTTGTAGAGCGGCTTTGCGGCCGGATTCGTCTCGCCGGTCGAGAACCAGCCGCGCTGAGCTTCTTCGTAGATCTGGCCGCTCCACTGCCGCGGAGACGGATCGATGTCGGACTGGTAGCCGTGCACCCGGCCGTTCTCGAAATCGGGGGTAGACAGGCTGCGGAACTGGATTCCGGAGTTCGTGGGACCGACGTCCTGGCGGACGTCGACGTCGAGCACGAAATCGCCGTAATCCTTCGTCGTCACGAGAAAGCTGTTCGGCACACCGGGACGCGACGAGCCGACGATCGCGCCGTCGATCACCTGGTAGTCGGCCGCTCCGCCGAGCTGCTTCCAGCCGTTCAGCGACTTGCCGTCGAACAGCGACGCTCCCTTGTCGGCCGCGGTCGCGCTCATACACAACGCCAGCGCCACCGGCGCACACCACATGCCTCTCATATCGCCCCCTCTCTTGCGGACTACTGCGCGATCGCTTCGACCTGGATCTCGACGGTCACGTCCATCTTGAAACCCATGGCCTTGCCGAAACTCACGCCGAAGTCCTCGCGGTCGAACTTGCCGACCGCATCCGCTCCGCACCAGTCCTTTTTCTGCATGTTCTGCTTGCACATGAAGGATCGGATGGTGAGGTTGAGTGGTTTCGTCACGCCGTGCAGGGTCAGCTCACCGTGCACTTCGGTGGGCTCACCGTCCTTGAAGTTCGCGAGCTTGCCCTTGTAGGTCGCGGTCGGATACTTCGCCACGTCGAACATGCCCGGGTCATCTTTCTTCGCGTGTTCGTTCAGATCGTCGAGGCCGAAATCGATCGAGGACATGTCGACGGTGATGTCGACGCTGCCCGCCTGGGCCTGCTTGTCGAGCACGATCGTTCCCTTCGTCTTGTTGAACTTGCCGCGCCAGTTCGACATTCCGCCGGCATGGTCCGCGACGAAACTCGGATACGTATGTTTCGGATCCACTTCGTAGGTCACCGGCGCGGCGTAAGCATTCGCGACGGCGAACAACGCACAGGCGGAGAGCGAGGCAACCGCATTCACATGACGCATGGTTTAACTCCGTGTGTCGAACATTGCGATGGAACTGGGCGACGCTAACACAAGTCGGCGTCATTCCGACGCGCGTCGCCGCGACGCGAAGAATTCGCTCAACAGGCGCGAGCTCTCTTCCATGAGGACGCCGCCGAAGACGTCGACGCGATGATTCATCGCTGGCAGCTTGAATACGTCGATGGTGCTGCCGGCGGCGCCGGCTTTCGGATCCCACGCGCCGAATACGAGTCGCGACACGCGCGCATGCACGATCGCCGCCGCGCACATCGCACACGGCTCCAGTGTCACGTACAAGGTACTACCGGAAAGCCTGTAGGAACCCGCCGACTTTCCGCCGGCGCGCAGCGCCTCTATCTCCGCGTGCGCGCACGGGTCGTGCGTCGAAATGGGCCGGTTCGCACCGGTCGCGAGAATGGTGTCGCCCTGGACGAGCACCGCGCCCACCGGGACTTCTCCGGCGGCCTCCGCGCCGCGGGCAGCCTCCAGCGCGAGGCGCATGTAATCGACATCGGTTCTTGCCGGCATTCGCCCCGCAAGCTAACCGATTCGCCCGCGCGTGCACAGGGCCAACCCTCGGCCGCCCCCCCGGTAACTAACAAGTCGCCACGCGGTCATCCGATGCCATACACCGACCGAGCGCGCGCACGTTCCCTGCGGGAAAACACCCGCGCCATCGGCGACCTCTTCCGACAGTCCGCGCTGGGCGCAACCGGGACAGTGCGGACATGGGTGTCATGCGAGTGGGAATCTCCGGCTGGCGTTATGCGCCATGGCGAAACGTCTTCTATCCCGACGATCTCGCGCAGCATCGCGAGCTCGAGTTCGCCGCGCGCGCTTTTCCCACGATCGAGATCAACGGCTCGTTCTATTCGCTGCAGTTGCCGTCGAGCTACATCGCGTGGCGCGAGGCGGCACCGCGCGACTTCGTGTTCGGCGTGAAGGGCCCGCGCTACATCACGCACATCCTGAGACTCAGGAACGTCGAACGGCCGCTCGCGAATTTCTTCGCGTCGGGCGTGTTCGAGTTGCGCGAGAAGCTGGGGCCGATCCTGTGGCAGTTTCCGCAATCGGTGCACTACGACGCGCAGCGCTTCGCGGAATTCTTCGCGATGCTGCCGCGTAATACGCGCGATGCTCTCGCGCTCGCACGGCGGCGCGACCGCCGCCTGCATGGCCGCTCGAGCCTGCGCATCGACGCCAACCGGCCGCTGCGTCACGCCATCGAGATCCGCCACGAAAGTTTCGCGACGCGAGAATTCGTCGCGCAGCTGCGCAAGGCGCGCATTGCGCTGGTGGTCGCGGACACGGCGGGCAAGTGGCCGTACCTCGAAGACGTGAGCGCCGACTTCATGTACCTGCGGCTGCACGGCGACAAGCAGCTGTACGCGAGCGGCTACACGGATGCGGCTCTCGATCGCTGGGCAGAGCGCATCCGCGCCTGGGCGCGCGGCGGCGAACCGCGCGATGCGCGCCGTGTGTCGGAAACACCGCTTCGCAAGGTGCGCTCGCGCGACGTCTACTGCTATTTCGACAACGACGTGAAGGTGCGCGCGCCATTCGATGCCGACCGGCTCATGCACAAGCTCGGAATCGCCCGCGAGGACGCGACCTTCCGATTCCCGGCGCGCTCGCGGCTCAGGCGAGCGCGGCCTGTCACGCCGCTGCCTCCGTTTCGCTGGCGCGACCCCCGCAAAGCGCGGAAAGACCGGACGATCAGGAAGGCAACGCGAGGCTGACGACCCCGCCGACGATGAGCGCCGCGCCGACGAGGCGCCACGGCCCGGAAGTGGCGCGCCACAAGCGCGAGCCCCCCCACCCCCCCCCCCCGGGGGGTA
>JAEZCN010000191.1 GCA_023433515.1 Pseudomonadota bacterium
CCACTGAGTCTGCCGAAATCGTTGTAGGGATCGACATCGAAGCCCATCTCCTTCGCCAAAGCTTCGGAATAAAGGCCCCAGCCTTCCGAGTACGCGCCATAGCCATACTGCGTGCGGAACTTCGGAATGCCGGTCAGTTCCTGCTGGATCGAAATCTGCATGTGATGGCCCGGCAGGCCTTCATGGTAGGCGATGTTCTCGAGCTGGTAGGTGGGCATCGCGTTCATGTCGGAAAGGTGCGCGTAGAAGATGCCCGGGCGCGATCCGTCCGGCGTTGCGCTCATATAATGCTGGGCCGCGCCCGGCTGTTCGCGGAACGCTTCGACGCGCCGCACTTCCAGCTTGGCCTTCGGGAGGATGCCGAAATACTCCGGCAGCTTCGCCTCCATGCCCTTCAGATAGCCTTCGGCGAGCCGGATGTACTCCGCCGCGCCCGCGTCATTGTTCGGCAGGTAAAAACGCTTGTCCGTGCGCATGAAGACAAAGAAGTCTGTCAGCGTGCCCTTGAAGCGTGCCGCCTCTTTCACCTTTTCCATCTCGCCGCGGAGGCGCGCGACTTCCGACAGGCCAAGCGTGTGGATCTCGTCCGCCGTCATGTCGGTCGTGGTCTGCAGGTAGAGCATGGCGTTGTAGAACTCGACGCCATTCGGCAGAGCCAGTGCACCTTGTTTGTCAGGCGTCTGCCCGTTGGGCTTGTCCTCGGTGATGAACGCCGCCACGCGGTCATAGGCCGGCTTCATTTGCGTCGTCATCACATCGGCTACGGCCTTCTCGAACGCCTTGCCTTCATCCGCCGTGATCTTGCCGCCCGTGACCAGCTTGGCGATCTTCGTCTTGGCGTCGGCGAGCAGCGCCGCGTCCTTGCCTTTGGTGAAGGGCGCGCCCGTCGTCACGCGTTTGATCTCGCTCAATGACTGGTCATAGGTGAAGCCCGGCATGTGGATGCCGTCCGCCTGCGCTGCCTTCGCGCGCACCAGTAGCTGGTCCAGCGCATCGTCGATCAGCCCGACTCGCGCGACATACGCCTCCATGTCCGTTTTCTCGTCGACGCGATGCTGGTTGATCAGGAAGTTCGGGATGCTCGTGGCCGCATTGCCGCGTGAAAACACATAGCGGTTGCGCCGCCACTTCGCGCTCTCCTCCGCACGCTTCAGTTCGAGCTCCCATATCTCGTAGGAGAGCCTGGCGTCTTCGTTCAGCGTCTCCGGCGCGAACTTCGCCTTCATGTCGTTGACGGACTGCCTGCGCCATTCCAGCCGCTTGTCCGCCGCCGCTTCAGAACGATCATCGAGCTCGCCATAACGGGTCTTGATTCCCTGGCGGGTCATCTCCTCGGGCAGCTCGGCCAACTCTTCCTGGTATTCCGCATCGAGATAAGCCGTCAGCGCCGCACTGGCCCGAGCGACCGCCTCGGGCGACGGTCCCTCGACCGCCTGCTCACCCGTACACGCCGCCAGAACCAGCAGAGCTACGCCCGCGCTATAGATCGCCTTCATCTCACCCTCACTCATGGAAATCCGTGCCCGAAGTTTGCCCGATATGGCGTGAAGGTGTCTCGGCGCGCCAGTCCTCCGGCGGCCTGGAATAGTTCTACCGGTCACGGTCTCATCGCGCCTCTCGCCGGAGAGCGACCTCCGGATTTGTGGAATGCGTCACGTTGCCGCCTAACAAGGTGGGTCAGGTGGAGGTACCCTAACGACGCACCTGCCTGAGGGAGAAACCACCGATGCACACGAATCACTTTGGCCTGCGTCTCGCCGCCGCCACCCTGGCGTTGGCGCTGCCGATGTTGGCCGTAGCCCAGCAGCTCGAGCGCGACGTCGGTGTCGTCAGCGAAGATGTCGAGGGGCGGCTGGAGGGCTACAGCTTCCAGGAAGGTCCGGTCTCGACGCTCGAGTTTCACGGTACGGCGATCGCACTGGGCGCCGCGGGTGAGGGTGAGGTGGAGTTCCAGGACGGGCGTGCACGCGTCGAGATCACGGTGCGAAAGATGCCGGATCCAGCCAAGTTGGGTCCCTTCTCTACGTATGTGTTGTGGGCCGTCACGGCAGATGGTCGCGCCAACAATATCGGCGCGATCGAAACAGTGAACGGGCTCGGCTCGCTCGAGACTTCGGCGGCGCTGTCGCAGTTCGCCCTGATCGTCAGCGCGGAGCCGCACTTCGCGGTCACTGCGCCCTCCAAGTACCTGGTGCTGCGCAACCTCGGGAAACGCATTCGTGGCAAGCGCGTGATGATTCCGGGGCTGACGGAGCGACTCGACTACAAGAATCTCGCGCGACAGAAGGTGGATCCAAAGGCGAAGTACAAGGTCCCGGCCGACCTCGTGCAGGCGCGCTACGCGCTCGCCATCGCCACCGGCGCTGAGGCCGACAAGTACGCGGCGCAGGAATTCGGACAGGCGAAGGCCTCGCTCGCCAAGGCCGAGGAGGCGCAGGCGAGCAAGAAGAGCAGCATCCGCAAGACCGTCCCTCTCATCGCTCGCGACGCGGTGCAGATGGGTGAGGATGCGCGCCGGCAGGCGATCCTCGGGCGGCAGGCTGCCGATGCCGCGGCGCTCGCCGCCGAGGAGACGAAGAAGCGCGAGGAAGCGGCGGCCGTCGCGCGCCGAGACGCGGAGGAGAAGGCACGGGTCGAGGCCGAACGGGTGGCGCAGGAGGCAGCCCGGCAAAAGGCACTCGCTGCCGAGCAGGCATCTCGCGAGGCGGCTTTGGAGGCACAGCGCCAGGCGCGCGCGGATCTCACGGCGCGGCTGAATCGCGCGCTGCCGACACGGCAGACGGAGCGCGGCATCGTCGCTGAGATTGCAGGCGTGCAGTTCGCGACGGCAAAGGCCGATTTGCGTCCGGAGGCGCGCGAGGCGCTCGCGCGATTCTCAGGAATCATCGGCGTGTACCCTTCGATTCGCGTCACTGTCGAGGGTCACACCGATAATACCGGCAGCCACGAGACGAACCTGACGCTGTCTCAGGCGCGCGCAACTGTGGTGCGCGACTACCTGGCGGCGCAGGGCGTCGAGTCCTCGCACCTCGACGTGCAGGGACTGGGCCCCGATCGACCAGTTGCGGACAACGCGACCGCGGAAGGGCGTGCGCGCAACCGGCGGGTCGAGATCATCCTCACGGGAGACCTGCTGTCCGGAGAAAACCCGACGGCGAGTAGATAGAGGACACGATCGGGGAATCGGCCCATATGGCGACTTGCGGCGCGCCTGCGCGGCACCGCATAACGGTTATGCGCCGATAGGCACTGGCCGGCATTGCGGCGATGCCCCACTGTCCGGGTCAGCTCATCCTGGAGACCCGGCCAATGGTTCGCATCGCGTGGCTGCAATTGCTGCTCGCCGGCATCTTGGAAATCGCCATGGCGCTGGCCTTGAAGAACTCGCAGGGCTGGACGCGATTCTGGCCGAGCGCACTCGGTGTCGCCGCGGCGCTCGCCAGCGTGTTCATGCTCACCTCGGCACTGAAACATCTGCCGGTAGGGCTCGCGTACGCCGTCTGGACCGGTATCGGCGCCGCTGGAGTCGCCGTCGTTGGAATAGTGTGGCTGCACGAGTCCGCCTCGGCGGTCCGGCTCGGCTTCATCTCCATGATCGTGGCGGGCGTTGCCGGACTGAGATTCATCGAGTCCTGAGGCGCGCATATGTCCAGGCTCCTCTACATCGAAGCTTCGCCGTCGAAGAAGCGCTCGCACACCATCGCCGCGGCGCGCGCCTTCCTGGCTGGCTACCAGCACAGCCATCCGGGGCACGCTGTCGAAACCCTGGATCTCTGGCGCGCCGAGTTGCCGCCTTTCGACGAAGACACGATCGAAGCGAAATTCGCGGTGCTGCGGAACAAGTCGTTCACACCGCGGCAACTCGAAACCTGGAGCGCCGTGCAGCAAGTGTCGCGTCACTTCAACGGATTCGACCGGTACCTGATTGCCACGCCGATGTGGAACTTCGGCGTTCCCTACGTGTTGAAACATTTCATCGACGTGGTCACGCTGGCGGGCGAGAACTGGACGTGGACGCCGGCCGCGGGCTATCTACCCCTGCTCACCGGCAAGAAGGCGGCGCTCATCTACTCCAGCGCGGGTGCCTATGGCATCGGCCCCGGATATGACGAGTCGGACTTTCAGAAACCTTACTTGCGCCGCTGGCTGAACTTCATCGGCGTGCACGACATCGCAGAGATCGCCATCGCCCCGACACTCGCCGATTCGGCGCGCGTGGCCGCCGTCGACGCCGAGGCGCAAGCGCAGGCGTCAGGTCTGGCGCGCACCTTCTGAGTTCCGGGGCGAG
Organism: Pseudomonadota bacterium; assembly: GCA_023433515.1. GTDB lineage: Bacteria > Pseudomonadota > Gammaproteobacteria > Steroidobacterales > Steroidobacteraceae > CADEED01. Next base: position 4,289 of record JAEZCN010000191.1, read on the forward strand.
TCGAACTTCACGGCCCCTCCTGCGCGCAGCGCGTCGAACATGTGTCGCGTGAACAACCTGACAACCGGGTCCTGCTTGAGGTCGCCATGCGTGAGTATCCAGACATCCGTGTTCATGGCAGGGTCCGGCGGCTGGATTCGGACCAGTTCGTCGTCGCCTTCCGCGAGAAAGGTCAGGAGCATTGCCGCGCCGAGTCCGGCCTTGACGGCGTCTCGCATCCCCACGAGTGAATCCGCCGATGCCGCGATACGTTGCGCAGGCACGTTCTGCTCCGCCCACCTCGCTTGCGCCAGGTGCGCGAGGCTCGGGGCCGGCACGATCCAATCGCAGGCCTCGAGCTTGCGGCCGCGCGCGCGCCAGTACTTCCGGGATGCGTACGGGGCCGTTTCGATGTAGCCAACCCTGCGGCCGATGAGATTGCCCGACGGATCGTTCGATGGCCGGATGGCCACGTCCGCCTCCTGCCGGGCCAGGCTGAGAAAGGCATTGTTGACGACGAGCTGAAGGCGGATCGCGGGGTGAGCGGCGCGGAACTCCGCCAGCAGTGGCATGAGAATTCCGTGCATCAACGTGTCGGTGCTGGTCACGCGCAATACACGTTTGTCAGGCCTTTCGAGATGGCGCTGCGCACTTTCGATCTGCTCTGCGACGCCCCCGAGCCGGTCGCGCAATTCCTCGCCCGCCGGGGTCAGTTGATACCCCGTCCGTAGCCGCTTGAAGAGTCGCTGGCCGATCGCGTGCTCGAGACTCGCGAGCCGGCGCAACACCGTCGAGTGATTGGTGGCTAGCTGCCGCGCGGCCGACGCGATCGACCCGCACCGCGTCACCGTCATGAAGAATCGCAGATCGTCCCAGTCAGTACTGCGCATCGGCCTGGGAGTCTAAACGCCTTCGCTACTTCACGCTCTCCAGCGCCTTGCGCACCACGTTCCCACTGATGCCCGCGAGATTGAAACCCTCGCCGTCAGTCGACGATGGCTTTGCCCGCGGTGCACTTCATTTCAGAAGGCCCGCCGCGGCAGGGCATGTCGAAAGTGCCATCGATGACCATCGTGCGGTCTCCGACGATTTCCTCCTTGGCCTCGAAGTGGAAGCTGCCCGCCATGCCCTTGTCGTCGAATCGCTCGATGGTCAGCGTGCCGCTGGTGGCCTCGAACATCGAGGTGCCAAACAGAAGCGGGAAGACCCAGAAGCCTTTGGGGGCATTGGGGTCCGCGCTGCGCGGCACGATGGGATAGGTGCCGGGACCATAAGCCACGTCGGCCTCGGAGAGCTGGCCGCGTCCGTGGATGCCCAGCGCGATCTCGTTCTGGCCGTCGGCATTTTCGTAGGAGCAGTTCACTTCGAGCGCCGGCGACCTGGCGTCGATGAGTTTCTGGTGTTCGTCGTCGCCGGCCCAGTAGGTGGAGTGCACGGTGCTCGGGCCTTCACCCAGCATGATCTTGCCGCGCGGGTCCCAGGAGGTCTGCCATTCCCGGGTTTCGGGCGCGGTCATCTTGAGCGTGCAGGCGTGGAGGTAGTCAGCTCGCCGCGGGTCCGCGCCCGAGTCCTCGGCGGTCCCCACGTCCGCCGCGGCCTCGGGCTCTTGTGTTTCTGCATCCTTGCTGCCGCAGGCCGTGATGAGCGCAGCCGTCGCCAGGGCTGCAGCCGCGATCGTCGTTGGCTTGAAATGCCTCATGCGTCCCTTCTCCCTCTTGAAGATAGGCGCGAGGATGCCACGAGAAGATAGGCGTTGTCCGCTGTCGGCTGGCGCCGACTGAGCCGTGAAATTCTTCCAGGCGTTCATGATCGCAGGTTGGTATGGTGTCAAGCGTTGAATCGAGCAGCTCGAGTCCCGCCGATCATGCATCTCGGCTTTCAAAACACCTACGCTGAACTGCCTTCGCGGTTCTACGCGCGGGTTGCGCCGGCGCGCGTCAAAGATCCACGGCTGGTCGTCTTCAACTCCCGACTGGCAGAAGAACTCGGCCTCGATCCGCTCGTCCTCGAGCGTGATGCCGCAACCTGGTTCTCGGGCAATCAGGCGCTCGCCGATGCGGACCCGATTGCCATGGCCTACGCGGGCCATCAATTCGGCGGCTTCGTGCCGCAGCTCGGCGATGGTCGCGCCCTCTTGCTGGGTGAACGGGTGGGGCGCGACGGCGAGCGGCGCGACATCCAGCTCAAAGGCTCGGGACGGACGCCGTTCTCGCGCAATGGCGACGGGCGCGCGGCGCTGGGTCCGATGCTGCGCGAGTACCTCGTCAGCGAGGCCATGCATGCGCTCGGTATTCCGACCACGCGCTCGCTCGCGGTGGTCACCACCGGCGAGCAGGTCGTTCGCGACGATCTGCTGCCCGGAGCGGTGCTGACACGGGTGGCCGCGAGTCACGTTCGAGTCGGCACCTTCGAATACTTCGCCGCTCGTGACGATCACGATGCCGTTCGCCGGCTGCTCGATTATGTAATTGAGCGCCACTACCCCGAAACGCGCGACACCAAACTACCCGCGTTGGCGGTGCTCGAAGCCGTCACGCAGCGCCAGGCCGCGTTGATCGCGGACTGGATGAGCGTCGGCTTCATCCATGGCGTCATGAACACGGACAACATGGCCATTTCGGGCGAGACGATCGACTACGGGCCGTGTGCGTTCATGGATCACTATGACGTGAACACCGTGTTCAGCTCGATCGATCATGGCGGCCGGTATGCGTATGGCAATCAGCCCGCCATCGCGCAATGGAATCTCGCGCGGTTCGCCGAAACCCTGCTGCCACTCATCGATGCGGACTCGGAGAAGGCGATCGAGCTCGCGACTGCGGTAGTCAGGGACTTCATGCCGGGTTTCGATGCGCAGCTCCTGGCACGCATGCGGCGCAAGATCGGCCTGTCGACCGAACACGAAAGCGATGTCGAACTCATCAAGTCCCTGTTGGCAACGATGCAATCGGCCGGAGCGGATTTCACGCTGACGTTCCGTCGTCTGGCGGGTTGTGCCGAAGAAACGGGCAACGACGCCGCGATACGCGAGCTGTTCGCGCCGTCGACCGGAATCGAAGACTGGCTGCGGCGCTGGCGCGCACGCCTCGCCAGCGAGCCGCACGGTGCGACCGAACGCGGCGCGAATATGCGCCGCGTGAACCCGGCCTTCGTTCCGCGCAACCATCGAGTGGAGGCGGCGCTCGAAGCGGCCTCGACGCACGGGGACTTCGCGCCGTTCCACCGGCTCCTGAAAATTCTCGAGCATCCGTTCGACGACCAGGCTGGCGTGGGGGAATTCGAGCAGCCCCCGGCGCCGGCCGAGCGCGTGCGTCAGACGTTCTGCGGGACTTGAGTGGCTCGGGGCCGCGCCTCGTTCGATAGCTAGAGACCGGCGGCTATGCGGATTTCGCCAACAGCGTATGCTCGACCCACGTCGCAAGCGCATCAAGCATCTCGGCCCTGACTTCCGCATCGTTGCGTCCGCTGCGCGCGGGCACATGAAACGAATGATCCGCATCCGGCAGTAGCTTGAGCGTTGCGCGCGCGCCGAGCTGGTCGATGAGCGGCTGCAGTAGCTCGAGCTTCGCGAGCTCGTCGCGCGTGCCCTGCAAGAACAGCATGGGGATCTCCACCGAGCGCAGGTGCTCGGCGCGCTCGACGGAGGGCTTCCCCGCCGGGTGCAGCGGAAAACCAATGAAAGCCAGACCCTTCACGCCAGGGAGCGGTTCGATGGATTGCGCCTGCGAGGTCATCCGTCCGCCGAAGGACCTGCCGCCCGCGATCAGCGTCAGCTTGGGCGCCAAGCGCGCAGCCTCCGCAACGGCCGCGCGCACGGTTGCGTGGCAGACCGGCGGAGGATCCGGGCGTTTGCTGCGACGCTCCATGTAGGGAAACTGGAAGCGCAGTGTCGCGATTTTCCGGGCGGCGAGATCCGCCGCGATCGCCACCATGGACGGGTGTTCCATGCCCGCTCCCGCGCCGTGTGCGAGCACCATGCACGCCGTAGCGCCAGGCGGAAGCTGTAGCAGCGCAGAGACGCGATTCGTCTCGTCGATCGCGAAGGTCAGCCGCTCTGCATTGCCTGTGCTCACTGGAGCGTCGCCCGCAGCCTTACGCAAATTCGCATGACAGACCCCAGGGCAGAAGAATGTGGGGAGTCCGGCACGATGACCAGGGGTTGTCAATGTCTCTACCTATCCACACCCCGAAAGGGATAGAGAGACTCAATCGGATGCGCGATGTCGCTGTAACACGAGACTGATATCGTCCTCACCGTCGCCAATCAGGCGATTTCACCAAGGAATATCGAAATGTCTTCGTCGAATCTTGCCGTGCGCTTGGAGCACGCGGCAACGGACGCTCCCTCCCCCTCGCCACGCCCCGAAAGTCGCGAAGCCGCGAACGACGAGCGCATGGTGAAGAGCGTCCGGCGCAGGTTGTCTCTCACGAACAGGAAGTTCGTCGTCCACGATCAGGGCTTGCGGTTGTTCCGCATTCGTTGATCAGTTAACAAGTGCTCCGCCATCGTTCGCCTACGCGACGATGGGCGGATGCAAGAATTCTGAAGCCCCCGCCGGGCGACCGGCGGGGGCTTTTCGTTTTCGGACGGCGCATTTTTGACTAAGTGAGTCAGACGTGCCGTGTCCGCTGCATACCGACAAGTCATGCGTTGTCGCGTCGCTGTCCTGCACGGGATTGCTCGTCATCTCCGCCTACAAGAGCGCGCGCGCCTGCAGCCTTCAATCCCGCAAGTTTCGCGACAGACTCGATTGCTACCTTGGATTCCGATGACTATCCACTGTCGAGGAACCAGCCATGTCGCAAAGATCCCTGCCGCTCGCCGCCCTTACTACATGCATTGGCTGGCTTCCAGTGCATGCGCCTTCGCGCGCTCTTCACGCCGCGTTCGCACGCTCTTCACGCGGCCTTCACTCCGATCGGCTCAGAGTTCATGCGCGGTGAGCGTTCATGGGTATCGCGCCGGGCACAATGAGGAGATCGGGATGAAACGAACCATTCGGCTTCTAGCAGCGGTGCTGGTCACCTGCGCATCGTCTGTTGCGATGGCGCAAAGCGCGGACGGCGGAATGCGCATTGCCATCGTCAGCATGGAGACGCGGCGGCCCATCGAGGGCGTGACCGTGACCGCTTCCGGCCGCGACGGTACGGTCGTCACCGGTCGAACAGAGGCCGACGGCACAGTCGAATTAGCAAACCTTGACGCCGGACTCTATGCGGTCACGGCGGCCGGCCCCGGCCTGGTGACCGTCAACGAACCCAGCGTACGTGTCGTCGGCCGCAGGGTGACTCCACTCAACTTCGAGATGCTCGGGGCACCGCTCGAGGAAGTCCTGGTTCAAGCCCGCGCGCTGAGTGCCGACCCGTATGGGGCGGTGAGCAGCTCACTATTGAACCGCGAAGAACTACGCAGCGCCGCTGGGACGGGTAGCGATGTCATGCGAGCGCTGGACGGCTTGCCGGGACTCGTATCCACCGGCGAATTCGCCAGCTTCTCCGTGCGCGGCCGTGGACCTCGGGACAACCTGATCCTGATCGACGAGTTCCCCTTCGACCGTGTGGTTCACTTCGACCAGACACTCGGTGAGGAGGAGGACATCGGTGGCGGTGGCCGCTATTCGATTTTCGCGCCTAACTCCATCGCGAGCGCCGAGTTCTCGCCCGGAGGCTGGAGCGCCGCCTATGGCGGGCGCTCGGGTTCGCTGTTGAAGCTCGATGTCGCGGGCGGCAGCCCGACGCCCAGTGCCAGTTTGCGGGTGGACATCGCAGGTCTCGAACTCGGCTACGAGGGACCAAGCGGCATCCACGATGGTACGACCATGTACTTCACCGCGCGTCAGTTCGATTTCGGCGAAGTCTTCGAGATGATCGAAGAACTGGATATTGGCCAGCCGAAGCTCACCGATATCGTCCTCAAGACCGTCACGACCCTCGATTCCGGCGACACGATCGAATTTCTGGGTGTTTATGCGCCGGAGGAATACACGCGCGACATAAACAACGTGCTCGAGTCCCCGAACTTCGAGGATGTGTCGCTGATGGACACCGAGCAGGATCTGTACCTGACGGGGCTGACCTGGCGCCACCTGGTCGGTGAGACCGGTGAGTGGACGAATCGAATCTACTTTCGCTCGAACGACAAGACTTCAGCGGAGGGTGAGGCCTATCCAGACCTCGTTCCGGAGGGCACGCCGGCCGCGGACGTGCCGGTGCGCGAGCGCCTGATGACCGTCACCGAAAAGGAGACCGAGATCGGCTGGCACAGTGACTACGTGACTCGCAATCGCCTCGGCCAGGTCTCGGCCGGGCTGCGCGTCTGGCAGACCGACGTCGATTACATGACTGTACTCAGGGAGGACTGGGACCGGTTCGTCTATCGTTCGACCGACCCGCGCCCGCCCGGCCAGCAATACATCACGTTGACACCGGATAGCGTCGACTCGGTGTATGCGGCGAAGGAGACCAGTTATGCCGCCTATGGCGAGCAGTTGTTCGAGTTCGATCGCTGGGATCTGAGAGCAGGGCTTCGTTACGATCGCGATGGCTTTTCGGACGAATCGCTCGTGTCTCCGCGGCTTGCGGCGAACTGGCGCCCCACGCCGGGCACGCGCGTGTCGGCAACCGCGGGCGTGTTCTATCAGTCGCCACGCTTCCTGGTTCGCGCGGCGAGCCCGGAGAACTTCGGTATCGAGAACGAGCGAATCACTCACGTGAGTGTCGGCTTCGAGAAGTACTTCGGACCGAACTGGTCGTTGCTCGTCGAGCCGTATTATCAGTGGCTGGACAATCTCGTCGTCGAACAGGAACGCACCAGTGGCCGGGTCACGAACGATGGGGAAGGCACGAATCTCGGCGTGGACGTCGTTCTGTCGCGGAACTTCGCGAATGGCTGGTTCGGGAACATCGTGTACGCCTACAACAACGCGCGCGTCGATGACAACGACGGCTTCGGGGAACACGATGCCGACTTCAATCGCGAGCACTTCTTCTCCATCGGTGGTAGTTGGGAGATCAGCGAACGCTGGAAAGTCGGGGCGCGCTGGAAATGGGCGACCGGGCGACCCACGGACGACTACATCATCAACAGCGACGTGCTGGGACCCGGACAGCCGCTGCGGTACTCGAAGGAACTGACGCAGCAGAACGCGCTTCGGCTCGATGATCATCACTCGCTCAATATCCGGGTCGACTACCGGCGTACTCTTGGTCCGGTGGACCTGGTCGCATTCCTCGATGTGATCAACGTCTATGCGGGGCCGGGTACCGATGCGCAGGAGTTCGATCCGCGGCGGGGCATAATCGTCGCGGACGAAGGGGAAGCATTTCCCATCATCGGCCTGATCTTTGAACGTTCCTGGTGACCGGGTTTGCCCAGAGAGATTGCTCATTGAGATTGCTCATCATCGAAGACAACCCGCGTCTCTGTCAGGCCGTCGCGCAGAGCCTGCACGCGCAAGGATTCGCAGTCGACACCGCGGCCTCGGCCACCGAGGGACTGCGAATCTGGGAAGCGGCCGACTACGATGCCGCCGTGCTCGATCTCATGCTCCCGGACGGCAACGGCCTCAACGCGCTGAAGGAAATGCGTGACCGAGGCAGCACGACACCCGTGCTGATCCTCACCGCGCTGGGTGCGATCGAGGATCGCGTGCGCGGCCTGGATTGCGGTGCGGACGACTATCTGGTCAAACCCTTCGCGATGCAGGAGCTCATCGCCCGGCTGCGCGCGCTGTTGCGTCGGCCGGGCGCGGCCCTGGGTCGCACGCTGATGCTCGGTAGTTTGAAGCTCGATACGTCCGCGCGCATCGCCACCGTCGCCGGGACGCAGCTCGATCTGACGCGCTCGGAGCTGATCGTGCTCGAAGCGCTGTTGCGCAATCAGGGTCGTGTCGTCTCGAAGGAGCGGCTTGTCGAATGCCTGTACGATTTTGAGCAGGAGCGCAGCGCGAATTCGGTGGAGACGCACGTGCACAGATTGCGCAAGAAGCTCGCGGCCGCGGGCGCCGACGTGTCGCTGCGGACACTGCGCGGTCTCGGCTATCTGGCCTCCTGATCGCGGCTCGATGCGCGCACCGTCCCTGCTTCGTTCACTCGTCGTCCGGCTGACCATCGTGGTCGTGCTGGCGCTCGCCGTCAGCTATCTGGTGTTGTACTCCGAGTTTCGGGAAGGGCTGTGGGGTCTGGAAGGGCAGAGCATTGCCGTCCAGGTGCAGGACCTGCGTGCGTCGGTCGTGTCGGAGAACGGTCCGCCGCGACTCGAATTGCCCCGCTCCCTTCAAGAGTTCTACGCCCGACCGGATGCGTTGAACGGCTATCAATTGCTGAGCGCGAATGGGTCGGTGCTTCAGTCGGGCGGATTCTCCGCGCCTTATCTGCCATTGCCGAACGTTCAAGGCGGCGGGCAGATCGTCATGCAGCGGGAAACGGATGCGTCGTCGGGCAACAGCGTCATGGCTGCCACGCTCTATCTGGATGATCGGCACTGGTTGCGTGTGGTGCGGAACCTGGAGGATGAAGAGAGTCTGGTCGCCCAGCTCATGCTCGGCGCGTTGGACGAGCTCTATTGGCCGATTGCCCTGCTGCTGATCGCCGTGGTCGGCGTCGTGGTCGTGACGGTGCGGTCTTCGCTTCGTTCCTTGCGTGCCGTCTCCCATCAGGCCTCGACGTTGTCGCTGAGTCGTCTGGACGAGCGGTTGCATGCCAAGAACCTTCCCCGGGAGCTCGTCCCGCTGGTCAACGCAGTCAACACCTCGCTCGATCGGCTCGAGGCGGACTATCGCGTACAGAGGGAATTTTCCGCCAACGCCGCGCATCAGCTGCGCACCCCGCTGGCGACATTGCGAGCGCGGCTCGAATCCCGCTTTTCGGCGCAGGAGCTGGGCGATGTCGCATTCGAAATCGAACAGCTCGCGCGGCTCGTCGAGCAACTGCTCTGTCTAGCGCGCCTCGATTCGCAGGAACAGTTCCAGTTCGCCGAGTTCGACGCTCACGCCGTTGCGCTGGAAGTGGCGCGGGAGCTGGCGCCTGTTGCGCTCGAATCAGAGCACTACCTGACCGCCGTGACGCCCGACGCTTCCGTGCCTGCGCACGGGAATGCAACGCTGACGCGCCTGGTTTTTCGCAACCTGATCGAGAACGCGATTCAGTACACGCCCGCCGGCACGTCGATCACGCTGTCCGCTGATTCCGGCACTGTGATCATTGCCGATGACGGTCCGGGAATCGCCGCGCTTGCCGTTGCCTCACTGTTCGAGAGGTTCCGGCGCGCTCCCGATGCCACGGGTCCCGGTGCGGGCCTGGGGCTTGCGATCGCGAAGTGCATCATGGAACGGCAGGGAGGGCGGCTGGCGCTCGACGCGAATGCGACGCGCGGCGCGCGTTTCGTGATGGAGTTTCCGGAACCCATGTAGGTCACGGGTGGTTTGGACTTGCCGTTCGCCAGCTAACGGTGCGAAGCAAGACGCCGGTCATACGCATCGCCAAATTGGATGATGCGACGTGTGCCTAGTTTGTCGCCATTCATGAACTCGTCGAATCGCGCGGTCACTTCGATCATCGCCTTGCCGATCTGCTCGGCTTTCACCGCGGCGCCGATGGGCGCAAAGAACCAATAGAGAAGGCGCTGGCCAGCATGCGCCTCTTCGTCGGTCGGGCCGATGTAGTCCGGCCGATAGGCGATCACGCGCAGTCTGGTTTCCGCGGCGAGCTCGAATAGCGTTCGCTCGGCCCGGACCTTCTCGCGCGCCCACATCGCCGTCGAATCATCCGAGATATCGCTGGAACTGATGTAGTGGAACGAAATCTCGGGCATTTGGCTGACCTCGAGCCACTTCGAAACGAACCTCGCGGGATAGGTGACGTGAATCGTGCCGTAGGTTTTTTCGTCGACGCCGAGGGAGCTGATTCCGATCGCCCAGAAAACCGCATCCGCGGCGGCTATCTGATCGCCAATCGCGGAATAGTCGAGATAGTCCTGATGCAAAGTCATCTGGATCTTTCCAGACGCGACGCCTTGTTCGATTCGCGGAGTCATGCGACGTGTGATGACGTGGATCTTCTGGATGTCGGAGCTGGCCAAGGCGGCTTTCAGAATGCCGTCCCCAGCCGTTCCGCTGGCGCCAAAGATCGCGATTGTCTTGTTGCCCGCTGCCGGGTTCGCGAGAGCCGCTACCTCGTCGTCGCGCAACGCCAGGCTCACTGCTGCGCAGGCGTACACCACCGCAAACAGTATCAGCGGGATGAGCAGAATGGTCCGCTTGCCGGGCTTCTTCATGGGGTAACCGCTTCCTCACTTGGTCAAGGCACAGGTAGTTAAAGCACAGGCGCCGCGTGTTCAGGCTGCATTTTCGCTGCGAGAGGTCTACTCTCGCCCCTCCCGAGCCCCGGAGGAAGCCCTCATGAAACGCGCTGTCGTGCTGACGCTGATCGTGCTGCTCGCATTTGCTGGCGGCTACTTCCTCTCTCGCACGGACCATAGCACCCCTCCGGCGCCGCAGCTCGAACCGGTGGGCGCGACGCTGCTCGAAGGTCTTGGCGACTACAGCATGCCTGTCAGCACCGAGCATCCCGAAGCTCAGCGCTGGTTCAACCAAGGCCTCATGCTGACATACGGCTTCAACCACGACGCCGCGGAGCGCTCGTTCCTCAAGGCCGCCGAGCTCGATCCAAACTGCGCGATGTGCTGGTGGGGCGCCGCGCTGGTGCTCGGGCCGCACGTCAATTCGGGCATGGACGCGACTAACAATCCCAAGGCTTGGGATCGGCTGCAGCGCGCTCAGATGTCAGCCTCGACCGCGGACAAGCGCGAGCAGGCCTACATTCAGGCCTTGTCCGCGCGGTATGCGCAAGACCCGCCCGAGGACCGCCGTCCTCTCGACCAGGCGTATGCAAGCGCAATGGCGAGCCTGGTCCAGCAGTATCCGGACGATCTCGACGCGGCAACGCTGTACGCCGAATCGTTGATGAACCTTCAGCCATGGGACTACTGGGACGCCCAGGGTCGCCCGACTGGCAACACGGCAGAGGTCGTTTCCCGGCTCGAATCGGTCATCTCGCGCAATGCCGATCACGCCGGCGCGCTGCACCTGTACGTGCACGCGGTGGAAGCTTCGAACGAGCCGGAACGTGGCGTCGCGGCGGCGGATCGCCTGCGTGAGCTGATTCCCGGCTCAGGTCATCTCGTGCACATGCCGGCGCACATCTATGCGCGCGTCGGTCGTTATCACGACGCGGTGATCGCGAACCAGAAAGCCATCGCGTCGGACGATGCGTATCTCGCCAGGTGCAGGCCGCAGCCCGGCGTCTATCCACTGGGCTACGTGCCGCACAACCACCACTTCCTGTGGTTCGCGGCCACGATGGAAGGCGCGAGCGCCGTCGCGATGGAAGCTGCGAAGGCCACCAGTGCACGCACCAGCGACCCAACGCTGATGCGCACCGCGGGATTCGAGGCGATGCAGGTGTTCTCGCTCACGCCGCTGTTTGCGAATGTGCGCTTCGGGCGCTGGCAGGACGTCGAGGGCACGCCGCGCCCGGAGGACGATCTGCCCTACATGATTGCGATGTGGCACTACGCCCAGGGAATCGCGGCCGTACGCCAGGGCAAGCCGGACGAGGCGCGAAGCCATCACGAGGCCATCGTCGCGGCTGCTCGCGATCCGGCGATCGAGAAAATGAAAGTCTGGGATCGCTACTCGATCATCAATGGCGTTCGTATCGCCGAGCGTGTGCTGGCGGCGGAGCTGGCCCGCGCTCAGAAGGACTACGCCACGGCTGCCGCCGCCCTGAGAGAAGCCGTCGCGCTGGAGGATTCGATTCCCTACGACGAGCCGCCGGGCTGGCACGCGCCGGTTCGCCAGACACTCGGCGCCGTGCTGTTGCAGAGCGGCAAGGCAGCGGAGGCCCAGGCGATCTTCGTGGAAGAGCTGCGCCGCAATCCCGAAAACGGATGGTCGCTGTTCGGACTGGAGAAATCGCTGCGAGCCCAGGGCCGCAAGCAGGAAGCCGGCGACGTCGCCGAGCGTTTCCAGCGCGCGTGGATGAATGCGGATGTCGAGTTGAACGTCGCGACGCTGTAACTAGAGAGGGTACGGGCGTGCCAGGGTGCGTAGATAAGGAGTCTCCCGTATCTCTGGGGCTACCAAATACCGCCTTTCGGTTGATTCAGTATCCCAACGGCTACATTTGGCATTGAGATCCTGTATCTCAGGGGATGCCATGCCTGGCCGAACTCGCAATTCTGTAACCCGTGGGATACAGCATGAGCACTCTCGCCGACGTGGCGGACATGCTGAAAGCAGTCCGTGACCTGGGCCCCTGGAAAATCTCTCGAAACGTTCTTCAAGGCGAGGCTCGGTGTCGCGCCTCGTGAATACGCGGAAATGGTCGAACGGGTTTGCGAGTCGGCGGTGGAAGTTGGCCATGAGTTGATCGAAGCCGCAAAGAACGAGCCTCGCTGGCACGACATTGCAAAGCAAATGACCCATGCATGGGACGATGGGATGGCCTCACTGCGTCGGAAGTAGTCAGGCCCGGCTGGCGTCCACGCTGGCATTGAGCTCCGCCGCGAGTCTTCGCGCCACATCCACAGGCAGATATCGAATGCGAACGCCGGCTGACCTCGCGCCTCCTCCTCCAGCGGTATCCACTGTCAGGCTCGCCATGTGCCGGCGCCGGTCGAAAGGTGACGTCGACACGTTCAGCGACTGCACACGGTCGCGCGGCACGATCGTCAACTGGCGTGTCAGCCAGCCCGACCGGAACAGCAACACGTCGCGCTGCAGCGCCCAGCGCGTGTGCTTCACGTACAGATGCGCATGCATCCACGCGAGTCCAACCGCGATCGGAACGGCGAAAACAGCGGCCTCGCGCAGGTACCACCAGGTCGGTCCCACGAAGATCGGAAGGAGCAGCAGGGCGCCGCGCCGGAAAATGCGCGAGCGAGCTCCTGGTGCGAGCGGTTGCCAGTCCGTCTGCGCGGCGGGATCGAAGACGGGTAGCGCCGCGGCGATCAACGCCGGCGCCGCGGCGGTGGGGCAGACGGGCGCCAGCCAGCGTGTCTTCATCCGCTCCGGGTTGGGCCGCTCTTCTTCGCCGCCGCCGTCGCCCGCCAGATCCACATCCAGGGAGACTCTGCCAAACAGTCGATGCAGCGGCGACTCCGACTGATGCACCGCCTGGATCCGGCGTATCCGCAGCGTGAGGGCGATGCTCGTGAATAGTCCATAACGCGCACGCAGATCCCCGGCGTGCCGCGTCAGCGTGAAATCGTGCAGCGTTATCAACGCCACCACGACCGAAAGGATTCGTACGGCGAGCAGCGCCGAGACGATCACGAGGAGGGCGAGCAGAATCTGCATCGCCATCCCGAGCCCTGCGACGCCGCTGAGCGCCGATGAATGCAGCCATTCGTCGATGAACTCGCGATTCACGTCGAAGAAGCCCGCTTGCTGCATCAATCCGGCGCCGGCGGCCACGAGGATCAGGCCGCGGTTGTCGATCAGTCCGTGACGCACCAGTTCCATCGGCGACAGATGCAGCAGCGGCGGCTCGTCGGGCGCTTGCGCCGCTTCCGTGGCGGGTTGCGAATCGGCGAACACCCGTTGGCGCATCTCCTGGACCGCGTTCGAGTCCAGCACGCTGATGAGCGCTTCGGGCTTTCCGCCGGTGGAGGTCTGCACGCGCACCTGTGCGACGTTCAGCAGCCGATGCAGCGGCCCGCGCTCGGTATCGATGTTCTCGATGCGCGAATACTCGATCTGGCGCACGTTCCGGAATATCACCCCGTCGCGAATCACCAGGCCGCGGGGGCCGAATCCATAGCGAAAGGTCCATTGATGCCACACGGCGCGTACGAGCATCGCGCCTACGAATACCAGAGCGAGAGGCGTGCCTATCCAGTCGTCGTCGCGGCGCGCGCCGAATAGCAGGAGCACGATGAGCGGGAAGATCAGTTGCCGCACCGAGCCCGTCAGCGCGAACAGCCAGGACGACCGATGCAATCGCAGTGTCGGCTCGAATTCCGCCGCGCCGCCTTCAGACGCCACTGTCGCGATTCTCCGCGAGCAACGCGTCGCGTAACGCGATGGCATCCGCATGCGCGAGGCCGGGTAGTTCGATCTTCGTGTAGCGGCTGCCGGCCGTGTACAACTTCAACGTGCCGACACCGAAGCGCCGCTGCAGCGGCCCTTGCGAGACATCCGTGTGCTGGATGCGCGCCCGCGGCAGCGCGATCCTCGACCGCCAGAGGACGCCGCGCTCGATTGCGATGCCGGTCGCATCGACGCCGAATCGCAGGCGCCGGTAATACGCCTCCGGCCAGACCCAGCTGAGCGTCAATCCGACCGCGGCAATGAGCAGTGGCACCAACAGACCGGGCGCACCGAATCGGATGACGAGACCGCATGCGCAGACGGTGGCAATCGAGGTCATCAGCAGACCTTGCCAGCGCCACACGATGATCACGGCACGGTCGACTTGAGAGGTTTCCATCGGCTGCCTGCTCGCGAAAACAGCATTGTAATCGTCCGCGCAAGGTCGGAGTTCCAGTCTCCTGATCGAAGCCCATCACGAAATGACTGCAAGATTGCTGATTTTGGCGGCGGAGAAGTTAAAGTCGGAGGTGGTGCGTAAGGCCTGATCCCGGATCGGCGCCTGACAGGGGGCAAAGGGATGGTGGTGGAAACGGCGCAGACGCCAGTGACCGAGCTGCTGGCCCGCAGCCGCGCCGGCGACGCGGGCGCGCTCGATGTGGCATTCGCGGCGGTGTACGAGCAGCTCAAGCAGGCCGCGCGCAAACAACTGCGCAAGCAGCGCCGCGCGTTCCAGACCACGGCGCTCGTACACGAGGCCTGGCTGAAGCTGGCCGGCAACGCCGCATTGGAACCCTCCGACCGCAATCACCTGATGGCCCTTTCCGCCCGTGCCATGCACCACGTGCTGGTGGACCATGCGCGCGAGATCCACGCCGCCAAGCGCGGCGGCGGCGAACAGGCCGTGACGCTGACGGACTGCGCGGCGATCCAGCCGCAGGCGGAAGTCGAGGTGCTGGCGCTGCACGAGTTGCTCGAGGAACTGCGGCGTTTCGATCCGCGCGCCGCGCAGATCGTCGAGCTGCGCTACTTCGGTGGTTACGAGGAACCGGAGATCGCCACGCTGCTGGAAGTCAGCGAATCCACCGTGCAGCGCGACTGGCGCCGTACCCGCGCCTGGCTCGCGGCCAGACTTGGGCACTGAATGGATACCCACCGCGGTCCGCTGGCGATGCGCATCTTCGAGCAGCTCATCGAGCTGTCACCGGAGCGGCGTGCGGCGGGACTCGACGAATTGTGCGCGGACGATGCCGAGCTGCGTGCGCTGGTCGAAGCCATGCTGGTCGCCGATGCCCAGGCCCAAGAGCCCTTCGGCGGCAACGCCGCGAAGTGGCAAGCGGAACTGCAGGGCCAGTCCGCGGCGGAGGCAGCGACAAACGCGCAGGTCGGCAAGACGATCGGCGCGTGGCGCATCGTCGGCGAGCTGGGTCGCGGCGGCATGGGCACGGTGTACACGGTTCAACGCAGCGACGGGGCTTATGCGCAAAAGGCGGCGCTGAAGCTGATCCGCAGCGCCTCCGATTCGCCGGCCGCGCGCGAGCGCTTCGTGCGCGAGCGGCAACTGCTCGCGCAGCTGCGCCATCCGCACATCGCCACCTTGCTGGACGGCGGCTTCAGCGCGGAGGGCGATCCGTACTTCGTCATGGAATACATCGATGGCATGCCCATCGACCAGTGGTGTGACAAACACCAGCTGGGCCTGCGCGAGCGCATCGAACTATTCCTGCAGGCGCTGGACGCGGTGAGCTGCGCGCATCGCAGCCTGATCATTCATCGCGACCTGAAGCCATCGAACCTGATGGTTGATGCCGACGGGCGGGTGAAGCTGCTGGACTTCGGCATCGCCAAACAACTCGACGGCGCGGAGGCCACGGCCACCAGCGACCGCGCGCTGACCTTCGAATACGCCAGCCCCGAGCAGTTGCACGCCGCGCCCATCACCACGGCCACCGACGTGTGGCAACTGGGTATCGTGCTGCATCGGCTGCTGAGCGGCGCGCATCCGTTCGGCCTGCAACGCGACACGCCGCTGCCCAAGCAGTTGCAGTTGCTGGAGCGTGAGCCGGAACCGCTGACGCGCGCGGCGGCGCAGGCTGCGCCTGAACTGGCCGGCTTGCGCGGCGGATTGAGTCCGGAACTGCTGGCGAAGAACTTGCGCGGCCCGTTGACGCAGATCGTGCAGGGTTGTTTGCGGCGCATGCCGGAAGGGCGCTACGTCAGCGTCGACGCACTCGCCGAAGACTTGCGCCGTTGGTTGCGTCACCGACCGCTGCGCATCGTGCCACCTACACGCGCGCTGCGATTCCGCCTGTGGTGGCGTCGCAACCTCGTGATGGCCACGGCCGCGTCGCTGGTGTTGCTGGCCGTGCTCGGCGGCAGCGGCGCGGCGTTGTGGCAGGCGCGCGAGGCGCGGGCGCAGGCCGCCATCGCCGAGCAGCGGCGAATCGAGGCGGAAAGACAGAGCGCCAACGCGCGCGAGGTGATGGCATTCCTCAACGACACGCTCGCGGCCGCGGCGCCCGAGAACGCGCTCAGCACCGAAGTCAGCGTGCGGCAGCTGCTCGAACATGCACGCGCCAAGCTCGACGAGCGCGGCGCGGTCGACCCGCAGGTGCGCCAGGCGGTGCAGCGTATGCTCGGTCACCTGCACAACGCGGTTGGTGAAAAGCTCATCGCGCGGGAACTGCTGGAAGCTGGATTGGATGGGCAAGAGGCGCGCAGCCGCGAGGAAGCATTGGCGCTGGCGGAGGACCACACCGTGCACGCCTTCGTCCTCGGCACGATGGATCTGGGCGAGGAGAGCCTGGCGGCGGCCGAACGGGCGGCCGAGCTCCGGCGACGTTTCGCGCCGGACGATCCCATGCAGCAGTTCAAGGCGCTGGAAGCGCTCGGATTTGCCCACCATCGAGCCCGCGACGTCGAGAACGCGGAGAAACAATGGCTGCAGGCGATCGAGCTGGCGAAAGGAATTCCCGATCCCTCCCCGGACGATTTCTCGAGCGTCATCAACGTCTACCAGATGCTGAGCAGGCAGTCGGTTTTTACGGGCGATTTCGCCCGCGCCCTGCAACTGGCTGAAGAAGGACTGGCCCTTCTCCAGAGTCGCGGCCTTCCGCCGCAGTCACCCTGGCGGTCGGCGCTGCTGCACGCCAAGGCCAATGCGCTCAGCATCAATGGCGATGCCGCTGCCGCCGAACCACTGCTTCGCGAAGCCATCGCCATCCATACGAAGACTGTGGGCGCCTTCGGCAACGAAGCAGGCACATTGCATGGCGCATTGGGCATCGTATTGAACGAACTGGGCCGATACCGCGAGGCGGCCGAAGAGGTGGAGCGCGAGCACCAGCTCAATGCGGCCTCCGTCGAAGCGCCGCTGCAACGAGCGATCAACCTCACCAACCTTGGCGCGATATACGAGAACGCCGGCGACTATCCACGGGCGCTGACATTGTTCGAGGAAAGTCTCGCCATCCTCGATGAGGGTGGTGTCGGCAAGGAGGAGGCCCGCCGGCGCCAACTGGAGCGCAACTACGCGCGCGGCCTGGCCTTGGCTGGCCGGTTCGCCGAGGCGGATGCGCTACTGCGCCGGCTGCAGACCGCCGCGCGGCGGCTCGACGGTGAGGATTCGGCAGAATACGCGCTGCTGACCTGGAACCGCGTGGTGCTGGCGCGGTACAGCGGTGACACCGCCAACGGTCTTCGTTTGCTGGACGAAGCGAAGGCCAAATGGGCCAAACTCGTCCCCGACACGCATCCCGTGTTCACCCAGGTCCTGCGCTATGGCGCCGCCTTTGCGCGGCAGCGCGGAGACCTCGCCGCGGCGGAGCGCGACCAGCGCGAAGCGGTGCGGCGATTCGAGGCCGGCGCCGTGCCGGTCAACCTCGCCATCGCCCGCGCCGAACTGGCCGCGGTCCGCTTTGAGCGCGGCGACCGCGCCGAAGCCCGCGCGCTGCTCGGGCAAGCCATGCCCGTGCTGCGCGATTCAGTGTTGCCGCAGGACGTGAACCGCAAACAGGCCGAGGCGTTGGCGCGCACGCTGGGTGTGTAGGTCCCGGGCGGGACAAGTCTCGCTTAGTCGACGAACACCGTCGGTGATCCCTGGATGACCTTGCCAGCAGGCGACGGGTGAGCCACATTTACTGCATCACCGACGCGGGCTACTGGCTTGCCGCCACCGTTGAGCCGGACCGTCGGGCCTTTAACCTGAGCCATGCTGCCAGCCTGGAGCGTGGCCATCATGTTGCTCTTCAGGAGTAAATCCGCCCCCGCCTGGATGGTGAGTGCCTGGGCACTCTTGATCGTCAGCGAGTTGCCGTTGATGGTGATGAACGAGCGCAGTTGAGCGTTCTGCTTCTCGAGCTCGGCGATTCTCTTTTCCATGGCCGCGAGCCGGGTTTCGACGGGGCTTTGAGCGTCAGCCGCCTGCCGGCCACTTGCTTCCCTTGAGACGGCGAAAACTCCGGCCAGTATGACGACAGCCATGGTGACTGCAAACGTACGTCCCTTTTTCGACATGGTTGAAACCTCTCCGCTGATGCGCGCGGCTTGATGATGGTAGTTAGTCAAATACGCTCTGATTGGTGGCGACATTGAAAGCCTCCGGCTTGAAGTTCATGAAGGTGTTGAGCGACGCGATGCGATCGTCACTTGATGAGCGTCAGCGTGCAGCTCCACGGTTCTGTGATGAGGATCTGGCCGCCGATGACATTGCGGCCCGGCGGCAGGGTGAGCGTGCCGCTGGTCTCGTCCTGGTTGAGGGTGATGTGGTACGGGCCCTCGCCGATGGCGCCGGAATGTTTCCAGTCCCAGGTGCCGGCTCTCTCGCCGGTGGGTGTGAACCGGAAGGACACGCCGTTCGTCCGCGCATGGAAAGGTCCATCGACGTCGGGAATTTCGCCTTGCAGCGCGCAACCGCCGATCACATAACCCTTCTTGCAGTTGTTCGCGCTGCGGCGGATCTGGTTCATGCGCTGCTCGACGAGTTGCTCGAGCTCATGTTTGGACCATTCGAGGGCCGGGCCGCTCAGCAGCCCGACCACTGGCGTGAGAATGCCGGCGACCGCGCCGGTCACCGTGTTGACGCCTCGCACTGTGTCGTCGGCGATGATGTCCGCGCGCATCTCGTCGAGCTGTTTCAGGATCTTCTCTTTCTCACCGGGGGCCCACTGTGCACCGCGCGGATTGCTCTCGATGCACTTGCGCAGTTCGTCGAGTTCCTTGATGCGTTTGAGCGCTTCCCTGGAGAGCTTGCCCAGATCATTGGCCGCGTTGGCCACGGTGATCTGCGCGCTGATCCTGCCGCCCAACCTGGCGCCGAAGGTCTTGTTGAGCAGCCTGTCGCGGACTTCGTCGCTGGCCGTCTCCGAGACCCATCGCTGGAACACCTCGCCGAAGCCGCCGGAGAACTGCTGCGCATGAGCTCTGGGGATGAGCAAGTCGATGAGGTCGAACTCACGCGTCCGCAGCGCGGGCGGCAGGGCGGAGGCCAGTGTCATGGGGATGTCCGCCTCCGGCACGTAGTAGCGGATCGCGAGTGCGACGCGGCCTGGTTCCACCGAGGATTCCAGGATCTCTGCCGGTTTGACCTCGCTGGCATCGACCCGGCGCACGCGCAACTCGATGCGCGAAGTGTCGCCCCAGGGATAGGTGAGCACGACATGCGCGACGCCCGGCTCTGGGCTGCTGCTATTCCAGGTAGTCAGGGCCAGCACGCGAGCTTCGTCTGGCTCGGCGCCCGCGTCGATCAGCTTCTGCACGATGGCCGGATCCGGCGTGCCGTCCGGATTCGGTTCGGGCGCGACGGGAAGTTGCGCTTTCGCCGCGGGTGGAGTCCGATTCTCAGCCGGTGCATTGCCGCCGCAGCTGGCGAGCACCAGCATCATCGGAGCGAGCAGGGCGATGCGTTTCATCGTGACGCTTCTCATTTCACCAGCGACTTGAAGACTTCCGCGTTCTGTTCGATCAGGTCACGCAGCTGGTAGTACTCGCCGCGCCTGGCTTGATTGCCCAGTCGGATGACGATGTATTGCGGCTCGCCGGCCGCCTTGGACTTGTCCAGGTAGTTCGGGCTCGGTTTGACCGGTACTTGAACGCCGGAGCCAACTTGTGATGCATCGAGGAATTCGTAGCCCGCCTCGTAAGTCATGCGCACGATGGCCGGCTGCTGCAGCCATGCCGCTGGCTGCTTCAGCAACTGCTGGTAACGGGCAATGGGCTTTTCGTATGTCGTGGCGAGAATGCTGTTGATCGTCGCGTGATCGACCGGCTGTCCGGCGCCGGTGTAACCGCGTGTCATGTCGCTGCGTGTGTGCGCCGCGCCGACTTGCAGGATGCCGATCTGCTTGCGCAGGAATTCCTCGCGGGTCACATAGGCGAAGGGCAACTGACCGCCGCGGGTGAACCAGTAGATGTCGGTGTATTCACCGCGGATATGGAAGTGGCCGTTCTTCGGCTGCGGCAGGCCATCGACGAGCCATTCGTCCAGCAGCGTGTAGAAGCCGAATTGCGAATCCTCGCCTGTGCCGTCACCGTTCGGGCTGTCCGGGGTGAACTTGTCGGGCACCCGGTAGGGACCATGGTGCAGGCCGTCGTTGATGGTGACGTAGGCGGAAAAACCATAGTGCCCGTCCTTGAAGAACTTGCCGTTGGACAGGCAGCCATACGGGTAGCTGAGCACGTGGAAATTCCATGGGTGCATGTTCGCGGGCATTCCGTGATTGCGCGTGAACACGGTGCCGCCGGTGCGGGTCTCGAAACCGTTCGGTGCGAAACCGGCGAAGATTGGCTTGATCTTCGCCAGCACCGCGCCCGCGCCAGCGGGGCTGGGAGCGTAAGCCTCATCCTTGCGTGCGGCGGCGGTGCGACCCACCGCGTTCGCGTCGCAATTGGCCTGCATCTGCGCCAGCGGCACGGCCGGGCCGGAAGGTACCGGCTTGACGTCGGCGGATATGGCGCGGGAGGCGCCTTGCGAGTGCGCCGCGAGCGGCAGGACGCAGCCGAGGGTAGTTAGTGCCAGTGTGGCGGTGATGGCGAATTTCGTGTCGGGTTTCATGGTCTTCTGCCTTGGCTCGTTCATCCGTCGCAGTCGTCGATCTGTGTCCAGACGGCCTTGCCGGGTGGTTGCTGGATGCAGGCGCCCGTCGGGAGACAGACCGTTCCCTGGTAAGTCGCGGACATCCGGTTCTTGTCGCCGGTGAGCGTGTAAGTGCCGTCGCCGCGGACGCCGCTGTGATTGAAGTTGAATGAGCCGCTGCGTGCGCTCGAGGGCGTGTGTGTCATCGAGCCGCCGCAAGCGGCGAACGTGAATGGCTTCGTCACGTCGCAGACCTTCCATGGGCCGCGGCAGTCGCCGACGCCATCGATCACGTAAGAGTTCTTGTCGCACTCGGGCGCGCTGCGGCGAATCTCGTTCATGCGCTGCTTGACGAGTTGTTCCAGCTCGTCTTGCGACTGCGCGAGCGCGGGGCCCGTCAGGAAACCGACGATCGGGGTGAGCGCACCGGCCACGACGCCGGTAACGGTGTTCACGCCCCTCACCGTATCGTCGGCAATGATTTCCGCGCGGGCCGCGTCGAGCTGCTTGAGGATCTTCTCCTTCTGACCGGCAACCCACTGCGCACCGCTCGGGTTGCTCTCGATGCATTTGCGCAGCTCGTCGAGGTCCCTGAGTCGCTTGCGCGCCTTCTCGGAAAGCTCGTGCAGCTCCTTGCCCGCATTGGCCACGTTGATCGCGGCGCCGACCCGGCCGCCGGCCTTCGTGCCGAGCATCTTTTCGAGCAGCTTGTCGCGTACTTCGTCACTGGCCGTCTCGGTGAGCCAGCGCTGGAACACTTGCCCGTAGCCGCCGGAGAACTGCTGCGCGTGCGCGGCCGGGATCAGCAAGCCGATGAGATCGAGTTCGCGCGTGCGCAAAGCCGGCGGCAGCGCGGAGGCGTGCGTCATCGGGATGTCCGCTTCCGGCACGTAGTAGCGGATCGCGAGGGCTACTCGGCCTGGCTCGACCGACGCTTCCAGGATTTCCGCCGCCTGGACATCGCCGGCATCGACGCGAACGACGCGCAACTCGATGCGCGAGGTGTCGCCCCACGGGTAGGTGAGCACGACATGCGCCACTCCAGGCTCGGGATTGCTGGCGTTCCAGGTAGTCAGGGCCAGCAGGCGCGCTTCGTCCTGTTCGACACCCGCGTCGATCAGCTTCTGCACGACGGCCGGGTCAGGCGTGCCGTCCGGGTTCGGCTCGGGCGCGACGGGCTGGCCCGCACCTTGCGTCGCGGTTTGCGCCGCATCGGGCGTGGTCTTGCCGCTGCAAGCGACGAGGGTCAGCAGCATCGCGGCCAGCAACCCGATGCGTGTCTTCGCCGCGCCCATCTACTTCACCAGCGCCTTGAAGACTTCGGCGTTCTGCTCGATCAGATCACGAAGCTGGTAGTACTCGCCGCGCCTGTGCGAGTTCTTCATGTAGATGACGATGTATTGCGGCTCGCCGGGCGCCTTGGACTTGTCCAGGTAGTCTGGGTCCGGCTTGATCGGCACGAGCACGCGGGAGTCGATCTTCGATTCGTCGAGGATTTCGTAGCTCGCATCCGCCGCGCTCGCGCTCGGACTCAGGATGGCTTTCTGCTGCAGCCATGACACCGGCATCGTCAAGAGCTTCTGGTAGTTGGCGATGGGCTTGCGGTAGGAGTAGTCGAGAATCGGGTCGATACGCGCGCGGTTGGGTTGCTGGCCGGCGGCGGTGTATGCGCTCTCCTGCCTGCGCTGCTCGTCGGCCAGGCCGACCTGCAGGATGTCGATCTGCTTGCGCAGGAATTCTCCGCGGGTCACATAGGCGAATGGCAACTGGCCGCCGCGCGTGAACCAATAGCTGTCGGTGTATTCGCCAGGAATATGGAAGTACCCGTTCGTCGCCCGCGGCAGGCCGTTCGCGAGCCAGTCGCTGCGCAGGCGGAAGAAGCCCAGTTTGGCGTCCTGGCTGGTGCCGTCGCCGTTCTCGCTGTTGGGGTCGAAGTCGGGGGGCAGGCTGAATGGGCCTTCACCCATGGAGTAATTGACGTTGATGAACGCGTGAAAGCCGTAGTGGGTGTCCTTGAAGAACTTGCCGTTCGAATGGCAGCCGTACGGCAGGGAGCCCACGGCGTAGACCCACGGGCGCATGTACGCGGGCTGCAAGGCAGTGACATCGACCGGCAGGCTGCCGCTGGCCTCGGTTTCAAACCCATTCGGCGCGAAGCCGGCGAACACCGGCTTGATCTTCGCGAGCACCGCCGCCGCGCCGGGCAGGCCTGGATTGAACGCGGGATCCTTGCGCGCGGCCCTGGTGCGGCCCACCGCATTCACATCGCAACTGGCCTGCATTTTCGCGAGCGGCACGGCGGGGCCGGAGGGAACTGGCTTGATGTCGGCGGGCAGGGCATGGACTGTCGGCGTGGCGGCCTGGGCTGGTGCCGCGTCAGTCATCGCCGAACCGGGCGTCGCGTCCGTGTGCGGCACCACGTCGTCAGTCGCGGTGTTCTCCGGCTCATAGGTCTCGACCTTCGCGCCCTTCTTCTTGGCCGCGCGGATGCACTGCTCGTCGCCGAGGGCACACCGCACCACCTTTCGCGCGGCCTGGTCCGCCTTGTTCTCCACTTCTTCCGTCGCAGTGCGCTTGATCCTGTCCTTCAGCAGGTCGCCGAGGCTCTGCGCCTCAGCTACATGCGGCACGGCGCAGGCCAAGGTAGCTAGTACCAGCGTGGCGATGGAAGCGATCGTCGTATGGCGATTCATCACGGTCTCCGGTTGTGAGGTGGTGCGGAAGGCTCAGTTGATCTTCTTCAAGATGCCCTTGAGAAATTTCTTGCCCTTGCTTTCCTTCTGACCTTCCTCTTGCGCGGGTTCTTCGTCCGTGGTGTCGGCGTCGGCGCCGTACGAGTCGTCCGTGTCCATGCCCATGCCGCCGAAATCCATGCCGAGCATCGCGCCGGCGGTGGACTTGGTGCGGATGCGCACGTTCCACTCCGCATTCCACTTCTTCAGTTCTTCTGCAGCGGCGGGTCTCGGCGGCCACACCACGTGGGTCTCGGGGCCGTAGGCGATCATGCTCAGCATGCTCATTCCGCCCATGCCGCTTTCCGCGCCAGCTCCGTCGCGAGAGGCGAAGATGCCCTTCGGAATCGTGCAGCTCGTGGCGGTCGGCGGCAGCAGCACTTTCTCCTTCAGCCAGCGGTCGATGTACGAACCCGTCAGGTACTGCTGCAGTCCGTGCCCGGCGCCGGCGCTCTCGGCGCTGCTCCACAGCACCATGGTGTTCTGGCCCTGCATCGCGATCGCGTTGACGAAGTAGGCTCGTGCGCGATCGACGGTCTGCCAGTTCACCGCGATGGCATCGGTGAGCTGGCCCTTGGTGCTGAGCGCGATCTTCGGCATGAACTCCGCGTTTCGGCCCAGATCGAACTTCAGCGATTCCGGCACGCCGTTGCCGGTCATGCGATGGGATCCGGCGAGCAAGGCGCCGTTGGACACGCGCCGACCATCCTTCTTGTTAGGCCACACGGCATAGGCCGGAGTGGCGTCGACGTCGCGATCAGGTACGAACTTGCCCGGCGTCATGCTGCCGCTGGTCTGCATGGCGCCGCCCGACATCTTCATTTTGAATGTGGTCGGCTGGCCGGCACGCACCTTGTCGCCGCAACCCCAGTATTCGAGGATGGTGATCTCGATATCGGGCACCTTTTGTGTGCCACCCTTCGTTTGGGGGGTGGGCTCCGGTGGAGGTGGCGGCGTCAGCAGCAGAGACTTGCCCAGCTTCAAGCCATCGGGAATCGCGAGCTGCGCCTCCACGCCAGGCTTGAGCTTGTTGTACAGCGCCACGTCGAGGTATTGCCCGGACTGCCCCCCGCCGCCGGCATTACCGCGCGCGGTCGGATAACGCATCTCGTTGTTGGCTCCTCCCATCATCCGGCCGGCAAGGCCAGCCATCGCGCCCATGTCGGGCATGCCGGAGCTATGCGTGGAAACGTCGATCCAGACCAGCGTTTCGGGGGTTTGCGCCTGGGCGGCGGCGGCAGTCAGGGCCGCCGAGGATGCGAAGGCAAGCGCGGTGGTCAACGGCGCGAGGCGCCGACGGTTGGGCGAGCGAGGCATGACGTTTCTCCTGTGCAGCGGCCACTTTCGGGGCCACAGAGGAGTTATCGGGAAATGGCTCGCAGACCCGTCACGCTCATGGCGCAAGGTGCGGTTCGGGAGGAAGGATATGTAAGGAGCCGGAAGACTCGTTACGGACTGACGTTCAGAACGCCTGGAAGAAAAAAGCCCCTCGCCGGTTTCCCGGCGAGGGGCTTTTCATTCGACACGCAATGCGGCCCTGATTCTTCGAAATCAGGCCACCGGCAAGTCCACCGACGCGGGCATCAGCCGGCGACGCTGCTCTTCCTGCACCTGCTCGAGCGACAGACGCGTCGCGGCTGCCACCGATTTCAGAACGGGATGCGATTCGGCACGCGGCAAGGTCAGGCCATGGGCCCGTTCCCACGCGCGAATTCTCGCGCTCGGGGCATTGGCGGTCGACGTCAGGTCGAGAAGCTCGGTCCTGCGGCGTTCATCCGCTGCCGCGCGCTCCTCGGCCAGTCGAACGCGGTACTCCGCGGGTAGTTCACCCGGGTTGAGAGGCGATACGGTCATCGATGCTGGACTCCGATAATCATGGTACGTATTCATTTACCCACCGCGATCGAGTATTCGATCTGCAAGTCGCAGAGCGTCTTGCCGTGGGGGCCGTGACGTTCGCCAGAGCACCGGATGTGTCCTTCCGCATGGTCCGTGCCCTGTGCCGCGATGTCATCGACGTTCGCCGCGAGATTGAGCTCGCCGCTACAGCCCGCATACGGACACGGGTAGACGAAGTAGGCGCGCGCGGGTGGATGCAACACGATGGATTGCGGTGCCGGTGGTTTGGAAACCTCGTCATTGAATACGAGGTCGACCCGCAGCGTCGCGAACTGTGGGAACTGCACGCGCAATTCCTTCGCGGCCATGCGATCCCGGCGCTGCCTTTCGAGCCGCAGGTTTCGCGCCTTTTCAGGACTCAGGGCCGTCAGATTCTTCGCGCCGTTGCGCGGTCTCATCGGCGCCCGTACCCGCCGCCGCCGCCGCCACCGCGGGGTTTGTCCTGCGCCTCGTTGACCTTCAGCGGGCGGCCGCCAAAATCCTTGCCGTTGAGCGATTGCATGGCGCGCTGCGCGTCCGCGCCCGACATCTCCACGAACCCGAAGCCGCGCGGCTGTCCCGTGTCGCGGTCGTTGATCAGAGCGACCTTCTCGACGGTGCCGTGTGCGGCGAAAAGTTCGCGCACGCTGTCTTCCGTGGCGCTGAACGGCAGGTTTCCAACATAAAGCTTGGTCAAGAGAAACTCCTCGAACGGTGATGTAGATAGCCGGCGCAAATGCGCCGCTCCGATGTGATTGCTTCAGGTGGCGGACTCGAGGCCGCAACGATGCGTCGGGCGACGCGCGAGCTGGAGCGAAACCGGCTCGGATCACAGGGGGTGCTAAAGGTACTTCAAAATGAGCGTTCCCGCTGGCTGAATTGCGTTTTTCCAGCGAAATCAACCAACCGGGCGGCGGCCTGCGGTACGGCGGACCGGGTGGGGCGTCCGCTCAGGATGTATGTGCGTTCTGCGAAGGAAATGCCTCCGTGAACAAATGTCACGGAAGCGCTCGAAAAACTCACGCATTGGTGCCGCGTTACGATCCGCCGCGCGTCACCGCACGGACCTTTCCTGTGCCTCCACCACCGCAGTAGAACGTATCTTTCCCATTCGACTCCAGTCCGGACACGTTGACGCTCGCAGGTAGTTCGACGCTCTCCAGCACCTCGCCGGATTCCGGGTCCACGCGCCGCAACTCGCTCTCATCGCCTTCCCACGTCGCATGCCACAACTCGTTGCCGAGCCACGTGACCCCGGTGACGAAGCGATTGGATTCGATCGTGCGCAGCACTTTGCCAGTTGCGGGATCCACCTGGTGGATCTTGCGTGCGCGATATTCGCCTACCCACAGCGAGCCCTCCGCCCACGCAAGTCCCGAGTCGCCACCATTGCCGGGCGCGGGGATGGTGGAGATCACCTTGCCGGTATCGGGGTCCACCTTCTGAATATGGCTTTCGGCAATCTGGTAAAGGTGCTTGCCGTCGAATGCCGTCCCCGCGTGAGCCTGCACGTCGAGCGAGCGCCGCACCTCGCCGGTAGTTGGATCGATGGCATTGAGCTTGTCGCCGCAGGCGGCCCACACATTCTTGCCGTCGAAGGTTACGCCGCCCACCTTGGTCCCTTCGGGAAAGGTGTATTCACGGACCACTTTGGCTGCGGATCTCTTCACGTCGCTCTCCTCGAACCGTTGATGCTCACCATGCTAGACACCCGGCAGCGGGGCGGGGAGTAACAAGGTAGTCGCGATTCCGGGTAGCGGTGGAGTCATCCAGCGGCGCGAACGGCCCGCGCCATACGCCTGCACCTTTCCGGCCGCCGCGAGATCGTCGAGCGCGCGCTGCACGCTGCGTTGACTGGTGCCGAGCGCCAGCGCCAAGGCAGACGTGGGCCAGGACTCGCCATCCGCGAGAAACGCGAGCACGGCCGCGTGTTCTTCTTCCATCGGCCGCGCCAGCACGACGACCTGCCGCGCTTTCGGTTTCAGCACGAAGCCCGTCTTCGTGGCCTCGACGTCGGCAACGCCTTTAAGAACCTTTCGCAGCCGGCCCATTTCGACGCGCAGTCGCGCACGCAGTGACTCATCCGCGACCTCGATGCGGAACGCACGGCGCACGAGCTCGTCGCGTGCTACGTCGTCGGGCCAGGCCTCGGCCAATGCGCGGGCGAGCGTGAAAAGTACCGCGCGTCCCGCGAGCGCGATCACTTTACCGTCGGCACGCACGGCATACCGACACTCATCGAAGATCAGCGCCTTCGAAGCGAATGTGGCTTCGACCTCTTCAAGTGTCACGACGCGTTTCTCCCCGCGCGCGAGCAGTCGGGCGGCGGGTGCATCGAGAATGCGTGCGACAGCTTCGACTTCGGCGACGAGCGCCGCAATGCCCGCCACGCGTGCAGCTTCCATCGCACGAGCCAACGCCGCGCGCGCGAGCCGGGTCCGGATTCGTCGAATGGCAATACCCGCGACGATGAGTGCGTGCGTGGCCTCGAGTGCCGGCGTCAATGCCGTGCGTTCGATCTCGATCAAGAGCGCATCGGCATCGTCGAGCCTGCCTATCAACAGCAATCGGCGGATCTGTAGATAGCGCGCGTGCGCGGTGTTCAGCCGGTCGCCGTGTTGTTCGAGGATCTTTCGAGCGGCCTCCAATCGTTTCGGGGGCCACCCCAGATCGCGCGAGGCGAGCGAAAGCTCCGCCTCGGCAACGATGCACCGTGCACGGGCCACGGACTCCCTCGCGCCAAAGGCCCGCGCCGCCGCGCGCACCAGCTCCTTCGCACGCCGAAAGTCCCCGATCTGGGCCATCGCGATACCGCGCAGCGCCAGCGCCGGCGCATCCTTGCGCAACGCAATCCGGTTGAGCGCGCCGAGTGGGTCGCCGGCGGCCAGCGCGCGCGCCGCGGCGGTGATCAGCGAGTCCATCGTTGAACTACGTTGTTCCCAATCCCGACAAAGATGTCACTCCCGCTGCTCGCGCCCGGTACCCAAGAATGGCCGCCTCATCACCGGAGGAGCCCATCATGACTCACGCAATCGGAACCCGCGAACAATGGCTGAAAGCCCGGCTCGAGCTGCTGCAGGCCGAGAAGGATCACGTGCGACAGGCGGACGAGCTCGCGCGCCGCCGCCAGGCGCTGCCCTGGGTGCGCGTCGAAAAGGACTATTCCTTCGAAGCCGAGCAGGGCAGGGTGTCCTTGAAGGACCTGTTCCGCGGGCGCTCGCAGCTCCTCGTTTATCACTTCATGTTCGGTCCGACTTGGTCGCAGGGCTGCCCGTCCTGTTCGGCAATCGCCGATGGCTTCGACGGCATCGCGGTGCATCTCGAGAACCACGACGTGTCGCTGACCGCGGTCTCGCGCGCGACGTTGGCGAAGCTGCTGGGCTTTCGCAAGCGCATGGGCTGGACCTTCCCGTGGGTGTCGGCCGCGGACGGTGCGTTCAACTTCGACTTCAACGTGTCGTTCACCGAAGAGCAGCAGCGCGCCGGCACCATCGAATACAACTACGCGCGCAACGCGCATGCGATGGACCAGATCGTGGAAGTGCATCCGGTGGTGGCGGCCATTGCAAGAGGAGTAGGCACCGACGCGGCCACCTACGGCCGCGACCGGCCCGGCATGAGCGCGTTCATCCAGCAGGACGGCGCTATCTACCACACGTACTCCACCTACGCGCGCGGCCTCGACCCGCTGTGGAACAAGTACCAGTGGCTGGATCGCGCGCCGCTGGGCCGCAACGAGGGTGGCATCTGGTGGAAGCGCCACGACGAGTACGCCGCGGCGGATCGCGCGAGCGTGGCGTGAATCCGGATCTGGCGCGTTATCGACTCGGATCGGCCTGCGATGCGCCTGGTGCTGCGCACCACTCACCGCCGTCCTGCTGGTGGCCGGCGTCATGGATCTGCGCGCGATGGCGCTCGTGACGCTCGCCATCTGCGCGGAACGGTTGCTGCCCGACAGCATTCCCGCAGCGAGGGTTGTCGGTGCGATTCTGCTCTTGGTGGGCACCTGCGTGCTGCTCGATGCGGCGATACTGGCCTGACCCCGGGTTCACGACGCATGCGCCAAGCCTGACTCTGGAAATATCTTTCCAGCGGGTGTCGAATCGGGCCCCCGCCATTCGACTGTGTAGTAGCTACCTAGGAGAAGCCCATGTCCCGATATGTAGACGGATTCATCCTGCCGATTCCGAAGAAGAAGCTCGCGCGCTACCGCCAAATCGCCCGAGTGGCCGCCAAGGTCTGGCGCGATCACGGAGCCCTCGAGTACGTCGAGTGTGTCGCCGACCAGCTCACCAGCAAGCAGGACGGCAAGACCTACACCTCCATCTTTCCGAAGCTCGCCAAGGTCAAGCCCGGCGAGGTGGTCGTGTTTTCCTGGATCACCTACAAGTCGAAGGCCGACAAGAATCGCATCATGAAGAAGGTGATGGCCGATCCGCGCCTCGCGGACATGATGAATCCCGCCAGCATGCCCTTCGACATGAAACGCATGGCCTGGGCCGGATTCAAGCCGATCGTCGAAGCGTAGGCCTTACCGCAGCACGTCCTTCGACGAGGTGATGAGCACGCACATGCAGCCGGTTTCGCTCCACACGCGACTATCGCTCGTGCCGGGATCGGCACGGTTGTAGTCGCCCGCCACGAGCTTCCGGTCGTCTATCCACAGCTCGCCCTCGAGCAGGTGCAATTCCTCGACACCGCTGTGCGTATGCGGTGGATAGGCGACGCCGGGCGCGAGCCGTACCAGCATGCTCACGCGATCGTGCGCCGAGTCGGTGGCGAGCAGCTTGCAGGCGATTCCTGGCGCGACCTGCTCCCACTCGGGGTCCCCGACCTCGCGCGACGTCGGCAAGAGTATTTCCCGGCCGAGGGCCCCGGCGACACGCGCCGCGATCCGTTCCCGCAACGACGGAGGCGCTTGCGTGCCGCTTCCTTCGTTGTCGACGAAGTAATCGACCAGGGGTCGTAGTTGTTCGAGCTCGCCGCGACAGCCATCGCACTGGCGTAGGTGTGCCTCCAACGCCGTCACCTGCCCGGCAGGCAGCGTGCGCAGCGCAAAGAGGGTGACGCGCTCGACTTCTTCGCAACGTTCTGAGTCCAGGTTCTCGCTCATCGTTCTGTCCCACACGCTCGCAACGCGCACGAACGCGCAAGGTTCATGATCCATGCGACTACCGTGCCGCTCGCGGCGTCGTAAGTCGCGGCCTTGTGCCAAAGGTCTTGAAACACTTCCACCGTCACTAACTCGGCAACGGCGCGTTCGTGGGTGATCCGCATGGCGAGCGCGAAGACGATGCCATGGGTCCACATGTACAGGGTGCCGAAAGCATGGGTGTCGCCGACCGCCACCTTGCAAAGCAGATCGGTCCAATCCTGTTCCGGGATACGCGGCCGGGAGGCGTCCGCGTAAAGCAACCCGCCCAGTGTAAGTACGGCTTCTCCGGCCGTCTCCTGCACCTTGGCATTCATACTCGCGGTTTCACTTCGCTCCCGGACCTAGGGAGCCAAAGAATGTCGCGGCCGGAGTTTGCGAGCTATAGGGCGGAACCGACGCGGCTATCGGAAATATCTGACAGCCTTGGCGGTGATCCTGATAGCGGCGGTGAGCGCGGACGCGGACTTCATTGCCGACGGTGAGCTCGCGCGACAACTCGCGCGGACGCTAGGCTGGAACGTCTGGATCCCCGGCATTGACGACGCCACATTTCAAACGGGAAAGGTCACGAACAAGTTGCCCGACGGCAGCGTCAAACAAGTCAACTTCCTGGCAAGCGTCGCCGGGCTCGTCACTGAAGATGTCAGGAAGCGAGCGCTCGAAATGGAAGTACCGGAAATTGGAAGGCTGCGGGTGATGCATCCTGTCGACGTGTTCGATAGCCGGATCCAGAATCTCGCGCTGATACCTGCGAAGCAGACGCCGGCTGGCGTGTCGCAGGCGAACCTTGCGATCGATGTCGCCAGGGCGTTCATTCGCGCGGAAATCGTCGAGCGCGGCGAGCGAAAAGCCCTGCCGTTGCTCGAGCGGATCGCCGAATTCGCGAAAGACAGCGGAGCCATCCGGGTCTTCCTGCAATATGACATCGATCCGCTGCGCGCCGTCCCGCTCGAGGATTTCAGAACGACCACGGCCCTTCATACACAGCGCTGGCCGCGGATCTCGGCGGCCCTCACGAGGAAGCGCGACAAGCTTCGCCGGTTGCAGGCGCGAACCAGGAAATCTCGCAAGGTCTAGTTCGAGCGCCCCACCCCCCGCGAAAGCCCGGTTTCCCCGGGTACGACGCGATCGGCTGGCCCGAGCGCGGAAGGACGCTTATTCTCCCTCCGCCGAACAAATCCATCAGAGCAATAAAATGACTACAACTGCTGAACGGCTGAGCGTGGGGGAGAAGATCGGATACAGCCTGGGCGACCTGGCGGCCAATCTCATATTCCAGACTTTCATCACCTTCCTGGCGTTTTTCTACACCGACGTTTACAAGATCCCGGCAGGCACCGCCTCCGCGATCATCTTCTGGGGCGGCCTCTTCGGCGGTGTGATCTTCAATCCCATCATGGGACTGATCGCCGATCGCACGAATACGCGCTGGGGCAAGTTCCGTCCCTGGGTGCTGTGGACCGCGGTGCCGTTCGGCGTGTTCTCGCTGCTGGCGTTCTCGACGCCGGATCTCGGCGAGCAGGGCAAGATCTACTACGCCGCAATCACGTACACGCTGCTGGTCACGATCTACGCGGCAAACAATCTTCCCTACGCGGCGCTGAGCGGTGTGCTGACCGGCAACATGTCGGAGCGCAACAGCCTGTCCTCGTACCGCTTCGTCGCGGTGATGATCGCCCAGTTCGTCATCCAGGTGTTGCTGCTGCCGCTGGTGCTCGCGCTCGGCGACGGCGATCAGGCGGCCGGCTTCCGCAAGGCGATGATGGGTTTCGCGATCATCGGCACGATCTTCTTCATCATCACGTTCCTGACGACGAAGGAGCGCATCGTTCCGACGGCGGAACAGAAGTCCACCGTGAAGCAGGATCTCGTCGACCTGTTCCGCAACAAGCCGTGGCTGCTGATGCTGGTCGTCATCGTGATGGTCTTCATCAACCTGGCATTGAAGGGCGGCTCATACATCTACTATTTCCAGTACTTCGTCGACCGGGCGGCGCTGACGCAGTTTCTGGACGGCTTCGGGTTCCACGGCGATCCCGTCTCCACCGGCTTCGGCATCTTCAACGGCGGCGGCATCATCATGATGATCGTCGGCATCGGCTTCACCAGGCCGCTCGCCGACCGCTTCGGCAAGCGCAACGTGTTCAGTGCGGGACTCTTCGCTTCGACCCTGTTCCTGCTTGCGTTCGTGTTCTTTCCGCCCGACGCCATCGGGACGATGATGCTCTCGCAGATCCTCCACGGCTTCTTCTACGGCATCACGATTCCGCTGCTGTGGGCGATGATCGCGGACGTCGCCGACTACTCGGAGTGGAAGAACAATCGTCGCGCCACGGCCATTGTTTTCTCCGCCATGATCCTCGGCCTCAAGTTCGGCCTGGCGGTCGGCGGCGCGCTGGTCGCGAAGCTGCTGGACATCTACGGCTACGTGCCCGATGCGGCCCTGCAGTCGTCCGACGTGGTTCAGGGCGTCAAACTGTCGATCAGTATCTATGCGTCGATTCCGTTCCTGATCTGCTGCGTTGTCCTGTTCTTCTACGAGATCAACAAGGCGATGGAAACGCGGATCGAAACCGAGCTGGCTCAGCGTCGCCGCGCGACGTCCTGACACACGAGGAACCCGAGCATCATGTCGAACGATTCAGAAGTCGATTACTCCGGCGAAGACTACGAAGCCCTCACCCGCAGGGCCATTTCCCAGCCGCTGGTGACGAACATCTACACGGCCGATCCGTCGGCGCACGTGTTCGAGGGGAAGATCTACGTCTATCCCTCGCACGACGTCGAAGCCGGCATCCCGTTCAACGACCTCGGCGATCACTTCGACATGCGCGACTATCACGTGCTGCGGCTGGATTCGCCGACGAGCCCGGCGGTCGACTGCGGTGTCGCGCTCGACATCAAGGATGTGAAGTGGGCGCAGCGCCAGATGTGGGCGCCGGATGCCGCGACGAAGGACGGCAAGTACTACCTGTATTTCCCGGCCAAGCGCGCCGACGGCATTTTCCAGATCGGTGTCGCCGTCGGCGATCGCCCCGAGGGCCCGTTCAAACCGGAGCCTGAGGCGATCAAGGGTAGTTATTCCATCGACCCGGCCGTATTCGTGGATGACGACGGTTCCGCGTACATGTACTTCGGCGGCATCTGGGGCGGTCAGCTCCAGAAGTATCGCGACAACACATACGGCGAAAAGAACGAGGAGCCCTCGGACAGCCAACCGGCGCTGTGCCCGCGTGTCGCGGAGCTCACCGCGGACATGAAGCAGTTCGCCGAAGCACCGCGCGCGGTCGTGATCCTCGACGAAGCGCGCGAGCCACTGCTCGCCGGCGATCACGACCGGCGCTTCTTCGAGGCGTCATGGATGCACAAGTACAACGGCAAGTACTACTTCTCGTACTCCACCGGTGACACTCACTACTTGTGCTACGCGATCGGCGACAATCCCTACGGCCCGTTCACCTATCAGGGCCGGATCCTCACGCCCGTGATCGGCTGGACGACGCATCATTCGATCTGCGAGTTCCAGGGCAAGTGGTACCTGTTCTACCACGACTCCGTGCTGTCGAAAGGCGTGACGCACTTGCGCTCGGTGAAGATGACCGAGCTGACGTACGACGCCAACGGTCGCATCCAGACGATCACTCCCTACCGCTAGCGGCGGAGTGAATTCGCATCACGCACGGCGCGTCACTTGACGCGTCGATGCGTGATGATGAATTCGCGAGCAACCTTCCCATCTATCTCGACCCACATCC
This sequence comes from Pseudomonadota bacterium, assembly GCA_023433515.1. Lineage (GTDB taxonomy): Bacteria > Pseudomonadota > Gammaproteobacteria > Steroidobacterales > Steroidobacteraceae > CADEED01. The sequence continues at coordinate 38,950 of JAEZCN010000191.1, forward strand.
GTTGCGCGCGCTCATCGCGTGACTTGACCACGATTTCGTTGTTGTAGACCGCGGCCTTTCCGTTCTCGGTCATCTGCATCGAGCCGCGCACGGTGTTGCCCTGCACCTGGATCGCGATCGGCGCCGCGAGCAGTCCGCTGTCGGTCAGGCGCGCGGTGCTCAACATCTTCCTGGCCGGATCGTAGCCGGAGATGTCCAGCGCCGAATCCGCGGGACGGTTGGTCCATTCGTGGTGCCAGGTGCACACGTTGCCGATGCCCTTCACCGCGGCAACACATTCCCAGGTGGCGTAGGCCTTGGTGCGTTCTTCGCCGTTGATGATCTCGCCCTCGCTGCGCCAGGTGCCGCGTTGTCCCTCGAGCCACGCGACGATCTCGGCGGGGACTTCCGTGCTCGGCGGAGCATCACGGTTCACGACGAGTGGGGCGCCCGCAATACGCCGCTGCGTGAGCTGCCATTCCCGCACGCGTTTGCCGTCCTCGTCGAAGGTGATGTGTTGCCGCCATTCGCCCGGCTTGGTGACGACTATCTCGTTGCGCATGACGCGCGGCTTTCCGTCTTCGCTGGTGGACTCCCGCACCACGGTCATGGTGTTTCCGCGCACGGTCACTTCGGCGCCCGCGCCCAGGACTCCCGTGTCGTTGACGCGCTGCATCCGGAGCACCTTGAGTTTCGGGTCGTACCCCATGATGTCGAGCGCGTAGTCGTGAGGCCGGTCGGTCCATTCGTGGTACCACATGCACACGTTGCCCACGCCGTTCACGGCCGCTTTGCATTCCCAGCTCGCCGTCACTGGCGTGCGCTTCTCACCCTGGATGTCCCAGCCCTCGGCGCGCCACTGGCCGCGGTGCTCGAGCAACATGGCGCTGACGTCCGGCGGAATCTGCGGAGGAGCCGGAGGGTCGGCCGCATGGCTCGCGGAGGTGAGTGCAAGCGCAGCAAACAGGAACGATCCGCGGAGTAGTTTCATGACCCGGCCCTCGAGTTGGGTGGAATAAACGCTCCGGACGCTACAATCGAGATGCCCCGCGACGCCTGAGGAAAGCCTCAGGATCACCTTAGTTCTGTCGAAGGAATCGACCCAGGCCCCCGATGACCGCGACGAAAACCAGAATCGGCGCCTGGATCGCCGACCCGGCATCGAACCTGCTCTTACGGGATGGGCAAGCGGTGCGTCTCGAGCCGCGCGCCATGGACGTGCTCATGCACCTGGCGGCACGCGGCGGCGAGGTTGCGTCAGTCAACGATCTGATGGCCGCGGTCTGGAAAAACGTGGTCGTGAGCGATGGCTCCGTCTATCTAGCCATCAGCCAGTTGCGCGAGGCGCTCGGAACCACGGAAGGCGGCCAGAGCTACATCGAAACCGTTCCGAAGCGGGGGTATCGGCTCGTCGTGCCGGTAGAGCCCGCGATGGAACTGGCTTCGGAGCCGGTCGCGGACCCGGCGCCCGTCCCGGTGTCGAATCGCTTGTGGAAGACGACGGCAATCGCGGCGGTCGTGCTGGCGGCCCTGTCGGCGATCTTGTGGGCGGTCTTTCGACCGGCTGCGACCGACATCGACCGCTCGCTCGCGGTGCTTCCCTTCGCGGACCTGTCCCCCGACGGAGGCCAGGCGTACTTCGCCGACGGCATCACCGAGGAAGTGCTCGACCGCCTCGCGCGTCTGCGGGACCTGCGCGTCATCGCACGCACGTCGTCCTTCCAGTTGCGCGGACAGGGCGTGGAGGCTCGCGCGGTCGGTGAGAAGCTGGGCGTGAAACATCTGCTTCTCGGCAGCGTGCGCAAGGGCGGTGACCGCGTGCGCATCACGGCGCAACTGATCGAGGCGCCGACCAGCCGGCAATTGTGGGCCCAGACCTTCGAACGTCCGCTCGAAGACATCTTCGCCGTCCAGGACGAGATCGCAAAATCCGTCAGCGCCGCGATGCAGGTGAAGCTGCGCGTGGGGGATCTCGCGCGCATGCCGGGCATGACGGACGACGTCGAGGCTTACGACGAATACCTGCGCGGCAGGGCGCTCAATCTCGTCGGCCGCCCGGAGTCCTATCCACTGGCGATCGCGCACCTGCAACGCGCAATCGCCATCGACCCGGAGTTTTCGATGGCATGGTCTGGGCTCAGCGGAACCTATAGCAATGCCGCTTACGCCGTCCCCGGGCGCGCCGTTGAATGGCTGCGGTCCGCCGAGTATTCGCTCGAGCGGGCGCGGCAACTGACGCCGGACGCGCCACACGTCCTGCAATTGCTCGGCATCGCGGCGACACGCCGTGGAGACTGGTTAGGCGCGGCGGCGTACTTCAAGCGCCTGGAGGAGACTATTGCCGAACATGGCGCGATCGCGGAGCTGGCGGGCTCGCACGGCGTATTCCTGTTGTGTGTCGGCAGGGTAAGCGAGGCGATCCCGGTACTCGAAGATGCGCGCGCCAACAATCCACTCGGGCCCGGATACGCAAGTTTCCTGGCTCTGGCCTACGTGGCCAATGCCGACTACGGCGCCGCGCTCGGCGAAGTCGATCGCGGACTGCAGCTCGAAGGACTGCGCGAGGGATTCTTGGGCCTGGGATTCAGCATCGCACTCGCGAGCGGCGATCGTGGCGAGATCGATCGCAGGCTCGCCGCGCTCACCGACAGCGTTCCCGCCGCGGCCATCAACCGGCGCATGGCGAAGTTTCTCGACGCGCCGTCGGGGGGGGCTGACGAACTTCGCGCCGTCGCGAGCACCGCGGCCGACACGGAGAAAGTCATGGTCGCGGCGTGGGCCGCGTACTTCGACGACCCGCAGACTGCGCTGGAAATTCTGTCCGAAGTCATACCTCGGCGCCCGCACCCGGCTCCGATCTGGATGCCTTTGTTCGCCGACACCCGGCGCTTGCCGGGTTTCACGACGCTTGTTGGAGACCTCGGCATGACCGACTACTGGCGCGTGCACGGCTACGGTGATTTCTGCAAGCCGGCAAGGGATCGGATCGAGTGCCGTTGAGCGACCCGCTTTCGGGACGTAGTTAGCACAGAGGTGTCGCCGCGCATTGCGGTGACGCCCGCCCGGGAGATCAGTTTCTGGCAGCGGCGATCGGTTGTCCTGATCCCGGCGTGAATACATCGAGAGATTGACGTAGATAGAAAGGCCCCCGTGGGGATATCTCCGGGGGCCTTTCGTTCAGGGCGTCAGCCCACGCCTGCTACCAGATCACGACCTTCTTGTCCCCACTGTTGACCATCGGGTCGCCTTCCTTGCAGCCGAACGCCTTGGCGAACGACTTCATGTTGGTCGGCGTGCCGTTGGCGCGCACGCGTCCCGGCGCGTGCGGATCCGAGGCGATGATCAGCTTGGTCAGCTCCGGCGTGTACTTCTCGCGCCAGGCCGCGGCGAAGCCGAGGAAGAACCGCTGGTCGCGCGTGAGGTTGTCGATCATCGGGTCGGGTTTGCCGGCGGACGCCATCTGCAAGGCATCGTAGGCGACGTTGAGTCCGCCGAGATCCGCGATGTTCTCGCCGAGCGTCAAGTTGCCGTTCACCTTCTCGGTGAGACCGGGCGCCGCGATGTAGTCGTTGTACTGGCTGACCAGCTTGCCGGTCAGCTTTTCGAAGCTCGCCGCGTCTTCCTTCGTCCACCACTGCTCGAAATTCCCCGACGGTCCGAAGCGCGAGCCCTGGTCGTCATAGCCGTGGATCAGCTCGTGGCCGATCACCATGCCGATCGCGCCGTAGTTCAACGCATCGTCGGCCTCGGGATCGAAGAAGGGCGGCTGCAGGATCGCCGCCGGGAACACGATCTCGTTCAACTGCGGGTTGTAATACGCGTTGACCGTCTGCGGCGTCATGTCCCATTCGGTCTTGTCGACGGGCTTGCCAATCTTGTCGAGCTTCCAGCGGTAGTTGAACGCCCGGGCCGCGGCGACGTTGCCGTACAGGCTGTCGCGGCCGGTAGTGAGGCCCGTCCAGTCGCGCCACTTGTCGGGATAGCCGATCTTGGTGTTGAACGCGCCCCATTTCTCCATCGCCTTCTTCTTCGTGGCGTCACTCATCCACGAAAGGTTCTCGATGCGCACTTTCAAGGCGGCGCGCAGGTTGTCGACGAGCTGCTCCATCTGCGCCTTCGAAGAGGCCGGGAACGCGACTTCGACGTAGCGCTGCCCCATCGCTTCGCCGACGGAGTTCTCGATCATGCCCAGGACGCGTTTCCAGCGCGGCCGCTGTTCCTTCCGGCCCTGCAGCGTCTTGCCGTAGAACTCGAAGCTTTCGGTGACGAACGGTTCGCTGAGATAAGGCGCCGCGTCATCGAGCACCTTGAAGCGGAACCAGCTCTGCCACTGCGACACGGGCACGTCCGCGATCATCTTGCTCACTTCCTTGTGGAACGCGGGGACGCCCAGCGAGAACCACTCGGGCGTCGCGACACCCTGCGACTCGAAGAACTTCGTCCACGGGAAGTTAGGCGCCAGCTTGTCCGCTTCGGCCATCTTCACCGGGTGGTAGTAGAGCTCCACGTCGCGCGAGAGCTGCTCGCTCGACTTCGACGCCTTGGCCAGGCGCGTTTCGAACGCCAGCACCGCGGCCGCCTGCTTCGCGGCTTCGTCGGCCGGTGTGCCCGCCAGCTCGAACAGCTTCGCGATGTGCTTCACGTACGCTTCCCGGATCGGTTTCTTGTCCGCGAGTGTGTAGTACGTGGAGTCGGGCAGCCCCAGGCCACCCTGGAAGGCCGATGCGATGTACATCGTGGAATTCTTGAAATCCGGTTCCCCGCCGAACGTGAACAGCGGGTTCTCGCCAGCCGCGGCGAGCTTCCGCAGATGCTCGGCAATGGAAGGTCCGTCGGCGAGCGCGTCGATGGCGGCGAAGCGGCTCTCGAGCGGCGTCAGCCCCGCCTCGTCGAGCTTCCGCTCGTCCATGCCCGTGGCCCAGAAGTCGCCGATGATTTTGTCGATGCCCGTGGCATCGGGTTCGGCGGCGATGCGTTCGGCGAGCTGCTGACGCACGCCCAATGAGCGGTTGTTCAGGACGAGGAATGCTCCCCAGGCCGGCTCGTCCGCGGGAATCTCATTCTCGCTCAGCCATTTGCCGTTCGCGTAGGCCCCCAGGTCCTTGCAGGCGTTCTGCGCCGGGTCCAGGTCCGTGGCGGCGAAGCGGATGGGCTGTTGCAGTTTGCTTTCGTCGAGCGCCCAGGCGGCGGGCGCGGCGGCTTTTTTCTCGTCGGCGGCGCGCTGGCAGCCGGCGAGCGCCAGCAGCACGGCTGCGGCAACGGACATCGACGTGAGGGATCGGCTCGTGACGGACATGAACGGCTCCTGCGGGAAATTGCTGGGGTGAAGACTAGCGCGCAGTCCCACCGGTTCCTGCCGGATTCGCCCAGCCGTGCGGTGAACCGATGTGCGCGGCGCGGAGCCCGCCGCGGAGCCCGCCGCAGCATGCCCGGATGCTGACTCGCAGACAGTTTGCCGAGGCCGCGGGTGCCGTGCTCGCCTTCGGGACAGGGAGCGCGGCGGCGCCCACGTGGCGCGAGCGTCGTGAGTCGTATCCGCAGGGGGTTGCCTCGGGGGATCCCGCGCCGGAGAGCGTGATTCTGTGGACGCGGCGTCAGCCGGCGGAAGGTGATTCGCGCACCGCCTATCTACTTACCGTGGAAGTCGCGAAGGACCCGGCATTCCGAGAAGTCGTCGTGCGCGGCAAGGCCGAGGTCACCTCCGATACCGACTGGACCTGCCGCTTCATGGCGGCCGGGCTCAGCCCCGCGACCGAGTACTGCCGACCGTCGTCGAAGGAGACGCGGGCTATTCGCTTTGATCCGAGTCGACCTGCACAGCAAGTCGTCGTAGCATGCGCCGCGACATCCGCACTCGCTTGCACCTGCCATGACATCGACTACCCAACTGGAAATGATCGACGGCGTCCGGGTCGTCGTTCCCGACTCACTCGACCTGATCACCTGCTACGTTCTGAAGGAGCAGCAGGACTGGTTCGAAGACGAAATCAAGTTTCTAAGGCGGCTGCTGCAACCGGGCCAGCGGATCATCGACATTGGCGCCAACCTCGGCGTGTACACACTCTCGATGGCGCGAACCGTCGGGCCGACGGGGCGTGTCTGGGCTTTCGAGCCGGCCTCGTCCACGGCCGGGCTGTTGGCCCAAGGCATTGCGGCCAACGGGTTCGGTCACGTGGTGCTCGAGCAGTGCGCGTTGTCTTCCGAGAGCGGCACCCTGCGCCTCACGCTGAACGACCAGTCGGAACTCAATTCGCTGGTGCGCGACGGGGAACCATCGGGCGCGAGCGAAGAGGTGCAGGTATCGACTCTCGACGAGTGCCGCGAGCGCCATGGCTGGCGGGACATCGCCTTCATCAAGATCGACGCCGAAGGGGAAGAGCGCAACATCCTGAACGGCGGCAAGCGGTTCCTGGCCGAGGAATCGCCACTGATCCAGTACGAAGTCAAAGCCGGAACGCAGGTGCACATGGAGCTCGTCGATCACTTCGCCGCGCTCGGCTATCCCTCGTATCGGCTGGTTCCCGGGCTTGGCATCCTGGCGCCGTTCGACCGCGCGGCCAGACCCGATACCTATCTACTCAATCTCTTCGCATGCAAGCAGGATCGAGCCGACGCGCTCGCCAAACAGGGCTTCCTGACGCAAGGCACCGCAGCGGCGACGCAGGCGAGGGGCGGGGGCTTGTCCGCGATGTGGAGCCGGATCACGTCGCGCGTGGCATACGACTGGCATACGACGCTGATGCGCCTGCCTTACGGCAAGCAACTCGCCGGCCTCTGGAAATCGACCATGAAGGATTCCGACGACAGCTCCGAGGTCGCGGAAGCGCTGCATGACTACGCGATGAGCCGCGATGCGGATTTGCCCGCAAGCCAGCGCTTTGCTGCTCTGAGCAAGAGCGTCGGCGCGTTCAGATCGCTGGCCGGGCGTGGGTCGAGAGGATTGCGCCTGGCGAGCCTCGCGCGCGCGGCAGCGGACCTGGGCGAGCGCTCGCTTGCGATCGAGGCGCTGCAGCGGCTCGGCACGGAAGTGAACGAGAAGAAGCAGGTGGATCTCGCTGAGCCATTTCTCGTACCTTCGGCACGCTTCGACACCATCGTGCCGGGCGATTCGATCGGCGACTGGGTCATGGCGGCGACGATGGAAGAGCTCGAGCGGCTCGGCGCGTTCTCTTCTTTTTATACGCGCCAGACGACCCTGCCGCGATTGGACGCGCTTCGCGCCATGGGCTTCGCGAGCCCCGAGATGCAGCGCCGCGCGGCGCTGATCCGGCAACGCTTCGCCCTTGGCTGACGCGGGCTGACGTGGGCTGACGTGGGCTGACGTGGGCTGACGGGTTCGAGGAATCGAACTAACTAAAGGATCGGGCAGGGGCCGGCACAGCCGCTGTCCCGTTCCCGGGATACGCCTCGCCGGCTTGAGCGCCTGCTCGCGCCAGCGCATAGTCGGCTCATGGCCCGGTTCATCAGGCACGTGGCGACGACCGTGTTGGTAGCGGGCGCGTTATTGGTGGCCATACCGGCGCATGCCTGCGAGCCCCTCGAGTCCGACACTCCCAGTGTCGCGGGTGAAACGCGAAAAGACAGCGCCGGCCGCGCCGTTGCCCGCATCAACATCAACGGCCAGGGCCCGTTCCGCTTCATCATCGACACCGGCGCGAATCGCTCGGTGCTCTCCAGGTCGCTCGCCACGCGCCTTGGCCTGACGCCTTCGGGCGAAGACGTGGTGCATTCGATCGTCGGCCCCGAGTCCGCAACACTCGTGCACGTCGATTCGCTCTCGTTCGGTTCGCTTCGCCTGTCGCAAGGCGACACGCCCGTGCTCGACGGTCCGATGCTCGACGGCGAACACGGTTTGCTCGGTGTAGACGGCATGGCCGGGCGCCTGCTGCACCTCGACTTCGACAAGCGTTGTGTAGCTATCTACGAGAGCGCCGCTCAATTGACGATGAAAGGCTGGCTGAGTGTGCCGGCGCAACTGCGATTCGGTTCGCTGTTGCTGGTGGAGGGAGGGATCGTCGGCGTGCGCGTCAACGTGTTGATCGACACGGGCTCGGACATCTCGATCGGCAACGAGCGTTTCCGCGAGGCCCTGCGCGACGTCGCGGCACGATCGATCGAATACCGCGACGGGCACGCCTTCACATTCGGCCGACCCCTGCTGCTCGAGGAGAGTGTCTGGACGCCGTCCCTGCGCCTCGGCCGCACGGTCGTCGACGGTGTGCACGCATACATCGGCAACTTCCATATCTTCGATGTCTGGGGCCTGCAGGACGAGCCGACCGTGCTCATCGGCATGGACGTGCTCGCCCAATCGCGCGAGATGGCGATCGACTACCAGCGCGGCGTCGTGCACTTCCGCAAGCGCCCGCGCGGCTACCAGTGAGGCCCGCATCACCCTTGTGACGCGGCCGGTTGACCTCTTCGCGTGGTTAGGGCAAATGAGTATTCGACACCTGCCTTGATGAGATGGTGGAGGGGCCTCTTGTCGATCTCGTTCAATGAATTCTTGCCGCGCGTCCTGGCCGGCCTGCTGCTGGCGCTGTCTCTATCTACCGCGGCGGCGGAGAAGAAGGTGAAGTACGTGCCGCCCCCGGGCTTCGACGGCAGAACCTGGGGCGAGCTGCGCAGTACCTTCAACCGCCTTCCCGCCGAACCCATCGGCGTGGGCGCGGGATTCATCGTGCCGGTGCAGAAGCAAGCCGCATTCACCTGCGTTCCGGGGCGCCCGGGCGGCGGCCCGATGAGCGGCGCCGTCGACGGTTGCGACTTCCACGCCACGTTGCAGCGGATCTACCGGGATTACGAGGGCGGTGGATTCTACGTCCTCTCCGAGTACCTCATCCCCGGCCAGGGATTTCGCTGGGGCGACAAGCAGACCGGCGTGGTACTGCATCCGATCGTGTGGCAGTTCTGCGCGAACTGGAAAGGCTCGGTGAAAAAGAAGGAGCCCCCGCCGGACTTCGCCGACATCAACAAGTTCTGCGGCATGCGACTCGAGTTCCAGAGCGAGTCGCGCGAGGAGCTCGTCAAACTACCAGCGGATCACGTGACGGTTTACGACCGCGCGCTCGACCAGCTCGTGGCCAAGTACGGCAGGCCGCGGGGCTACCTGCGCCGCGGGCAGGTGATCATCGAGACCGAAGAGGGCACGTCGACGCAGGCCTCGGAGCGCAAGTTCAGCATCTACCGCTGGTGCCCCGCCACGGGCAACGGCCTGCACACCGACTGCGCAGCAAGTGTCGTGTTGACCATAAACCCGGCCACGGGTCGCGGAATGGTGCTGTATTCCACGCCGATGGTCTGGGAATACGCCTATGCGCGCGACACCAACAAGCGGGGCGACCCGCTGTACCGCATCCTGCACGCGCGGCGCTGACCTGGAGTAGTTCGGCTGTCACGATCGGGCGGCGGGGGGCAAGGGCTAATAGCTGGCAGATCCCGCAGGGACTCTTGCTAACAGGGTTCCAGCTCTTTGGCTGCCTGCTTTCCGGCCCGATGGTACCCCTTGTACCCGATCTCCCGCGCAAGCTCGCTGCGGAAATCCTGGTTCGCCGCAACGCGCGCCAGCGCCGTGCGGAAATCGTACACCGGCTTCCAGCCTAACTTCTCGCGCGCGCGGTCGTTGACGTACACGCGGTCGAGGATAGGCAGCATCTTCCAGCCGCGCGCGGCGTAGGCGCTGGCGAACTCCGGCACGTGGCGCGCGAGCACCGCCGGCGCGTCGCGGCCCAGCTCCGCCAGGTCCTCGCGCGTGAACGGCGAAGTGGCGGAGATGATGAACTTGTCGAACCCCAGCTCCGGCGCGCGCGCGATGGCGAGCAGGTGCGAGCTCACCACGTCTTCCACGTCCACCCGGCGGTAGAGCAGCTCGTTGAGCTTGAGGTTGGCGTCCTCGTACTCCGAGGCGCGCTCTGGCACGTCGTCGTTCTCCGGAAAGAACCGCGAGGTGCGCAACACCAGGCAGGGTAGTTTGTGATTGCGGTGGAAGAGCTTGCACAGATCTTCCGCCGCGGTCTTGGTCACGCCATAGATGTTCTTCGGCTGCGGCACCACTTCTTCCGTGATCCACGCGGCCGGCGCTCCGGGCGGCGGCGTGAGCGCATCGCCGAACGTGCTCGTGGTGCTGGTGAAGATGAACGAGCGCACCTCGTTGGCGACCGCGGCCTCGAGAAGATTCAGCGTGCCGGTGATGTTCGTGTCGACGAAGGCCTGGCGCGGATGCGTGGCTACGTGCGGCTTGTGCAGCGTGGCCGCGTGAAACACCACATCCACGCCGCGCATGCACCTGTCCACGAACGCGCGATCGGAGATGGAGCCCGTCACGTGCGTGAAGGGCGAGGGCAATACGTCCACACCCAGCGCCTCGTGCCCGTGCGCCGGCAGTGTACGCATGAGCGCTTCGCCGAGGTGGCCGGCGCTTCCCGTAACCAGAATCTTCATGGGCCCGCCGACTGACTGGATGAGTCGGGCCTACGCCAGCGCCTTCTTGAACCGCGCGAGCTTCCGCTCCCACCCTCGCTCGGCCGCCGCCGCATTGTGATTCTGCGAATCCGGCGGCATCCAGCCGTGATTCGCGCCCTCGTACACCTCGATCTCCGCCGTGACCTTTGCGTCGTCGAACGCCTTGCGCAGGATGTCCTTCGACGTCGGGTCCTTCTGATCGTCGTTGTCCGCGATCGCGACCAGCATGCTGGCCTTCATCTTCGGAATCAGCAGGTGCGGACTGTCGTCGTTCGTCGTGGTCAATCCACCGCCGTGGAACGAGCAGCCGGCGCCGATGCGCTCCGGCAGCGATGCCGCGGTGCGGAACACGATGGGCCCGCCCATGCAGTAGCCGGTCGTGCCGATCTTGCGTTTCGTGTCGACGGCCTTCTGCTCATCGAGCCAGGCCACGAAGGCCTTCGCATCGGAGAAATGCGTGGTGGGACTCAACGTGCGCGCATAGCTGAACGCGTCCTCGCGGCTCGCGGGCTGTCCTTTGACGGAGCGGTAGAAAGGATTGACCGTGAGTACGGCGTAGCCCGCTTCCGCGAGCCGCTTGCCCATCGCGCGGAACGCGGGGCGAAGTCCGAAGATGTCAGGCCATACCAGCACGGCGGCAGTCGCCTGGGCCGGATGCACGAAGTGCGCATCGCAGACGCCATCGGGCGTTTTGATCTCGACTTCGGATTCCGTGACGTCGGCGGCCGAAGCGATCCTGGGGAGCATCGCCGCCAGCGACGCACCGAGACCCAGCGTGCCGAACTGGCGGCGCGAGAGCTCGTTGCCGCGCAGGATGTCGTCGTTCGAATCGCGCTCGCACATGACAGGCCCCCATGAGAATGGTTGGTGGGCTGCGATTCTAGCGGGCCCTCACAATGATACGGAAATCGAACTTGCACGCCGTCGAATCGGAATGCCGATCGCCGCAATCGGCCCCCTAGAATGTTTGCGTTACACACGCAGGGGGCCACATGAGCGATTCGAAGAAGCGCGCGGGACTCACTCGCCGCGAGGCGCTGATTCTTTCTTCCACCGCGGGCGCGGGACTTGCGGCGACGAACTTCGCCGCTGCGTCTGACAGCACCAAGACGGCGGCTCATCAAGGCCCTGGAAATCTGACCACGCCACGTTCGGCCATCGCGAAAACACAGTACGGCAAAGTGCGCGGCTACCTGGACGGCGGTGTCTTCACGTTCAAAGGCATCCCGTACGGCCAGACCACCGCCGGTGAGAATCGCTGGCTCCCCGCGAAACCGCCGACCCCCTGGTCGGACGAATATCCCGCGTTGATCTACGGCGCGAACTGCCCGCAGAACACACATCCGTGGACGAGCATCGAACAGACGTTCATCCAGGACTGGGACGACGGCTGGATGAGCGAGGACATGCTCAAGCTCAACATCTGGACGCCGAGCCTGAGCGGCAAGCGCCCCGTGATGGTCTATTTCCACGGCGGCGGCTTCAGCTTCGGCTCCTCGTACGAACTGCCTTCGCACGAAGGCGCGCAGATGGCGCGGCATCACGATGTGGTGCAGGTTTCCGTCAATCATCGCCTGAACATTCTCGGGTTCTTCGATGCGGCGGAGGTCGGTGGGTCCGCCTACGAAGATTCCGCCAACGTCGGCATGACGGATCTCGTCGCGGCCTTGCGCTGGGTCCACGAGAACATCGCCAACTTCGGCGGCGATCCGGATCGCGTGATGATCTACGGCCAATCCGGCGGTGGTTCGAAGGTGACGACGCTGATGGGCATGCCGTCCGCGTCGGGCCTGTTCCATCGCGCGGCCGCGATGTCGGGTGGCGGCGGAAACATCCCGAGCCGGGAACAGCAGCGCGAGCTCGCGCGGCAGACGATGAAAGAGTTAGGCCTCGCGCCGAACGACATCGCCGCGCTGCGGAAGGTGGAGTGGTCGAAGCTTTTCGCGGCGGGCAACGCGGCGGCGGCCAAGATCAATCCAGTCGGTCCCCCGATGGGTGGGCCGGGTGCACCGGGCACGCCGCGTGTCGGCTGGTCGCCCTGCGTCGATGGAAAGATCGTCAACATGCGCTCGTTCTTCAATGCCGCGCCCGAGATCTCGAAACACGTGCCGATGCTGATCGGCTCGGTGACCGAGGAAGGCAACATCATGTCGCGGCGGCCGACCGAGGACGAGTGGCGCGACAATCTCACGAAGACGTATGGAGCGGAGAAGGCCGTCGCCATCATCGCCGCGCTCAAGAAGGCCTATCCACAGAAGAAGATTCGGACGCTGTCGTACATCTGCAGCGGACATCCGGGGCTCAACGGGCTCGCCATTCGCAACAGGGTCGTGCAGATGGCGGGCTTCAAGCACGCGCTCAGCGCGGCGCCGGCGTACACGTACTATTTCACCTGGCAGACACCGATACTCGATGGCGAGCCAGGCGCGTGGCACACCGCGGAGCTCGCGTTCTGCTTCGACAACACGAAGCGCTGCGAGCAGGGCACCGGCAACACGCCCGAAGCCCAGGCACTCGCGAAGAAGATGGCGTCCTCGTGGGCGAAGTTCGCCGCGACGGGGAATCCCAGCATCCCCGGACTCGCCTGGCAACCCACCGATCCGGGCTCGAACCGGACGATGGTCTGGGACAACGAGAGCCGGATGGTGGACGACCCGGATGGTGAGGCGCGCAAGATCATTCTGTCCTAGTCGTGGCGCCGGGCCACAGCAAATGAGGTCGTGATGACCGGATCGTTCCGTGCGGCGTTAACCTGCGTATTACTCGTCGCATGTCCGATCATGGGTGGCGCGGCGCTGGCGCAATCGTCCGCGCCAGCGCCGGACACCATCTTTCCACCGAAGATGCAGAGCTTTCCGCTCTACGGCGACGCCGCGATCCCCAACGCGAAGCCGGTCTCGGACGAAGAAGCCTCGGCGAACGGAAGCTGGATACAGAAAGTCTCGCGGCCCTTCATCCAGGTCTATCTACCTGCCCGCGCAAAGGCCACCGGAGCGAGCGTCGTGATCATCCCGGGCGGCGGGTACGCGGGTCTCACCTTCGAATACGAAGGCACCGAGCAGGCGCGCTTCTTCGTCGATCACGGCATCGCGGCGTTCGTGGTGAAGTACCGCATCCCCAGCGATCGGACCATGGTCGACAAGTCCATCGGCCCGCTGCAGGACGCGCAGCAGGCGATGCGCTTCGTGCGCGAGCGCGCCGCCCAGTGGAAACTGGACCCGGAACGGGTCGGCGTGATCGGTTTCTCGGCCGGTGGTCACCTCGCGTCGACGCTCGCAACCCGCTTCGGCGAGCCACGCATCGAGAACCCGGATCGCGTCGAACTGCGGCCCGACTTTCTCGTCCTCGTGTATCCCGTCATCAGCATGGACGCGAAGATCACGCACATGGACTCGCGCAAGGCGCTGCTCGGCGCGAACCCGTCGGACGACCAGGTCCGTTATTTCTCGAGCGAACTACACGTGACGAAGGATTCGCCGCCGGCACTGCTCCTGCACGCCGCGGACGATCGCCTGGTCGACGTGGAGAACAGCGTCGTGTTCTTCGATGCGATGCGGCGCGCGGGTGTGCCGGTCGAAGCGCGCCTGTTCCAGCAGGGTCAGCATGGATTCATCCTCATGCCGCGCGACCGCTGGCAGGGCGCGATCATGGAGTGGCTCACGGTGAACGGCTGGCTGAGTTCGAGATGATTCGCGAGTGAAGGCGCAGTAACAAAGGTGTTCCCGGCCCAGGGCCTGGCGCAATCCGTCGTACGTCAGCATCCACCCGCAACGACTGCGGGCCATTCCTACTTTCCGAATGGTGTCCTGGAATCGCATCTTCCAGACATGCGAAAACCAGCTTTCGGGACTTCTTGCGGCTGCATCGCGGCATTCATGCTCGCGGCCGCCGCGGGGCCGGCATCGAGCAACGCGGCAGACAAGCTCGTGCCGCAACATTCGGAAGACGTTCGACCCGCACTCAAACGAGGCGCCGACGGAGAATCCGCGACTCTCGAGCTCGAGGCGTTCGACCGGGATTTCCGCCTGCAACTCACGATCAACCAGCGACTCGCGAATGTCGCTGCCGGCAGTTCCGTGCAGCTCTACAAGGGAACCGTCGAAGGCGTGCCCGGTTCCTGGGCGCGCATCAGCATTCAGGACGGTCGGCCGCGCGGCATGATTTGGGATGGCAGTGAGATATTCGTGGTCGATGCGGCGCCGGATGGAGTCAATTACGGCGCCGCAGGCACGGTGATGTTCAAATTATCGGACGCCGTGATGGAGCAGAGCGTTTCGCTCGACGGCGATACGGTGGAGACGCCGCGCGACGCATCGGCGGCCTACGACGCCATGATCGACGACGTGCGCGCCAGGATGCAGGGACTTCAGTCCGGCGCACCCGATGAGGTCGTCGAGATATCCATCCTCGGCGATGCGGACTACCTGGCTCGCTACTCGAGCGAAACGCAGGCCCGCGACGCGATTCTCACGCGCCTCAACAACGTGGACGGAATCTTCAGCGCGCAGCTCGGCGTGCAACTGCAGGTCGTGTCGGTGGATATCGCCGGCACTCACACGGCCAGCCTTTCCGGGACCACCGATTCCGGCAAATTGCTGGAAGAGCTCGGACAGTTGCGACGAGACAGGACCGCGCTTTCATCGACCGGACTCACACACTTGTTCACCGGGCGCCGGCTCAACGGCGACAGCGCGGGCATTGCCTACATGCTCGCACTCTGCAGCCCGCGTTATGCCACCAGTCTCGCCATGGCGCACGGCAACGCCGTGCTCGATAGTTTGATCACCGCGCACGAGATCGGTCATGTATTCGGCGCGCCCCACGACGGAGAGGATGACTGCTCGGGCACGCCGCAGGGCGAATACATCATGACGCCGTCGATCAGCACGTCGGTCGCGTCGTTCTCACAATGCAGCATCGACGAGATCGAAGCGGTGATCGACAGCTACTCGTGCGTGGTCCCGCTGCCGGCGTCCGGTCCGGCCCCGCTCGAGCCTCCGGCCCCGCCATCCGGTGACGGTGACGGAGGCGGAGGAAGCAGCGGAGGCGGCGGCGGATCGTTCGATCCGTTCCTGTTACTGCTCTTGCTCGCGCTCGGGGCGAGAAGGGCGCGTCGAACGTGAGTCCAACTTCCGGCGCCATTCACGACACCTTCTGATTTGCCGGCATGACCGGCTCGCAAACGGACTTGCCCGCGGTGGCGGTGGCGGATTAATCGATCCGGCCTTATTGCTGCTCATGCTTACGCTTCTGACCGTGCGACTGCGCCCCGGCACATCGCGCCAATGTTCGATAGCGGCGTCTACTGACTGGCTACGAGTCCTCTAGCTGTCGACATCGCTTACAGTCGTGGGCTGTGGAATCGCTAACTTCTTGAAAAGACATTGGCGGCTTGCTTATTGCAGGCTTCCGCCTGGACTGGAATGGTAATCGTCAATAAGTACCAAACTAACAGGCAGGATTGAGAATATGCGCCTCGCAGCTTTTGTGATGGGTCTGGTCGCAATGGGCTCAGCGCACGCGACCATTATCACGATTGACGCTCGGGATCTTGCACCAGGCGCACCCGTCAACGCAGCAGGTGCAAGGTTTTCGGTGTTCAAGAATGAAGGAGGAATCGTCGCTCTTGAGCCGTTGTTAGGCGGTGGTAGCGTGATCGGCGGCCTCTTTGGCGGAATGTATGACGCATTCCCATGCGTGCTCGACTCGAGCTGCGTGACCGAGCCATTTGCCTTGCTGCGCGTCGATTTTCATTCGCCGACCGACTATGTGGGAATGCGCGCCGTAGTTTCGAATTTCGAAGATCCAGGCGCTCTATGGGCATTCAGGGCAGACGGCTCGCTGATCTCCTCATGCCATTTTTTCGGTGCAACGGCGCATGGGAGGCCGCCGCAGATAGGGGGTGTCGACTATGGATCGAGTGGGGAGCCCTGTGGGTACGTGCAGATGAGCGGCTGCGACCAGTGGACTTGCGCGACGTTCTTCAACTACATCTCAATTACTTCTTCGTCATCGGAGATCGCCTTCGTGCTTTTCGGTGGGTACGCTCACAACTGGAATAGGCACGCTGCAGATCAAATTAGCTACAGCGTTTCAGAGCCGAGTTCGATCGTCTTGCTCAGCGTGGGGCTGCTCGGTGCTCTTGCCAGTGCCCGGCGACGACGTTTCGGCGTCGGCTTGCGCTAACTTCGTGGGACGAGGGAAATAGACTCGAGTTGGTGCTGCCCTCCCAGATAAGGAAACCTGCACACACGCGCTAACCATCTCGCGAAACTAGCTACCTGCAGAAATTGAGACCCAGCCGGAACTCCGGCTCGGCACAGTCCTGATATAACGCCCCGATGGAATGCCCGAAGTGCCACCATCAGCAGGAAGCGACGGACAAGTGCGAGTCCTGTGGGGTGTATTTCTCGAAGCTGGCTGCTCCCTCGACCGCGCCGAAGCCGCCCCCGCGTCGCGGCGGGCCGCACGACGCGCCGGCGGGATCGAAGATCGGAATCGGTCCGATCGTCGCCACGGCTGCCGTCACCGGGTTGCTGGTCTTCTGGTTCATGCGCGACGAGGACGAGCGCCCAGCTCCCGTCAAGCCGGTGGCCGTTCGGACGGACTTGCGGACGATCGAGCGTCCGCCGACGGAGGAAGTGGAAGACGCCGGGGAAGACGAAGAACTGAACAGTAGTCAGGCCGGCCCGACCGATTCGGCGACCCCCCTCGAAGCCGCGCGCGATGCAACGGTTCTCATCGAGACGCCTTTCGGGACGGGCTCGGGATTCATCGTCGACGGACAATGCAACGTCGTCACCAACCGGCACGTGGTGGAGATGGACGGGGCAAAGATGGCCGACAGCGCCGTGCGCGACCGGGATACGCAGGCCAGACTGGCCCAGGCCGTGGATCGCCTCCGATATTCGCTCCGGACTGCCGAGGGGCGGTTGTACAACCTGCGCAATCAGCCCGGAACGAATGTCGAGCAGACCGTGCTCGAGCACAAGATCGCGGAGATGCGCAAAGCGCTCTCGGATCCGGAGAAGCACTTCAAGAATTACGTCATCGAGACAGTCAACAAGGAAAGTCGCGCCGGATTCTCGGCGACGCTGGCTGACGGCCGACGTTACGAAGGGCTGGACGCCAGGATCGCCGAGGACGTCGATCTCGCATTGTTCAAGCTGCCGGCGAAGTTCTGCACGTTCGTGCGTGCGGGTCGATCCACGGATCTCGGCTACGGCCAGCGCCTGTACACCATCGGCAATCCATCCGGCATGGCCTTCACGCTGACGTCGGGCGTCTACTCCGGCGAACGCGTCAACGGCGACAAGCGGCTGCTCCAGACGGACGCGCCTATCAACCCGGGCAATAGCGGCGGACCGCTGCTCACCGAAGATGGCCGTGTCGTCGGCGTCAACACCATGGTCCTGCGCGGCACGCAGGGAATCGGATTCGCATTGCCGATCGAGCTGGTGTTCGATGCGTTTCCGGAGCTGAATGCGATGCGCTTCAGGGACTGACGATTCGCGCGAGCGCTACACATTCTGACGAGCGGGGCTGCGCTCGTCAGCGCTCGGAAGGATCGACGACGCGGCCCTGGAACAGTATCGCTCCCGTCGCGTTGTGACGGATGAAGAACAGGAACGGGCGATCGACGACGAGCGTCGGGGGTGCCGACGTTACTCCAACCCCCACGCCGGTGGCGGCGGAGGCGGTCGTTCCCTTCTCGTCCACGGCGATGATCGCCTTGTGTATGACGCTCTGAACCTGCAGACCGCGCGCGCCGTCGATGCCCGAAAAATCGGCGCTGTCGCCGAATGCTACGGGCATTCCCAGCGCCGACAGCGACTGGTTGAGCGGAACTTCGGTGCCGAACTCGAAACGCGGCATGATCAGGTTGGCGCCGCCGGCCGGCGGCGCCCCCGCGAGAATGGCACCGACGGATTCGGTAGTCAGGCCGGACTCGAAGCCCGAAAACGTGCCGGCGTCCGGGACCACGATGATCATCGAGGTCGTGTCGCCCACGTAGTCCAGTGCACCCGCGTTCCAGCCCGGGCCGTTCCAGATGCCTGCGTTGTATTGCCCGTTCATCATCGGCACGGAAACGTCGCCGGTGAGCGCGTGGAAGGTCGCGTTGGAGCTGTCTTTCAGGAACGGGACCTTCCAGTCCCCGTGGAAGAAGACCGCGTTGGCCAACACCAGCCGGGTGAGCGTGTTGATGGACCCCTCGGGGAACAGTGTCGGTATCTGATCCTCCGTCACATCGGCGACCCAGCGATTGATCGACTGGCGGGCTTGCTCGGGGGCGGAGGAGAAATTCTCCGTATGGAGACCGGCGTCGTAATTTTCCGCGAGCACGTCGAGGTAGGCAGGCAGGACGTTCAGGCCCTGCTGGATCCAGATCGAATTCGCGATGTTCACGCGAAATGACGCCGGGTCGCCGGCGGGCGGTGGAGTGGTCAGTGCCAGGTCCAGCGCATTGAAGGCGGCGTGCAGCCGTGGGGCGGGCAGGCTGAAGCGGAGGGCATCGGCCATCTGCGTCGCGGTCGTCGTCCTCGCGCCGGCGTACAACATCGCGAGCGCGGTCGAGATGCTGGTCTGGGAGTAGACGAAATTGCCCTGATCCTGCGACCGGATCTGGTGGTAGAGGTCGATCGAGAATGCGAGGTTGTCGTTCGCGAAGGTGGCGGCGTCTTCGTTGCTGACCAGCGGGGACGTGAGACGCTGCCTGGAGGAGCGCAGCTCGTTCAACTGGAAGTCGTCGCGTGGGGACGAGCCATCGGCGCTACCCGAGCCGCCGCAGGACGACAGCGTCATCACGGACATCAGGACCAGGCACGGCAACATCACCAGCGAATCGAGTAGACGTCTCATGGCCACCTCCCTCGTAAACGTGGATGAGAGCTTTGCACGACACCCATCGGGCGTCTGTGAAGATCTGTGTTCCGGGCCGGCCGGCGTCCCGCATATCTAACTAACTGATGCGAAAGAAATATTGACGCGGTCGCTCCCGAGTTCGATCGATTGATCGCCGGCGCGCGATTGCGCGAGCGGACGCATGAGGGAGGATCGGTCGATGCGCACGGCCGCAAGCAAACGCCTGCCCGTCAGAACGCCGCGTCGAACCCGATCAGCAGGTAGTTCTCGAGGGTCTCGTGCCCCACGAAGTCGGGATCATCGTCGCGGCTCAGCAGGTCCGCATTCACTTCGATGACGCCCTTCACATTTCGCATGAAGTAGTACGACGCGCTCAGCGTGAGTGAATTCATGTCGATGCCCTCGAACACGGTCTGGGTGCCCTCGAAATCGCGCGAGTCGTTGTAGTTGTAGAGCAGCGAGAAAGTCCAGCGGTCGCTGTGGATGTAATCCACGCCGGCAAACGCGCCGAACCAGCGGAAGTCGCGCTCGGGTTCGACGTCCAGGAAATCATCCCACTCGCTCCACAATACCTGCGCGAACCAGTACGTCTTGGCGCCGCGCTGGCCCGAGATGTCCAGGCCATACACCCGGCGGTCCGTGTCGCGTGCGCCGATGCGCTCACCGGCGGAACCGGCGGCGCTGCGCTGCTCGCCGGCCAGGCCGAAAAGGCCGGTGGAGACGAGGCCGAACCGCGTGCCGACGCGCATGAACATCGACTTGCTGTCGTCGTTGTCGAACATCCGGTCGGGCCGCCGGAATCCCGGTGAGTCGATGTTCAGGTTGGCGTCGATACCATTGCCGTTCACGGCGCCGATGTCCACATCGACAGGCCCCAGCCCACGGCCTAACAACACGCCGCGCTCGTACGTGATGCCCGCCATGCGATAGAGCTGGAAGTCCTGGAAGGTGAGGCGCGTTTCACGCGGAAACATCAGGTCCGAGACCTGGAACTGGCCGAGCTGCATGCCGATGCCAGTGCCGAAGACATCGTCATGGCTGAACCAGGCGTCCTCGATCAGTACGGTGCCGTTCTCGCCCTTCTCCGCGAAGATGCCGTATGCATAAAAGGTGATGTGGTCGGAGAGCGGCGCCGACATGATCAGCTTGATCAGATAGGGCGCCTGGACATCGAAGCTCGAGCCGTTGCCGGTGGGGCCGGTGACAGGATCAACATCCTCGCCGTCACGGCCCTGCACGAACGCTTGTGCCCGGATACCAAGGGGCAGGGACGACGGCAACGCGAGCCGATCGTCGCCGCCGCTCACCGCTTTCTCCTTCCAGTTCGGCAACCTCATGTTGAGGTCGTCCCGGAAGCTCTCGCCGAAGGCATTGAGCCGCGGATAGGCCGAATGGCAGACGTTGCAGCTCATCTCGTACTGCCGCGCGAACCCGGGCATGGCTTGAGATGTTCCGCTGAATGCCAGTGCGATCAGCAGCGCAACAGCGGGCGCAGAAAAGAACGGCAACCCCGATCTGCTCATGAGGGGGAGAATGCCACCAATCGTCCATCTCGAGACACGCGCCCACTACGTAAGGGGCTCAGTAGAAGGCCGTATCCGCACAGTCGGACATCCGGAGCAGCATCCGTTCTCTATCTAGTGGCGATGAAGTCTCACGTACGGGGGACCTGATGACGCACCGCAACCCGGCCGTCGGCGAGCCGATCGACGTGCGCTGCTGCCGGCGGAGCAGCCTCAGTGCGACTTTCACCGGGCAGTCATCGTGATTTCCGACGGTCAGTCACGAAGCTGGAGGCGAATGATCCGCGATCTCTTCTCGAGAGTGGAATAGTTCAGACATGCGGACTCACCGGATCGCCGGGTGGCAGGTCGTGATCGGGGTCACCGCGATCACAGCGGTGCTCGTGCTGGCGGAAATTCCACGCGACACCTGGCTCTCGAGTGCGGCCGCAAGTCTGGTGCTCGGGGCGTCCGCACTCGCTCTCATGGGCACCGCGGCCCTGCTTGCAGCTCGCTGGAAGGTGATCGAATCCGTTCTCGGAGGGCTCGATCGCGTCTACCTGGCGCACAAGTGGCTGGCGGTGTGGGCTCTCGTCTTCGCCTCGGTGCACCTGGTTTTCCAGGCCGAATTGAAGGTGTGGGACTTAGCTTCCATCCTTGAACTCCCGCGATACACGACAAGGCTGGTGCGGCAGCTCAGTTTCGTCGCGCTCATGTTGATCGTGTTGCTCGCGCTGAACCGCAAGATTCCTTACAGCACCTGGCGATGGTGGCACAAGCTTTCCGGGCCACTGTTCCTGATCGTCATCCTTCACTGGCTGAGCATCCGTTCGCCCGTCGCGCTCGCAAGCCCGGCGGGCATCTGGCTTGCGGGAATCGCCTCGCTGGGCGTCGCGGGCGCTGCGTACAAGTTGTTGCTGTACCCACGTGTCGGGAACTCCGCCGAATATGAGGTTCTGCAAGCATCGCCCGAGGGCTCGGCGCTGCACCTCGAACTCCAGCCGGTCGGCAAGCCGATCTCGTTCAAGGCGGGGCAGTTCGGATTCCTGAGCATCAAGGAAGACGGGTTGCGGGAGCCGCACCCCTTCACGATCGCCGCACGCAGTCCTGAAGGTCGAGTCCATTTCGTGATTCGCGATCTCGGCGACTACACGCATCGGCTCATCGAAGTCACACGCCCCGGCATGCGCGCCGACATCTACGCACCCTACGGTCGCTTCGCACGTGTCTCCTCGGCCTCGCACGAGATATGGATCGCTGGCGGCGTGGGTGTGACGCCTTTCATCGCGTGGCTGACAGACCCCGAAGCCGTGCCCTTCGAGCGAGTCACGTTCTTCTACTTCTTCACTCCCGGTCGCGAATTCCCCAGTGCCGCTTCGCTGCGGGAACTGTCGGAGAAACATGGAGTGGAATTCGTGGCGGTGTCGCAGGGACCTTCGAGTCCTGAGTTCACCGATATCCTGGCACGGATCGCGAACAGCGCGGACGCCACGCAAGTGACCGTGAGTCTGTGCGGCCCGAAGGGCCTGCTTGCAGCCGTTCGCGCGCGGATGCGGTTGAATGGCATGCCGCAGAAGAACCTGCACTACGAATACTTCGAATTCAGATGACCGACCGGAGAGTCACGTGGCTCCCTTTGCATCTGAAGCCGCTGCTGCGCTTTCGAGTGCTCCTGGCATTGCTGCTCGCACTGATGGTGCTGCTGCTGTTGTGGGCGAAGCTGCGCGGGCCCGTGCTGCCCGGCTATCGCATCGAATCCGGTCCGCTGGTGCAGAACGTCGTGGCGACCGGCCGCGTGATCGCCACGTCGCGCGCGCAGGTCGGTAGTGAGATCACAGGCACCGTGCTCGAACGGCGGGTGAAGGAAGGAGACAGCGTGAAGGCGGGCGACATCCTGGTCACGTTGCGCTCGGAGGATCTCGTCGCCCGCGTTCGCGAAGCCGAGGCGGCGCTGCGACAGCTCGAGTCGGCCACGCGCCCGCAACGACAGGCGGAACTGCGGCAGGCCGAGGCGCAGCTCGCGCAGGCCACGCGGGAGCGCGCGCGCCGCGCGGAACTCATTACACGGCAGCTCGTCGCCCGCGAGGCGCTCGAACAAGCCGAGGAAGCCGAGACCGTGGCGCGCGCGACGGCGGAACGGGCGCGCCTTGCCGCCGACGCCGTGGCAACCGGCCGCAGCGAAGAGCGTCAGCTTCGCGAGCGCCTGGCCGCGGCGCGGGCGCAGCTCGAGAAAGCCGTGGTTCGCGCAACCGTCGAGGGGACAGTGCTGACTCGCAATGTCGAACCGGGCGATCTGGTGCAGCCCGGGCGCGTCCTGCTCGAGATCGCGCGCAGCGGCGACACGGAGATCGAAGTCCCCGTCGACGAGAAAAACCTGGCGACGCTCGCATTGGGACAGCAGGCGCAGTGTCTCGCCGACGCGTTCCCCGACCGGCCCTTCGGCGCGGTGGTCAACTACATCGCGCCGAGCATCGACGCGGGGCGTGGCACGGTCTCAGTTCGCCTCACAGTCGAGCCGGTTCCGGCCTTCCTGCGTCAGGACATGACCGTGACGGTTACCGTGGAAACCGGACGCCGCGAGGACGCGCGCGTCGTGCCCAACGATGCCGTGTTCGCGGCGGATACTCCGCAGCCGTTCGTGCTGGCGGTGCGCAATGGTCGTGTCGAGCGGCAACCCGTGACGCTGGGCCTGAGAGGGATGGCGCTGTCCGAAGTGACCGCGGGACTGAACGTCGGGGATCGGGTGCTGGCGGCCGCGGCGGATCACCAGAACCTGTCGGACGGCGCCCGCGTTCGCGTGAGCATCGAGGCGGTTCCCGCATCGGGCATGGAGGCCAGTAGCGGCGCGCGCAATGAGATTCCGGTCCAGCTCGACTGACGATCATGTGGGTCGAATCCACCATCGCCGTGAAGTTCATGCGGGAGAACCGCACGCAGACGACGCTGATCCTCGTGGGGATCGCGGTCGGCGTCGCCGTGATCGTGTTCATCACGGCGCTGATCACCGGCTTGCAGGCCAACATCATCGATCGCACGCTCGGCACGCAGGCGCACATCAAGGTGCAACCACCGGATGAGATCAACCGCATCTCGCCCGCGCCGCCCGGGGTGACACGACTGGTACTGGAAACCCGGCGCGCGCAGCGCCTGCGATCGATCAACAACTGGCAGCAGGCGGCGCTGACGCTGGAGTCGCTGCCCGAGGTCACGGCGGTTTCGCCCGTGGTGTCCGGGCCCGCATTCGCCTTGCGCGGCAACGCCATCGAATCGGTGGCGCTCGTCGGCATCGATCCGCCGCGCTACCAGCGCATCATCCCCATTGCCCAGGACATCGTCGCCGGGCAATTGCGCGTCGGTGCGGGTGACGCGGTGATCGGCAACCTGCTCGCGCAGGACCTGGGCGTGCGTGTCGGGGACAAACTACTTCTGCGGGCCGGAGAGGGCCGCGAAGCGCAGCTCAACGTCGCGGGCATCTTCGAGCTCGGCGTGCGCGAGCTCGATCAGCGTTACGTCTATCTGGACCTGAAGCAGACTCAATCGCTGCTCGACCTGCCCGGCGGCGTCACCGTCATCGACCTCACGGTGCGGGACATCTTCGCGGCCGATCGGGTCGCCGCGCGCATCCGGCAGCTCACCGGGCTCGAGGCCGAGAGCTGGATGCAGAGCAACGCGCAACTGATGAACGCATTGACGTCACAAAGCCTGTCCACGCGGATGATCGCCTTCTTCGTCGGCCTGTCGGTGGCGTTCGGTATCGCCAGCGTGTTGTCCATCAGCGTGGTTCAGCGCACGCGCGAAATCGGCATCCTGCGCGCCATGGGCACCACGCGCCGGCAGATGCTGCTGGTGTTCCTGGTCCAGGGAGCCGTGCTCGGGCTGCTGGGATCGGCGGTGGGCGCGTTCGCCGGGTATGGACTCGTGTGGGTCTTCAACGAGTTCGGGCCAGGGCTGTTCCACATCCCGCTGGCGCCGCTGCTCGTGCCCGCGGCCATGGCGCTCGCAACGCTCGTGGGTGTGCTGGCAGCGGCGGTGCCCGCGCGGCGCGCGGCGCGTCTCGATCCGGTCGAGGCCATTCGCTATGTCTGACGAAGTCCTGCGGCTCGCGAGCCTTCGCAAGTCCTACAACGTGGGCCTGCCCACCGAAATGGAGGTTTTGCACGGCATCGACCTCACGCTCGGCCGGCAGGACTTCGCGGCGCTGGTCGGACCTTCCGGCTCCGGCAAGAGCACCTTGCTGAACTTGTTAGGGCTGCTCGATTCACCCACCGCCGGAGAGGTGTACCTCCTCGGCCAGCCGACCCGCGAGATGGACGACACTGGCCGAACGCATCTGCGCGCGAGCGCCATCGGCTTCGTGTTCCAGTTCCACCATCTGCTTCCCGCGTTCAGCGCGCTCGAGAATGTGATGATGCCGTTGATGGTGACGCGTGGACGTCCCAGCGCGGAGACGCTCGAGCGGGCGAGAACCCTGCTCGAGGCGGTGGGGCTGGAGGCCTTCGCGGACCGCAAACCCAACCAGTTGTCAGGAGGCCAGCAGCAACGGGTCGCGATCGCTCGCGCACTCGTGACACGGCCGGCATTACTGCTCGCCGACGAGCCCACCGGCAACCTCGACACGAAGACCGCCGGCGAAGTCTTCGAACTGCTGCGCCGGTTCAACGCGCAGTTCGGCTGCGCGGTGCTGGTGGTCACGCACGACCCGCGGCTGTCGGAGCGCTGCGACCGCACCATCACCCTGGTGGACGGAGAGGTCGTGTCGGACGAGCGCCACGCGGCGAAGCCGGCCGCGACGGAGTGAGGCCGCCGTCGCCGGCCCCGCCACGCGGGATGCACGCTTGCCGTGGCACCGTGCGCGCGTGATCCCGGGAGCCGGCGATGTACAGACCCAGCGCGAACATGCCGCACGCCGCCAGCATGCCGGCCGGGCCGATGCGGTGTTCGAAGCCCGGGCTGAAGCGCCGGGGCACGACGTGGCAGTCGACCACGTAGGCGCCGAGGGCGACGGCCGAGGCGCGGACGGCGCGTCCCGCCGGCGTGGCCTCGCGGGGGCGCAGCGCCTCGAAGGCGCTCGCCCAGAGCAGCGAGCTGGCGTGGTGCACGCCGTAGCCGGTGGCGGTGTAGCGCAGGCCGGGGCGGTCGACGTGGCGGGCGCGCGGATACCAGAACCACTGGCTGGCGGCGTTGGTCCCGGCGGCGGTGGCGCCGGAGCGGCGGCGGCTGAACACCGACACCGCCAGCGTGGAGAGCACGCTGGCCAGGCTGCCGTAGTCAAGCACCCTGCGCGCGAAAGTGGCCGGCGGCGAGTGCTGGTGCTGGGCGCC
The DNA here is from genome assembly GCA_023433515.1 of Pseudomonadota bacterium. Classification (GTDB taxonomy): domain Bacteria; phylum Pseudomonadota; class Gammaproteobacteria; order Steroidobacterales; family Steroidobacteraceae; genus CADEED01. Next base: position 65,075 of record JAEZCN010000191.1, read on the forward strand.
GGCCTGGTCGGCGGTGCGCTGGCCGAACGGCTTGCCGCGCGCGGTCACGACGTCATCCTCGCCACCCGCGGCGGTCGGGGCCGGCCCGGGATGCGTGGCCTCGCGCTCGCCCTGACCGCGCTGCCCGACGATGGACAGCTCCGGGATGCGCTCGCCTGCGTGGACATCGTGGTCAACACCGTCGGGATCTTCGTGGCGGGAGGACAGCAGAGCTTCGATGCAGTGCACGTGAACGGTCCGCGTCGCGTGTTCCAAGCCGCGCGCGCCGTAGGGACTGCGCGCTGGGTTCAGCTCTCGGCGCTCGGCGCGGACGCGGATTCGGCGGTGCCGTATTTCGCCAGCAAGGGGCGGCTGGACCGGGTGCTCCTGTCGGCCGATGGCATCGAGGCCACCGTGGTGCGGCCCTCGCTGGTCTTCGCGCCCGCGGGCACCAGCACGCGCCTGTTCGCCCAGCTGGCCAGCCTGCCGGTCACGCCGCTCCCGCGCGGCGGCCGCCAGCCGGTGCAGCCGCTGCACCTCGACGATCTGGTGGACGCGCTGGTGAAGCTGGTCGAGGCGGACGAGGTGCCGCGCGTGCTCGACGCCGTCGGTCCACGCGCGCTTCCGCTGCGCGACTACCTGCAGGTGTTCAAGCGTGCGGCCGGCATCGGCCGCTACTTCGCGGCCATCCCGATGGCGCCGATGCGCCGGATCGCCGCGCTGGCGCCACGATTGCACCTGCCCTTCGATGCCGATGCGCTGGCGATGCTGGACGCCGGAAGCACCGCGGACCCGGACGGTTTCCGGCGCTGGCTCGGCCGCCAGGCACGCGATCCGGACGACTTCATCGAACCGCAGGCCGCCGGTGCGATGCGGCACCAGGCGGTGCTGTCCTGGGCCCTGCCGCTGATGCGCGTCGCGCTGGCCGCCATGTGGCTCGCGACCGCCGTCGTCTCGCTATGGGTCTACCCGCGCGAGGACAGCCTGGCGATGCTCGCGCAGGTGGGCCTGCACGGCACGGTGGCGACCGCGGCCCTGTGGGCCGGCGCGCTGTGCGATCTCGCGCTGGGCCTGGGCATCCTCTGGCCGCGCATCCGCACGCTGGCCTATGCCCTGCAGATCGCGCTGGTTGCCGGCTACACCGTGATCATCAGCCTGTGGCTGCCGGCGCAGTGGGCGCATCCCTTCGGCCCGGTGCTGAAGAACCTGCCGCTGCTGGCGATGACGCTCGCCCTCCTCATGCTGGACCGGACCCATGGACCTGATCGTCGTTAAGTACGTCCACATCCTGTCGTCGACGGTGCTGTTCGGGACCGGCATCGGCACGGCCTTCTACCTGCTCGTGGTCAGCCTCACGCGCGACGTGCACGCGATCGCGGTGGTCGCGCGGTGGGTGGTCATCGCCGACTGGCTGTTCACCGCCACCACCATCGTGGTCCAGCCCGTGAGCGGCTTCTACCTCGCCCACCGGATCGGCTATCCGCTCACCGAGCCGTGGCTGCTGTGGTCCACCGTCGCCTTCGTGGTGGCGGCGCTGTGCTGGCTGCCGGTGGTGTGGCTGCAGATGCGCCTGCGCGACATCGCGATCGAGGCCGACCGCACGGACCAGCCGCTGCCGCCGCGCTACGGGCGCATCCTGGGCGCGTGGGTGGCGCTGGGCGTGCCGGCGCTGGTGTCGTTCCTGGCCATCTTCTACATGATGGTGGCCAGACAGGTGCCATTCGCCGGGCCTTGAAACGCGGGCGGTCCGCACATACTCCGATGGGCAGGACCGGGCACCCGGCCCGGCTTGCACAGGAGACCAGGATGAACCAGATCAGCCGCGTGCGAGGCGGATGGCCTCGCGTTCAGGATCCCATGGGCCAGCTGTTCGAGCGCCTGTTCGAGGGCGGCCTGCTCGGCGAAGCCGGCAGCGACGAATCCTCGGTGGTGACCAGCCAGTGGGCGCCGCGCGTGGACATCAAGGAGGAGTCCGACCGCTTCGTGCTCTACGCCGACATCCCCGGCGTGGACCCGGCGGACATCGACATCCAGATGGACAAGGGCCTGCTCACCATCAAGGGCGAGCGCAGCAGCGTGAAGACCGACGAGGGCGAGAACTACTCCCGCATCGAGCGCAGCCACGGCGTGTTCCACCGCCGCTTCGCCCTGCCCGACAGCGCCGACCCGGATGGCATCACCGCCCACGGCGAGCACGGCGTGCTCGAGATCGTGATCCCCAAGCGGCTCGAGACCACGCCGCGTCGGATCCAGGTGGGATCGCGCAGCGACAAGGCCTGATCCGGCCATCGTTCCGCCCCCGGAAAGCCCCGCCCGCAACGGCGGGGCTTTTTCATGCGCCCGCAACCGGCGAGTATGGCGTTTTCGCGGGAATGCCCATGGTCGAGCGGACGACACGCAGGACGTGGTGGCTGGCGGGGGCGGTCGTCGCCGCCGGGCTGCTCGCGGCCTGGGCCCTGGCGGCCGCGCGCGGTCCGGCCCTGGCCGGGTACGACGTCACCGTCGGGCCGATCGTGCAGACCGTGGTCGCGACCGGCCGGGTGGCGGCGCCGTCGCGGGTGCAGGTGGGCGCGGAAATTTCCGGGCTGGTGCTGGAGCGCCGGGTGACGGACGGCGACCGGGTCGCGCCGGGCGACGT
>JAEZCN010000056.1 GCA_023433515.1 Pseudomonadota bacterium
AGGTGGGGCAGTTGCGCAAAGTAATGGTCTGCGCGCCGGGACGCGCGCACCAGCGGCTCACGCCGACGAACTGCGACGCATTGTTGTTCGACGACGTGATGTGGGTCGAGACCGCCAAGCGCGATCACTTCGATTTCATCCAGAAGATGCGCGACCGCGGCATCGAAGTGGTCGAGATGCACAACCTGCTCGCGGAGACGGTCGCCATTCCCGAGGCGCGCAAATGGATCCTCGACAACCAGATCACCGTCAACGAAGTGGGCGGCGGGCTGGTGAACGAAGTGCGCGATTTCCTCGAGAAGATGCAGCCGCGCGATCTCGCCGAAACGCTGATCGGCGGACTGTCCACCCACGAGTTCTCCGGCGCGAGCGGGACGATGGCGCTGGTGCGCGATTCGCTCGGCATCACCGAATACCTGCTGCCGCCGCTGCCGAACACGCTGTACACGCGCGACACGACCTGCTGGATCTACGGCGGAGTGACGCTGAATCCGCTGTTCTGGCCAGCGCGCCACGAGGAAACGATCCTCACCACGTCCATCTACAAGTTCCATCCCGACTTCGCGGGCAAGGTCAACGTGTGGTGGGGCGACCCGACGCAGTCGTGGGGCATGTCGACGATCGAGGGCGGCGACGTCATGCCGATCGGCAAGGGCACGATGCTCATCGGCATGAGCGAGCGTACTTCCCGCCAGGGCATCACCCAGCTTGCGCTGAAACTGTTCGAAAAGAACGCGGTGACCCAGGTCATCGTCGCCGCGATGCCCAAGCTGCGCGCCGCGATGCATCTCGACACCGTGTTCACGTTCGCGGACCGCGATTGCGTGCTGCTGCATCCCGACATCGTCGACCAGATACATCCATTCACGCTGCGTCCGGCCGACGCCGGGCGCGGCTACGAAGTGACCGAGGAAAAGAAGCCGCTGGTCGACGTGATCGCCGCGGCGCTCGGGCTCAAGAAGCTGCGCGTGGTCGAGACCGGCGGCAATGCCTACATGCGTGAGCGCACGCAGTGGGACAGCGGCGCCAATCTCGTGTGCGCCTCACCGGGCGTCGTCTACGCCTACGATCGCAACACGTTCACGAATTCGCTGGTGCGCAAGGAAGGCATCGAGGTCGTGACGATCTCGGGCTCGGAGCTGGGCCGGGGCCGGGGCGGCGGCCACTGCATGACCTGTCCGCTGATCCGCGATGCGGTGGACTACTGACAGCGCGGAGGCGACCCGCCGGCCAGAATGGCCCATCTGGAACCGGCGTATCGTCAACTGGAGGTCTCCCGATGAACCCACTGCACCGTTCCCCGTCGCAGAACATGATCTCGGCGCTGGCAGACGGCGCCGCAAGCCTGGTCAACAGGTCCTCGCGGATCGTCTCGGGTAAACATGCGGACAAGACCGCAGGCGTGGCGATCGTCGCGGCCGCGGCCGCCGCGATCGTGGGCGCGGGCTATCTACTGACCAGGCGGCGGAAACGTGACGCCCACATCCCGACGGTCAATGCTCCACGCGAGGCCGCATCGCTGGCAGAGCAGGTGGTCGAGGAGACGCGCGAAACCCGTGACGACTTCACTTCCACCCTCCGGAAATACGCAGACAAGGTGATGGACGTGCTGCGCGGCGAAATCGAACAGGACAAGGTCCTGCTCCGCCAGGTGCGCGAGACCGTGCAACGCAGGCTCGGAAAAACGCCGGGCGTCGGAATCACGATGAACGATGGCAAGGCCCTGCTGCACGGAAACATTCCAAAGGAACAGCACGACTCACTGGTGCGCGCCGTCGAATCCACGCCCGGCGTGCGGGACGTGTCGGACATGCTGGTCGAGCGCACCGAGGACGATCCGTCGCTGCGCGCGACGCAGCATCTTTCACAGACGGGCGACTGGAGAAAGGTGGACCTGCGGCAGGAGCACTGGTCGCCGGCGACGCGCCTGCTCATGGGATTCACCGGCGCGGTATTGATCCGCGGCGTGACGCGCGGCTCCGCGCTCGGTGTTCTCGGTGGCCTGCTCGGCAGCGCGCTGCTGTACCGCACCGCCACCAACCGGCCGATCTCGCGCAGTGTCGGCGGCAGCGTGATCGACGTGCACGAGACCATCGACATCGACGCGCCGGTCGAGCGTGTGTTCGGGTTGTTCGAGGCGCAGGAAAACTATCCGAGCTTCATGCGCAACGTGCGCGAGGTGCGCCGCGAGCCGGGCGGTCGCACGCACTGGGTCATGAACGGGCCGGCCGGTTCCAGGATGGAATTCGATTCGACGACGACCGTGCACAAGCCCAACGAGATGCTCGGCTGGCGGACCATCCCGGGATCACGCGTGCAACATTCGGGCGTGATCCGTTTCGAGCCGCTGGAAGGACGAGGCACACGCGTCGACGTGAACATGAGCTACTCACCGCCGGCGGGCGCCGTGGGTCACGCGATCGCCAAGGCCCTGAAGGCGGATGCACATTCGGAGCTGCGCGAGGATCTCACGCGGATCAAACACATCGCGGAGCGCTGGGATGCCTGGAAGGCGAGCGTCGAGGATGGGCGACCCAGAGCTCACTGAACAAGGGCTCACTGAACAAGAGCTCATTGAGCTCGACTGGTGCCCGGGAGAGGACTCGAACCTCCACGGTGTTACCCGCTAGTACCTGAAACTAGTGCGTCTACCAATTCCGCCACCCGGGCAGGGTCGCGAAGAGCGGCGCAATGTACGGACCGGCACCCGGACTGTCAATTCTGGGGCGGTTCCTGAGTGTCGAGCAGCCAGCCGCGTTCCGGATCCTTGCAGATCGTCACCTTTTGGTCACCGGAAAGGCCCTTGGCGTGGTTCTGGACGCGCACCTGGTGGCAGGGCCGGCCGTCCGACCCGTTGAACGATGCGAGCAGCGTCAGCATGCCGTGATTCCCGGTCTTCGGGTTCTCCCAGGACCGGGAGTTGCCGGCTTCCCCGCTGACGACCGCCTCGGCGGCGTCGTGCAGCATCTTCTTGTCTTCGTCATTGAACTTGCTGACTGGCGTCTCGGCCAGCCAGCTCATGTAGCCGCCGCGCTGGCGCGCCGTCGCGCTGGACGCCATCGCGAGAACGAGCGTCACGCAAACGATTGCCCGCAATCCGCGAGAAGTGTTCATGCGCCGCATTGAACGTCGCGATTGCCGATACTCCAATGGGCCTTAATGCCGATATCCGAGGCGCGTGGCCGCGCAGAAACATGCCGCGATGCGTTTCACGCTGGAAAGCCTGGGAATCATCGCCGTGCTGCTGGTGGCGATGCTTGCGGCACAGGCCTGGGGGCGCAAACAGGGCGAGCGCCACCGGCTGCTCACGGGGACGTCCGACAAGAGTTCGTTCGGCGCCACCGAAGGTGCGGTGTTCGCATTGCTCGGCCTGTTCCTGGCTTTCG
>JAEZCN010000059.1 GCA_023433515.1 Pseudomonadota bacterium
TTTGCCGGGCTTTTTTGCACCCTCCAGGTCCCAATCCTTCATGCCAGCTTCTGACCCTGCCGCCTGGGTCGTACACAAATTCGGCGGTTCTTCGGTCGCGGACGCCGAATGCTTCAAGCGCGTCGCCCACATCCTCGATTCACTTCCCGCGGGTCGCCTGGGTGTGGTGCTTTCCGCCTGTCGAGGCGTCACCGATGCGCTGCTCAATCTCGTCGCCCGGGCGGAAGCCCAGGACGACGCGTATCGCGGTGAGCTCGACGCGCTGCGCGCGCGGCACAACACGATCGCCGAGGGGCTGCTCAAGCCCGAAGCGCGCCAGCTCTACATGGCCGCGTTCGATCGCGACCGTCACGACATCGAAGGCATCCTGCACACCGTCAAGCTGACGCGTTCGGCCGCCAACAACGTGCGCGACCTGATCGCCGGCTACGGCGAGATCTGGTCGACCAAGCTGTTCCGCGATTTCTTCGATGCCCGCGCCAAGCGTCCCGGCGCCGTGCGCTGGGTCGATGCACGCCAGGCCGTGGTGGTGGAGTGGGGTCCGCTGGGACCCGCCGTGTCGTGGGACGAATCGCGCGCCAAGCTCAAGGCGCTCGTGGGCCCGGACTTCCAGGGCACGCTGATCATCACCGGCTTCATCGCCTCCAAGCCCAACGGCGTGCAGACGACGCTGGGCCGCAATGGCTCGGACTTCTCGGGCTCGATCTTCGGCTCGCTGCTCGATGCAAGCGAAATCCACATCTGGACGGATGTCGACGGGGTGCTGTCGGCGGATCCGCGCCGCGTGCCGGACGCGAAGGTCATCGACGCGTTGTCGTACAACGAAGCGATGGAGCTCGCGTATTTCGGCGCGAAGGTCATCCATCCGCAGACGATGGCGCCGGCCGTGGGCCGCGGCATCCCGATCTGGATCCGCAACACGTTCGCGCCGCAGAAGCAGGGCTCGCTGATCTGCGCGAAACCGAATTCCAAGCTGCCCGTGAAGGGCATCACCTCGATCGAAAACATCGCGATGGTGAACGTCGAGGGCGCCGGCATGATCGGCGTGCCCGGCACCGCGCATCGCCTGTTCGGCGCGCTGCGCGAGGAGGGCATCTCGGTCATCCTGATCTCGCAGGGCAGTTCGGAGCATTCCATCTGCTGCGCGATCCCGGGCGTGGAAGCGGAGCGCGCCGCTCGCGTCGTGTCGGCCGCGTTCGACCGCGAAATCAAGGAAGGGCAGATCCAGAGCATCCAGGTCGACAAGGACCTCGCCATCCTGGCCGTGGTCGGCGACGGCATGGCCGGCCTGCCGGGCGTTTCGGGCCAGGTGTTCAACGCGCTCGGTTCCGCGAGCGTCAACGTGCATGCGATCGCGCAGGGTGCCTCCGAGCGCAACATCTCGGTGGTCGTCGACGGCAAGGACGCTACGCGCGCGTTGCGCGCGGTGCATTCCGGCTTCTATCTGTCGCCGCACACGATTTCGATCGGGCTCATCGGCCCCGGCGCGGTGGGCCGCGTGTTGCTCGAGCAGATCGAGGCGGAGCGCGAACGCCTTTTGCGCGACTTCAAGCTCGACCTGCGCCTGCGCGGCATCATGACCAGCAAGAAGATGCTGCTGTCGGAGCAGGGCATCGGCGTGAACGGCTGGAAGGCCGCGCTCGAGGCGAGCAGGACGCCCGCCGACATCGCGAAGTTCACCGAGCATCTGCACGTCGATCACCTGCCGCACACCGTGATCCTCGACTGCACGGCGGACGAGGGCGTCGCGAAGAATTACGCGGAGTGGCTCAAGGCCGGCATCCACGTGGTGACGCCCAACAAGAAGGCGAACAGCGGGCCGCTCGCGTATTACGACTCGCTCAAGGAAGCGCGCCGTCTCGGCAGCTCGTCCTATCTGTACGAAGCCACCGTCGGCGCGGGACTGCCCGTGATCTCGACGCTGCGCGACCTGCGCGAAACCGGGGACAAGATTTCGAGCGTCGAAGGCATCTTCTCCGGCACGTTGGCCTATCTGTTCAACGTCTACGACGGCAGGACGCCGTTCTCCGAGATCGTCAAGGACGCGAAGGCGAAGGGTTACACCGAGCCGGATCCGCGCGATGACCTCTCGGGCACGGACTTCGTACGCAAGGTCATCATCCTGGGCCGCGAGATGGGCCTGAAGCTCGAGATGAAGGACGTCGAGGTCGAGAGCCTGATTCCGCCGGGACTCGAGCAGGGTTCGATCGACGATTTCATCAACGGTCTGCCGAAGCACGACGACGAAATGAAGAAGCGTTTCGACGCGGCGGCGGCGCGCGGCAAGGTGCTGCGTTACATGGGCCGCCTGACCGCCGACGGCAAGGCGTCGGTGGGCGTACGCGAGCTCGATCGCACGCATGCGTTCGCGAACATCGCGCTGACGGACAACGTCGTGCGTTACGCGACCGCGCGTTACAACACCAACCCGCTCATCGTGCAGGGCCCGGGCGCGGGACCGGAAGTCACGGCGGCGGGTGTGTTCGCGGACCTGCTGCGCGTGTGTTCGTACCTGGGAGCGCACCTGTGAGCGGAGTCAGAAAGGCAACCGCGTTCGCGCCGGCCTCCGCCGCGAACGTCGCGATCGGCTTCGACATCCTCGGCTTCTCGGTCGACGTGCTCGGCGACTCGGTGACCGTGGAGCGCACGGACAGGCCCGGCGTCGTCATGACGGGCGCGACCGGCGTCGTCACGAACATCCCGAGCGATCCGGAGAAGAACACCGCGGGTCGCGCGTTGCTCGCCATGCAGCAGGTGCTGAATCCGGGCTTCGGATTTTCGGCGTCGATCCACAAGGGCATCCCGCTGGGCTCCGGTCTCGGCGGTTCGGCCGCGTCCGCTGTCGCGGCCGTGGTTGCGGCCAACGCGCTGCTGCCGAACCCGCTCAGCAAGCTCGAACTGCTCAAGTTCGCGATGCAGGGCGAGGCCGTGTCGTCGGGCTCGCTGCACGTCGACAACATCAGCCCGAGCCTGTTCGGCGGTCTCGTGCTCACGGTCGGCATCGACAGCCCGCGCGTGAAGCAGATCCCGGTGCCGAACGGCATCCGCGCGATCCTCGTGCATCCGCACCTGTTCCTCTCGACGAAGCAGGCGCGCGGCATTCTCAAGAAAGAAGTGCCGATGTCCGACTTCATCTGGCAGACCGCGAACCTCGCGGGCTTCATCTCCGGTTGCTACTCGAACGATCTCGACGTGATCCGCGCGTCGTTCGAGGACGTGATCATCGAGAAGCAGCGTTCGCAGCTCATCCCGGGCTTCGAGAACGTGCGCGCGGCCGCGATGGCCAACGGCGCGCTCGGCTGCACGATCTCCGGCGCGGGCCCGTCGATGTTCGCGTGGTCGCTCGACTGCGATGCGCCGCGCGTGCGCGACGCGATGGTCGACGCGTTCAAGGCTTCCGACATGAAAGTCGATCACTGGATCGTCCCGATCTCCTCGACCGGCGCGCACGTCGTGAGCCAGGCGTAATCCCCACCTCGGTGCCGGGCACCTCCATCCCCACCCCCCCATGAAATTCATCAGCACTCGCGGGAGCGCGGCTCCCGTCTCCTTCGGCACGGCACTGACGCAGGGCCTGGCGCCGGATGGCGGCCTCTATATTCCTGAGACCTGGCCGACGATTCCACTTTCCGCGTTCGACGGCGCGTCGACGCTGCCCGAAGTCGCGGAAGTGTTCATCAAGCCGTTCGCGGAGGGCGATCCGATCGCGTCCGAGATCGGCGCCATCGTGCGCGACGCGTTCGATTTCCCGGCGCCGCTCGTGCCGGTGGCGGAGGGCGGCAAACTATCCGTGCTCGAGCTGTTTCACGGCCCGACGGCGGCGTTCAAGGATTTCGGCGCGCGATTCCTGGCGGCTTCGATGCAGCGGCTGCGCACGAAAGCGACCCGTCCGCTGAACATTCTCGTCGCGACCTCGGGCGACACCGGCGGCGCGGTCGCGGCCGCGTTCCACCGCCGCCCGAACATCGAAGTCTCCGTGCTCTTCCCGAAGGGCCTCGTGTCGCCCACGCAGGAGCGTCAGCTCACGTGCTGGGGCGACAACGTGCATTCGTATCGCGTGAAGGGCACGTTCGACGACTGCCAGCGGCTCGTGAAAGAGGCCTTCGTCGATCCCGCGCTCAAGTCGCGCTTCGAACTGTCGAGCGCCAATAGCATCAATCTCGGCCGACTGCTGCCACAGGCTGTCTACTACGCGGCGACCAGCCTCGCGGTGCAGCGCGCGCACGGCGTGGCGCCGAACTTCATCATTCCGAGCGGCAACCTCGGCAACTCGGTCGCCTGCGTCTGGGCGCGCAAGCTGGGGCTGCCCATCGGGCGCATCATCCTGGCGCACAACGCGAATCGCACGGTGCCGGATTTCCTGCAGAGCGGCGACTGGAAGCCGCGCGCCAGCGTGCCGACGCTCGCGTCCGCGATGGACGTGGGCACGCCTAGCAACATGGAGCGCCTGCGTGCACTGTTTCCGGACATCGGCGACGTGCGCAAGGCCGTGCGCGCCGAAAGCGTGACCGATGCAGAAATCTCGGCCCGCATCAAGACGGATTTCGCGCAATTCACGCAATACGGGAAGCCCTGGTGCCCGCACACGGCCACCGCGGCCGAGGTTTACGCGCGCATGAACCCGGCCGAGCGCGGGGACGGGCGCTGGATCCTGGTGGCGACGGCGCATCCGGCCAAATTTCGCGAAATCGTGGAGCCGTTGACAGGTTCCCGAATCGAAATCCCGGAGAGCCTTGCTAAACTCTTCTCGCGACCGGTGTCTTGCGAGGATCTCGACCCCGAGCTCGCAGCACTGACCGCGGCATTGCAAGACACCTAGAGAAAAGCGAGCACGCGTGAACCCCCCGTTCGGCCTGACCCAGATTCAGCTCGCCGCGATCGCCGTCGGCGTGCTCGTGGTGCTGCTCCTCGGGTTCTTCGGTGGGCGCGCCGTGATGATGCGACGCCGCGATGCGCGGCGCGTCGCGCGCGTGACCAGCGGGGCGGCTGACTACCTGCGCAACGTGCTCGTGCCGGACGGCAACGGTGGAGTTTTCCACCTCGACTTCCTGCTGCTGACCAGCCGCGGCGTCATCGTGATCGACATGCGCGACGTCGCCGGCATCGTGTTCGGCGGCGACCAGATGACGGACTGGACGCTGATGACCGGTCCGCGCCGCAGCACCTTCGTGAATCCGCAGTCGGCGCTCTACGACCGCATCGCGAGCGTAAAGGCCCTCGCGCAGGACACGCCGGTCGAAGGCCGCATCGTGTTCACCAAGAGCGCGAAGTTTCCGAAGGGCCTGCCGCGCTTCACGGTCATGCTCGATTCGATCGCCGCGGAGTTTCCGAAACTCGGCGCGACCGAACTCGAAGTTGCCGTCGCGAAATACCGGCCCGGCTGGCAGCGGATCAAGGAAATCTGCAAGCCGAGCCCTCACTACCGCTCGAACCCGATCGCCGTCGCCTGAGAAGACGGTGCCTGGCACGGAAAAGCCGGGAGAAGTGTCGCCAGTCGTCAGATCGCCGGATTCCGGGCTTCTCCCGGCTTTTCCGTGCCAGGCACCGTCTTCGATTACGCCCGTGCTTCCAGCACGAGATTCACGGGGGACGTGAACGCGCGCCGGAAGTGGCGGAAGCCCGCCGAGGTGATCACTTCGCGCAGCCGTGCTTCGCCGGCCTGCGCGCCGAGTCCCAGCCGTCCTTTCTGCGACAGCGAGCAGGGCGTGCACATCAGCGTCGAGCCGGCGTAGAACGCGCGACCCAGCGGGTTCAGGTTCTCCTCGATGCGATCGCCCGCGTACGGCTCGACGATCATCCAGGTGCCGTTCGGCGCGAGCGTCGAGAGCACGTGGCGCGCGCAGCCGACCGGATCGCCCATGTCGTGCAACGCGTCGAACACGGTCACGAGATCGTACGAATGACCCGCGTAGTC
>JAEZCN010000083.1 GCA_023433515.1 Pseudomonadota bacterium
TGAATCGCACCGGCGCCGACGCGATGCCGCCGCTGTCGAAACACACGGTCGACACGGACGGCGTGCAACTACTGACGACCTGGGTGAATTCGCTGACGTCCTGCAACTAAGAATGGGGGCAGCCCCCGTTTCCCAGCAAAAGGGGTCGGCCCTCACCTAACTGATTTAAGGGCGGAGGGCTGACCCCTTTTGCTAGGAAACGGGGGCTGCCCCCATCCTATTCCATGCGCGCCAGCGCGTTCCCGATCGGCAGCAGCCGGACTCCGATCGCCTCCTGGTAACTCCCCAGCAGCGCCTGCAGCGTACGCGACCAGCTGTAGTTAGTCGCCACGTGCCGGCGCGCCGCGGTGCCGATGCTCTCGAGATCGCGTTCGTACAGCGAATCGATCGCAGCCGCGAGACTGGCGGCGCAGGTCGCCGGGTCGTCGTGTGGTTCCGCGAGGATGCCCGCGGCGGGATCGATCAGCTCCGGTACCGCGCCCGCGCGCATGCCGACCACCGCGCGTCCGCAGGCCATCGCCTCGAGCACCACGAGCCCGAAAGTTTCGTGCGTGCCGGCATGTACGACCGCGTCCGCGGCGGCGAACATGGCGGCGAGCTCCTTGTTGTCGCGGCAATAGGGCAGTCGCGTGACGTTGCCCGAACGGCCGCGTTCGGCGCCCCCCACGAGCAGCAGGTGGTAAGGCGCGCCGAGCTTGCCGAAGGCCTCGATGAGGATCGGGATGTTCTTTTCCTGGGAAAAGCGTCCGGCGAACACGAGCAGCCGCGTGCGCTTCGGAAGCGCGAGTTCCGCGCGCAAATCGCGGCCACGGCGGTCCGGAGAAAACGTCTCGAGGTCGACCCCGAGTGGCTGCACGCTCGCGTGCGTGATGCCGAGTTCGTGCAGGTACTGGCACATGTACCGGCTCGGCGCGAAGACCTGGTCGCAGCGCTGATAGGTCTGGCGCACGTGCCACTCGAACAGCTTCTGGACGGCCGTGCCGAGCCGGCGGCCCGCGAGCATCGGAATGTTGGAGTGATAGAAAGCGATGAGCGGAATCCCGCGCCGCCGCGCGACGCTGGCCGCGGCCCAGGCCGGATGGAACACGTCCCCGATCTCGATGATGTCGGGCTCGAGCCGGTCGATGGCGCGCGCCCAGTGCAGCGGGTTCAACGGCAGCCGGTAGTTGAAGGTTCCCGGGACCAGATGACCGGCGACGGTGGAGAGGCCGTCGGGAACGATCCGATCGCTCTCGCCGGGAACCACGATGCTGTGGCGCCAGTTCGTGCGCGACCGGATCCATTCCTGTTTGGCGAGCAGATAGCGCTTCACGCCACCGCTGGTCGGTGAGTAGAGCAGGGTTGCGTCGACGACGTGGGCCATGAGGTTCCTTCTCGCGACCATCGAGTATCGATGCGTTGCAGGGGTGCGACCAGTCAGCGCAGACTCGGTTCCCGGTGTCGACGTTCACCTACAACCAATGGCCTACAAGAAGTTTGTCCTTGCGCTTCTGCTTCTCTCCGCACTGCTGACGACGCCGGCGTCGCCGGCGGACGTCGATGCCAGGGTCATTGCCTGGCGACGGGATTTCCACCAGCACCCGGAGCTGTCGAATCGCGAAGTGCGGACGTCGCAGGCCGTGGCCGACCACCTGCGGGGTCTCGGTCTCGAAGTGCGGACGGGCATCGCGCATACCGGCGTCGTGGCGCTGCTGCGGACCGGGAGGCCCGGACCAACGATCGCATTGCGCGCCGACATGGATGCGCTGCCGGTCACCGAACGCACCGATGTGCCGTTCCGTTCCGTCGCCCGGTCAAACTACCGCGGCGAGGAGGTGGGCGTAATGCACGCCTGCGGTCACGATGCGCATACGGCCGTGCTGATGGGAGTGGCCGAGACGCTCGCCGGTATGAAGGCGAAGCTGCGCGGCAACGTGTTGTTCGTGTTCCAGCCGGCCGAAGAGGGCGCGCCGCCCGGAGAAAAGGGCGGGGCGTCGGAAATGCTCGCCGCGGGAATCTTCGACGAATACAAGCCCGCGATCACGGTCGGCTGGCATGCATGGGCGTCGCTGAATACGGGCACCGTCGGGTATCGCAGCGGACCGTTCATGGCGAGCTCGCAGGCTTGGAAGGTGCTGGTCACGGGCCGCCAGACGCACGGCTCGCGGCCGTGGCAGGGCGTGGATCCGATCGTGACCGCCGCGCAGATCGTCAATGCGCTGCAGACGGTGGTCAGCCGGCAGGTGGATCTCACGCGTAATCCCGCGGTGGTGTCCGTCGGCGCGATCAAGGGCGGCGTGCGCAACAACATCATTCCCGAATCGGTCGAGATGATCGGCACCATCCGCACCTTCGAGAAGCCGCAGTTCGAACAGATCACCGCGGCGATGAAACGTGTCGTGGAGAACACCGCCGTGGCGAACGGCGCGACCGCGACGTTCGAGCTGGAGCCGTACAGCAATCCCGTGACCTACAACGATCCGAAACTCACGGAACGCGTGTTGCCGGTGTTGCGCAAGGTCGCGGGCGCGGAGAACGTGAAGGAGATGTCGCTGATCACCGGCGCCGAGGACTTCGCGTATTACGGGCAGAAGGTGCCGAGCTTCTTCTTCATGGTCGGCGTCACACCCAGGGATACGAACGTGCTCACCGCGCCGGCCAACCACTCGCCGTTGTTCTATCTGGACGAGGCCGCGCTGCCCATCGCTTCGCGCGCGATGACCCAGATCGCGATCGATTACCTCAGGTAGATGGGGGTGGGGATAGGGGTGCCGGGCTCGCCGGCGCCGCCCATCTGCTCGCCGCTGTCGATGATGCGCACTTCGATTTCCGGCGCCTCGTCGATGCGCAGGATCTGGTAGTCGTGGAAATTGCTCTGCTCGACGCGGCCGTTCGCGAACGTGATCTCGCCGTGCAGCGCCGCGCTGAGACCGTAATTGATGCCGCTTTCCATCTGCGCGATCACGCCGCTCGGATTCGCGGCGAAGCCGCAATCGATCGCGCACCAGACCTTGTGAACCTTCACCTGGTTGTCTTCCACCGAAACTTCGGCGACCTCGGCGACGATGCTGCCGAAGGACTCCTGCATCGCGACGCCGCGGCCGCGACCCTGCGGCGCGCCGCCGGCCCAGTTGCTCATCCCGGCGACCGCGTCGAGCACGGCGCGATGCCGCGGTTTGTCCGCGAGCAGCTTGCGGCGCATTTCCACCGGATCCTGTCCCGCGAGCACCGCGAGCTCGTCCATCGCGCAGTTCACCGTGAACCCGGTCTGGGAATGTCCGACCGAGCGCCACCACAACACGGGCACGGGCGAGTTGCCCTCGTGCACGTCGACGAAGAGATTCGGAATGCCATAAGGCATGTCGTTGATGCCTTCGACGGTCGTCGGATCCCATTTCTGGCCCTTCGGAATGAACCCGTCGAAGGGACCGTTGCGCAGCACGCCCTGGCTGGCGACCGACTGATGCCATGCGATCGGCTTTCCGTCCGCATCCACACCCGCGCGCACGCGCGAGACCACGAACGGCCGGTAATACAGCCCCGCCACGTCGTCCTCGCGCGTCTGCGTCACGAGCACCGGCTTGCCGATGGCTTTCGATGCGAGTGCGGCATCCACCGCCGCCTCCGAAAACTTCTGCGCGCGCCGGCCGAAGCCGCCGCCGAGGAACGCGATGTGCATCTTCACCGTCGACGGATCCACACCGAGCACCCTGGCGACGGCGTCACGATCCGGCGACTGCATCTGCGTGCCGAGATACAGATCGACGCCGTCCGCGCGCACGTCGGCGAGGCAGTTGAGCGGCTCCATCGGCGAGTGCGCCAGGTAGGGCAGCTCGTATTCCACGTCGATGCTCTTCGCGGCGGACGCGAGCGCCTTGCGCGTGTCGCCGCTGTCGCGCGCCACCTCGCCGGTCCGGCGCAGGAGCTGACGGTATTCGCGACGCTGGTTCTCCGTGGAGAAGACGCGGTTCGCGCCCTCGTTCCAGTCGACCTTCAGCGCCTCGCGGCCGCGCTTCGCGGCCCACGTGTTCGTCGCGTAGACGACGATGCCCGCCGGAATCTCCTTCACGTCGACCACGCCGGATACCGCGCGCGCCGCGGTGTCGTCGATGCGCCTGACCTTCGCGCCGACCACCGGCGGACGCGCGACGACCGCGAACAACATTCCCGGCACACGCATGTCGAGACCGAACTTCGCGCTGCCATCGACCTTGGCCGGCGAGTCGAGCCGCTTCCGCGGCTTGCCGAGATAACGGAATTGCGCCGGATCCTTGAGCGTCACCTTCTCGGGAATGGGCTGATCCGCCGCCGCGTCGGCGAGTCTGCCGTACGTCAGCTTGCGCGATCCGTCGTAGACCACGCCGTTCTCGGTGCGCAGGTTCGCGGGATCCACCTTCCATTTTTCCGCGGCCGCGGCGACCAGCATCGCGCGCACGCGCGCGCCGGCCTCGCGCATCTGCATGTAGGTGGTGCTGGTGCTCATGCTGCCGCCGGTGAACTGCACCGGCGCGAACGGCACGTTGAACGCCGGATCCGCGCCCGCGAATTCAACTTTCACGCGCGCAGGATCGACATCGAGTTCCTCGGCGAGCGCCATCGCGATGCCGGTGTAGATGCCCTGGCCCATCTCGGATTTGCCGATGACCACGGTCACCGAATCGTCGGGCGCGACGCGCACGTAGGCATTGGGTTGCAGAGTGCGCCCGCTCGCGGCGGCCGCATCGTCGCCGAGATCGAAGCGCCGCTTGCCGACGTAGACACCCACCGCGACGCCGGTGGCGATGGCGCCCGCGATGATGAAATTGCGACGGTCCATACGGGGCGATGCATCGCTCATGGGTGTCTCCGCAAGCTCGGGGTCCCACGATGTTAATGTAAGGCCACCATGGAATTGGAGTTCTTTGGAGCGGCCGGCGAGGTCACCGGGTCCTGCCACATCCTGCGGGTGGGCGGGCGTCAACTGCTGCTCGACTGCGGCATGATCCAGGGCGGGCGGGACGCGACCGGGCGCAATCGTGAGCCCTTCCCGTTCGACGCCCGCAAGATCGACGCCGTCGTATTGAGCCACACGCACATCGATCACTGCGGGCGGCTGCCATTGCTCGTCAAACGGGGTTTCCGCGGGCCGATCTACACGAACCCCGCCTGCGCGGATCTCGTTCCCATCCTGCTCAAGGACTCCGCGTACCTCGCGATCCGTGAAGCGGAGCGTCTGAATCGCGATCTGCCCCGGGACGCGCGGCGCAACACGGCGCTGTTCGACCTGGCCGACGTGGGCGAGACCCTGTACCTGCTCGACACGATCCCGTACGACAAGATGCGCGAGATCCTGCCGGGCGTCCGGGTGCGCGTGCGCGAGGCCGGCCACATCATGGGCTCCTCGAGCATCGAGTTGTGGGTGAGCGAAGGTGGCGTGCAGCGCAAGATCGTGTTCTCGGGCGATCTCGGCCAGTACGACTCGCCCATCCTGCAGGATCCCTGGCGCTTCGATTCGGCCGACGCCGTGCTGATGGAAACGACCTACGGCAACCGCCGGCATCGCGACCGCGCCGACACCGAGCGCGAGTTCGGCGCGGTGCTCGCGGCCGCGGCCAGCGCCGGCGGCAACGTGCTCATCCCGGCGTTCGCGATCGGCCGCAGCCAGGAGATCCTCTATCTACTCGCGAAGAACTACGCGCAGTGGCACGTCGCGCGCTGGCGCGTGTTCCTCGACAGCCCGATGGCCATCGAGGCGAGCGGCGTCTACTGGCGGCACCACGACCGCTTCGACGAGGAAGCGACGCGACTGCGCCGCGAGTTCCGCTCGATGCCACCGCTGCCCAATCTCGTGCTCAGCGAGACGTCGGACGATTCCCGCGCCATCAACGAGTTTCGAGGCGGCGCGATCATCATCGCGGGCAGCGGCATGGCCAATGGCGGGCGCATCGTGCATCACCTCAAGCGCAACCTGCCGCGGTCGGAGTCGCACGTGATCATCGTCGGCTACCAGGTGCCGGGAACACTCGGTCGGAAGCTCGTTGACCGGCTCCCCGAGGTACGCATCCACGGCCGCGAAGTTCCCGTGCGGGCCCAGATCCACACGATCGGCGGGCTTTCCGCGCATGGCGACCAGGAAGATCTGCTGCGCTGGTACGACAACTTCTCCGGCCGTCCGCCCGTGTATCTCGTGCACGGTGAATCGTCGGTGGCGGAAGCGTTCGCGGTGAAGGTGCGCGAGCGCGGCGCATCCGCGACGGTCACTCGACCGGGCCTGAAAATCGATCTGGCCGCCTTGCCCGCGCTGGCCCGGGACACGGTCACCGCGTAGGATCGTCGCGGATGAATACACCTCCGGGCGCCCCGGCGTCACCTAACAAAGAGCCCTGGTTCCCGGTCAACGGTTCGGAAGCCCGCATCGTCATCACGGGTTTCATGCTGTTGTTCTGCGTGCTGGGCGGTTATTTCGCCGTGCGGCCCGTGCGCGAGACCATCGGCACGATCCTCGGCCGCGAAGCGACGCAGAACCTGTGGGTGTTCACCGCCATCGTCGCGATCCTGATCGTGCCGCTGTACGGCTGGCTCGTCGCGCGCGTACGCCGTGCCGTGCTGATCCCGGCGATCTACGGTTTCATGGTGATCGCATTCTTCGCGACCGCGCGGATCTTCGTGGGCCAGACACCCGATCCGATGGTCGCGAAGATCTTCTACGTCGCGATCAGCGTGATGAACCTGCTGCTGGTCTCGATGTTCTGGAGCCTGATCCTCGAGATCATCTCGAGCGAACAGAGCAAGCGGCTCATCGGCATCATCGCGGCGGGTGGTACGGCCGGCGCGTTCCTGGGGCCGATGCTCACGGCGCTGCTCGTGACGAAAATCGGCAACGAGGGCGTGCTGTATTTCGGCGCGGGCATGTACGTGATGGCCATAGTCCTGCAGCGCCTGCTGATGATCGAATGGCGGCGCATGTCGCCGGATGCGGGATCCGGTCCGGCGCATCTTTCGGAGCGCGAGCGCGCGCTCGGCGGCAATCCCTTCGCGGGATTCATGCTGGTGATGCGCAATCCATACCTGCGCGGCATCGCGCTGTTCATCGCCGGCATCTCGGCGATCAACACGTTCCTGTACTTCGAACAGCTCGAACTCGTGGAGCAGAAGTTCGAGGAGCTCGCCGACCGCACACAGGTGTTCGCGAGCCTGGATTTCATCGTGCAGTTCCTGGTCTTCCTGACGCAGCTCTTCCTGACCGGCATGATCGCCACGCGGCTCGGCGTGATCGTGCTGCTCGTGACCATTCCGCTCGTCATGGTGTTCGGCCTCACCGTGTACGCGGCCTTCGGCACGTTCAGCGTGATGGCCGCGGCGATGGTGCTGAGGCGTTGGGGCGAATACGCGTTCATCCGGCCGGGTCGCGAGATGCTCTTCAGCAAGGTCGACAAGGAGAGCAAGTACAAGGCGAAGAACGTCTGCGACGTGGCTGTGTACCGCATCGCGGACGCAGGCTTCGCGCAGCTCAAGAAGGTGCTCGACGTGATCGGCATGGGCGGCACCGCGCAGGCGCTCACGGCCGCGGCCGTCGCGGCGCTGTGGGCGGTCAACGGCTGGTGGCTGGGCCGTCGCTTCGTAAAAGAGAAAGCGCCCGCCGAAAAATAGGGGGCAGCCCCCGTTTCCTAGCGAAAGGGGACAGCCTTCTTCGACTGCCTCTCGCGTCTGACGCGGAGTAGGACTGACCCCTTTTGCCAGGAAACGGGGGCTGCCCCCGAAACTCACGCGGACGGCATGCGTCCACCTCGCATGCCGTCGAGTGTCATCCGCCACTATCGCTACGATCCGGTCGATCATCACCTCGACGTGGTGTTCGTATCCGGGCGTCGTTATCGCTACTTCGAGGTGCCCGAGCAGACGTACGACGAGATGCGTCGCGCGTATTCGAAGGGCGAATTCTTCAACGCATACGTGCGCGACCAGTTCCGGTTCGCGCTACTGAACTGACATGGCGCGCGCCACGTCACTTCCGGCGCAACGCGGACTGTTCGACTTGCTGCCGCCCGGGCTCGAATTCCGCAAGGAGTTCATCATGCCGCAGGAGGAAGCCGTACTGCTGCGGCACGCGGAAGCGCTGCCGTTTGCGCCGTTCCAGTTCCACGGCTGGGAGGGCAAACGCGAGACGGTTTCCTTCGGCTGGCGTTACGACTTCAACGACGCGCGCATGCACGAGGCGCCGCCCATCCCGGACTTCCTGCTGCCGCTGCGCGAGCGCGCCGCCGGATTCGCGCGGCTCGAGCCGGCGATGCTCGAACAGGCGCTCATGATCCGATACGGCGTGGGTGCGGGCATCGGCTGGCATCGCGACCGCCCGGTGTTCGACAAGGTCGTCGGCATCTCGCTGGCCGCGCCCTGCGTGCTGCGTTTCCGGCGCCGCACGGAGCGTGGCTTCGAGCGATTCCCGCTGCGTGCTCCGCCGCGCTCGGCCTATCTACTGACGCAGGCCATCCGCGACGAGTGGGAACACAGCATCGCGCCGATGGACGATTTGCGTTACTCGATCACGTTCCGCAGCCGGCGGGGCGTGTGATTCGGGAGCCGCGGCAGCGGACCGCGGGAGCGGACGGCCGTCAGGCCACCGCGGCGTCGCTGTTCTTCCTGACGTGCGGCAGGGACACGCGGAAGCGGGTGTATTCGCCCGGCTTCGTCGCGATGCCGACGCGCCCGCCGGCCCTGTTCACGAGGTCGCGCACCACGTCCATGCCGTTGCCGCGCGCGCCGCCTTCCGCCGTCGTGAAGCCGGGGCGGAAGATGAGGCTTGCGAGTTTGCGCGGGTCGACGTTCGCCGCGGCGTCGGGCGTGAGCACGCCCTGGCGCACGGCTTCCGCGCGAATCTTGTCGTGGTCGAGACCGCGCCCGTCGTCCTGGACGCTGAGCTGGAATCCGTCCGCGCCGAGCTGCGTGAACTGCACGGAGACCGTGCCGACCTCCGGCTTGTCCGCGAGCGCGCGTTCGGTGGGTGGTTCGAGTCCGTGCCGGATCGCGTTGTGGATGAGTTGTCCGAGGATCTTCTCGATCACGCGCCGGTAGGTTCCGGGCACGTCTTCGAGGCCGACGACGACCAGCGAGACGCGCTTGCCATACATGTCGGCCAGGAACTGCGCCATCTCGCCCAGGCTCTCCTGCGACAGGTCCGACAGGCGCGCGATCTTTTGCGTCGCGGAGGCCGGTTGCGCGGCATCGTCGCGCGCGAGGTGCGGCTGCCGGATCGTCGTTCCCGTGGCGGTGGCGGAGCGGCGTGTCGAGTCGATGTCGGTGGTCGGCAGTTCGCCGTTCTGCACGCGCCATTCGCGCAGGCGGGTGACGACCTCGCCCTGGATCGCGAGATGGCTCAGCAGGTCGTCCAGCTTGACCGCGAGCGGCAGGAAATCGTTTCCCGACAACTGCTGGCGGTCGCGCAGCGCGTTGAGGGAATCCTCGAAGCGCTGGGCGCGCTCGCACACCGACGGCAGCGGCAGCCGTTTGGCGCGCGCATGGATGCCGCGGATGAGTTCGAGGATGAGCACGAGCTTCTCGCGGAACGCCTGCGGCTCGCGCGCGGGTAGTTTGAGAATGGCGCGCAGCTGGCCGGCTTTCTCGCGCGCCTCGGCGAGGAAGCCCTCGAGCCGCGCTCCGTCCACGCGCATGACTTCGCCCAGCACCTCGGTGAGGCGCGGATCACGCGGCTCGATGATCGCGGCGGGATCGAAGCGCACGGAAACCTTCGGCGACGATTCGCCGAGCGACTCGGGCGCGGGCGTCGTCTCCGCGAGCGGGCTGCTGTCGTCGGACGCGAGTGTCGGGACCGGGTCGGATGCAGCCGCGGCTGGCGGCATCAGCACTTCGCCGGATTCCGAGATCGTGAGCGCCGGAATGATTTCCGTCCTTTCGACAGCTTTTCCGGCCGCTTTTTCGTCCGTCGTCAGGCCAGCCTGACCGGCCTGTTTCTCTTCCACGATCCCCGTCGCCAGATCCGCACTGTTGGCGGGCTCCGCGAGGGTGCTCACCTGGACGCCGGGCGCCGGCAGCGTGACCGAGGGCGGCGCGTTCGGGTTCGGCAACGAATCGGAGGTCACGTCGAGCGGGCCGAGGTCGAAATCGCTGGTCATTTCCGTGGGCGCGGTGTGCGTCGCTTCGGGCCTGGCGGGCTCGCTGGCCGGAGCGTCGGCGGGCGTGGGCTGCGCCGTGACGGGGACTTCGATCGATGCCGCGTCGGCGGCGGGCATGGGCATCTTGAGCGCCGGCCGCGTGCCGGTCTCCCCGGCGATCCGCTTCGCGAAGGTGTCCTCGTTGAGGACGGGTACCTCGATCGTGTGCGGCACGATGCGCGGCGCGGAAATCCTCTCGAGAGAGACGATGATGTGATGCACGCGGCCGTCGACGACGAGTCGCGCGAAACGGATCGCGAGATGGCGCGAACCGGAATGCACGCGCTGCAGCGGATTGGCGGTGGCGTCCACCACCGCGGTGGGATCGGCCTGCCACAGCGACTCGAGGTATGCGACTGCTTCCCGGCGCACGTGCACGTCGACGACCTCGGAGATCGCCTGCACGAACGCCGTGCCGGGTGCGCAGGTGTGGCCCAGCAATTCCGGCGCGGCCGCCGAGGCTTCGCCCATGAGCTTGTGTTCGCGGTCCAGGAACAGGACGCCGGCCTGCGACAGCTCGAGCATCGCGTAGGCCTGCGCGCGCGCCACGACCAGCTGCTCGTCGCGGTTGCGCAGGGTGCCGCGTTGCATGATCGCGTAGATGGACACCCCGATGAGGCAGAACAGTGCCGTCGCGAGCGCCAGGATGGGGAAATTGAGGTATTCCATGGCCGCTCAGTTGCCGCCGCTGGCCGAGACCAGCGACGCCGGATCGAGGGCTACGTTGTCGTGGCTGAGCCGCATCTGCTCGATCGCCTTGAGCAGCTCGTCGCAGGATGCGACCCGGTTCTCGCGCGACTTGGACATCAGCCGCTCGAGCAGAGGTTGATAGGAAAGATGATGCACCGGCAGCTCCGGCACCGGCGCCATGACGTGCTGCTGCAGCACGTCGATGGCCGAGGCGCCGAGATAGGGTTTCTTGCCGGCGAGCATCTCATAAAGGATGACGCCGAGACTGTAGAGATCCGTGCGCGCATCGAGCACCTCGCCCTGCGCCTGCTCGGGACTCATGTAGTAAGGCGAGCCGCGCAGCACTCCGGTGCGGGTGCTGCCGTCGCCGCTCAGCAGGCTGCGCGCCAGTCCGAAATCGATGAGCACCACGCTGCCGTCGTCGCGCAGCATCACGTTCGGCGGTTTGAGATCGCGATGGATGATGCCCGCGTCGTGCACGACCTTGAGCGAGCGGGCGATCTCCGTGAGGAACGCGATGGCCTCATCCGCGGTCAGCGGGTTCTGCAGTCGCGCCTTGAGGTCGCCGCACGGGAAATATTCCATCGCGAGGTACTCGACGCCCTCGTGGATGCCGTAGTCGAACAGGTCGATGATCGACGGATGATCGAGCGCGGCGATCGCCTCGAACTCGCGCTGGAACATGATCGCGCGCTGGCCGGTGTCGTTGGGGTCACCCGAGTGTTTGCGCTTGCTGACCTTGAGCGCGACGTTGTGGCCGACGTCCTCGGAAATCGCGAGGTAGACCGCCGCCGCTTCGGACTCGCCTATCTTCTGCAGCAGCGTGTAGCCGGGGATCTGGTGTTCCAGTGGTGCGACCGGCTTGGGCTCTTTCGTCGCGGCGGGCAGCGAAATCGCGGCCTGATCCTGGCGGGTCGCCGGCGGCGCGGATGGCACGGCAACAGGCCCGGTCGCCGCCTTGGCCGCGCAGGCCAGGCTCGCGCCGGTGGCGGTGGAGACGTGCGGAACTTCGGTGGCGAGCGCGGCCGCCCGGGTGAGGGCCGCGCCGGCCTGGGTCGTGCCGGGCGATGTCGCAGCCTGTGCCGGCGTGGCCTGTATTGGTGTGGCCTGAACGGCAGCAGTCGCCTGCGCGGCGCGTTCGGCGCGCCGCTGCGCCTCTTTCTCGATGCCGCGCAGCGTGAGCTTGATCGAGCGCTGCAACCGCGCCGGCGTCAGCAGGCGCTTCGGTAGATAGTCGGCCGCGCCCAGGCGCAGCGTGCGCACGGCGGCGAGCTCGCTGCCGCCCTCGGCCAGGATGATCATCTCGGGAAATCCGGGCTGGCTGCGCAACTTGCGGATCCAGTCGAAGCCGTCCGTGGTCGGTTCCTCGATGCCTTCGTCGAAGGCCAGCGCGAGCACGACGATGTCGTAATCGCGCACGGTCATCGCCGTGCGGACGCGCCCGAACGAAGTCCAGTCCATGAGCACGATGGATTCCGCCGGCCAGCCGGTGCCGACCGCGTGTTGCACCCAGCGCGCATACTTGTCGTCGTTCTCGACGATCAGGAAACGATTCGGGCGCGGCTCATCCATGAGGAATCATTCCGAAAAGCGGATGCGCACGGCGACGCGCTGCTCGACGGCCTTGCCGCCGCGCATCACGGGTTTGTAGCGCCACTGCGAGATGGCCTCCGTGGCGGAGGCATCGAAAGTCTTTCGCGGGTTCGAATTGGTGACGACGATGTCGCCGGTCGAACCGTCGGGACGGACGGTGAATTCCACTTCCACCCAGCCGTTGACGCTGCGGTTGAACAGCGTCGCGGGAACCTTGGGCGCGACGTATTCGATGCGCTGCAGTGAATTCGCGCCGACGACGGCGGTGCGCTGCTCCGCCGCGACGCGCGCGGATTCGAGCTCGCGCCCGGCATCCTCGATCTCCGTGCCGCCGAGACCGATCGATTGCGCTTCCTGGAGCCACACGCCGGCGGCGGCGAAGTCGTTGCTCGCGATCGAGCCGCGCATTTCCTTGAGCAGCGCGGCCCCGAGATTCGTGCGCGCCGTGCCCACGATCGGGTTGCCAGAATCGGTGTCGATGAGATCCAGTAGATAGGCCTTGGCGCTGCGCCCGGCGGGCTGCACGAGGGCATTGGCCGAGAGCGCGGTCGTGAACGATTGCGCGAGCGACTCGACCTTGCGCGCCCGCGTGTTGATCATCGTGTCCTGCAGCGAACGGCGGATCGACGCCATTTCGTTGCGCGGCGCACCCGCGCCGTCGGCGTTCGCGAGCCAGCGTTCGGTCTCGGCGGCGTCGCCGGCGGTGGCGGCCGCGCCAGCGCGGTCGAGCAATTCCTTGCGCAGCGCGCGTTCCGTCTCGGCGACGGCCGGGTCGTCGGGAACGATCTGGCGCGCGGCTTCCAGGTAGAAACGCGCGTTGTCCTCGGCCGGCTCGATGAGGGCGCCGCTGCGCAGGCGCGTGTTCGCGAGCCTGAGATAAGTTGTGCCCTTCTCCTGCTTGTCGTTCACCCCGGCGTCGCGGGCGCGGGTGAGCGCGGCGCGCTCCTTCTCCATCTCGATCTGCATGTGCAGAAACGCGCCGCGTGCGGTGGCCGGCGTGAGCGTTTCGGCCACGTCCACCATGCGCATGGCATCGTCGATGTTTCCCGCGGTGAGCGCGCGCTCGGCCGCGGACAGCAGCCGGTCGGCGACGCGCACCAGCCCGGCCTTCGCGAGCGTGTTGGCCGGATCGAGTTCGAGGGCTCCGCGGAACAGCTCGACGGCGTTCCTGCCGGCCGGCGCGGCGAGTTCGCCGCGCTGCAGTGCCGCCTCCGCCTGGGTGAGCTGATCTCGCAGGCGCTGCTCGTGTGTCACGGCAGGGGCGGGCGACGAAGCCTGCGCCGCGGTCTCCGCCGGAAGGCGGATGACGCTCGGTTCCGGTACGGCCGCCACGAGCTCGGTTATGGCGGGCGCGGGGGTCTCGGCGATCGCGGCAGTCGCGGCGGGCGTCGCCGCGGGTTCGGAAGCCTGCGCGGGCCGAGCGGCGGCGGCCACCGACTGCACTTCCGGAGCCGGGCTTTCGGCTGCTGTGGGCGGCGCGCTGACCGGGTCTGGCGCGGCGGCCGCCCCTCCGGGTTCCTGGCTAACTACCAGTTGCGCCGCGGCCGGTTCGTCCGATCCGGACGAAAACGCGAACCAGGCGCCGGCGCCTGCGACCGCGATCGCGGCCGCCACGATGCCCGCGAGCGGGATGGGGTT
>JAEZCN010000065.1 GCA_023433515.1 Pseudomonadota bacterium
GGCAGGCGGTTGCCGGCGCCGAGCTGCGCCTTCGCGAACGCCATGCCGAACGTCGCCGCGCCGCCCATCACCTCGCCCGTCGACTTCATCTCCGGGCCGAGGATCGTGTCGACGCCCGGGAAGCGGACGAACGGAAACACCGGCGTCTTGACGAACACGCCCGAGACCTCGAGGTCCTCGGTCAGGCCCTGCTCCGCCAGCGTCCGGCCGATCATCACCCGGGCCGCGACCTTGGCGAGCGGCACGCCGGTCGCCTTCGAGAGGTACGGCACCGTCCGCGACGCGCGCGGGTTGACCTCGAGCACGTAGACGGTCTGGTCCTTGATCGCGAACTGCGCGTTCATCAGCCCGACGACCTTCAGCGCCCGCGCGATCCGGCGCGTATAGTCGCGAATCTGCGCCACGTGCTGCGGCGACACGAGGTAGGGCGGGACGACGCAGGAGCTGTCGCCGGAATGGATGCCGGCTTCCTCGATGTGCTCCATGATGCCGCCGATCACGACCGCGCCGGTGCCGTCGGCGACCGCGTCGACGTCGAGCTCGAACGCGTCCTCGAGGAACTTGTCGATCAGGATCGGGTGGCCGGGCGACGCCGCGACGGCGTTGGTCATGTAGCGATCCAGCGTCGCCAGGTCGTAGACGATCGCCATCGCCCGGCCGCCGAGGACGTAGGACGGGCGCACCACCAGCGGGAAGCCGATCTTGCCGGCGACCTCGCGCGCTTCCGCGACGCTCGTCGCGGTGCCGCTCGGCGCCTGCGGGATGCCGAGGTCCCACAGCAGCTGCGCGAACCGTTCGCGATCCTCCGCGAGATCGATCGAGTCCGGCGACGTGCCAAGGATCGAAATCCCGGCCGCCTGCAGCTTCAGCGCCAGCTTGAGCGGCGTCTGGCCGCCGTACTGCACGATCACGCCTTCCGGCTGTTCCTTCGCGATGATTTCGAGCACGTCCTCTAGCGTGAGCGGCTCGAAGTACAGGCGATCCGAAGTGTCGTAGTCGGTCGACACCGTCTCCGGATTGCAGTTGACCATGATGGTTTCGAAACCATCCTCGCGCAGCTGCAGCGCGGCGTGCACGCAGCAGTAGTCGAACTCGATTCCCTGGCCGATGCGGTTCGGCCCGCCGCCCAGGATCATGATCTTGCGCTTCTTCGTCGGTTGCGCCTCGCACTCCTCCTCGTAGGTGGAGTACATGTACGCGGTCGACGTGGCGAACTCCGCCGCGCAGGTGTCGACACGCTTGTAGACGGGCCGCACGTTGAGCGCATGCCGCTTCGCACGGATCGCCGCTTCACCCGCGCCGGTGAGTCTTCCGAGGCGGCTGTCGGAGAATCCCTTGCGCTTGAGCTCGCGCAACCGATCTGTCTCGAGCACCGCGGCGCCGCCTTCGCGCACACTGGCTTCCTCGGTCACGATGTCCTCGATCTGCGCGAGGAACCACGGATCGATGTACGTGAGTTCCTGGATGCGCTCACGCGACCAGCCAGCGCGGAACGCGTCCGCGACGTATAACAGCCGGCTCGGGCCTGGCGCGCGCAGCTCGTAGGCGAGTTTGTCGCGGTCTTCCTCGCTGAGCGATTCGCCGTCGCGTCCGAACGTGAATTGTTCGTTGAGACCGTCGAGTCCCGTCTCGAGTCCGCGCAGCGCCTTCTGCAACGATTCCTGGAAGGTGCGGCCGATGGCCATCACCTCGCCCACGGATTTCATCTGGGTAGTCAGGCGCGAGTTGGCGGTCGGGAATTTTTCGAACGTGAAACGCGGGATCTTCGTGACGACGTAGTCGATCGTCGGCTCGAACGAAGCCGGCGTCGCGCCGCCCGTGATGTCGTTCTTGAGTTCGTCGAGCGTGTAACCCACCGCGAGCTTCGCGGCGATCTTCGCGATCGGGAAGCCGGTCGCCTTCGAAGCGAGGGCGGAGGAGCGAGAGACCCGCGGGTTCATCTCGATGACGAGCACGCGGCCGTCCTTCGGATTCACGGCGAACTGCACGTTCGAGCCGCCGGTGTCGACGCCGATCTTGCGCAGCACCGCGATCGACGCGTTGCGCATGCGCTGGTATTCCTTGTCCGTGAGCGTCTGCGCGGGCGCGACCGTGATCGAATCGCCCGTATGCACGCCCATCGGATCGAGGTTCTCGATGGAACAGACGATGATGCAGTTGTCGTTCCGGTCGCGGACGACTTCCATTTCGAACTCTTTCCAGCCGATCACCGATTCCTCGATGAGCACTTCGGTGGTCGGCGATGCGTCGAGGCCGCGTTCGACGATCTGCTCGAACTCTTCGCGGTTGTAGGCGATGCCGCCGCCCGAGCCGCCCATCGTGAACGACGGCCGGATGACGATCGGGAATCCGAGTCCCTGCTGGATCTCCATGGCCTGCGCAAGCGTGTGCGCCACGGCAGCGCGCGGGCACTCGAGCCCGATCTCGCGCATCGCGTTGCGGAACAGCTCGCGGTCCTCGGCCATGTCGATGGCCTCGCGCGAGGCCGCGATGAGCTCCACGCCGTGTTTGGCGAGCACGCCTTCGCGCACGAGATCGAGCGCGGTGTTGAGCGCGGTCTGGCCGCCCATCGTGGGCAGCAGCGCGTCGGGCTGCTCCTTCTCGATGATCCGCGCGAGCGTGCGCCAGTTGATCGGCTCGATGTAGATCGCGTCGGCCATCTCCGGGTCCGTCATGATGGTCGCGGGATTCGAGTTGACGAGGATGACGCGGTAGCCCTCCTCCTTGAGCGCCTTGCAGGCCTGCGCGCCCGAATAGTCGAACTCGCACGCCTGGCCGATGATGATCGGGCCGGCGCCGATGATCAGGATGCTTTCGATGTCTGTACGTTTTGGCATGTTGGGGATTTTTCAGGCGGCCTTGTCAGGCGGCGGTTGCTTGCCGGAGGTGCGGGCACGGAGCTTGGCCTGGAGACGCCTCAGCATCAGGTGCACGAAGCGGTCGAACATCCCGCCCATCTCCTGAGGCCCCGGGCTCGCTTCCGGGTGACCCTGGAAACTGAACGCCGGTTTGTCCACGCGCGCGATTCCCTGCAGCGAACCGTCGAAAAGCGAGCGGTGCGTCGCCTTGAGCGTCGAGGGCAGCTCACTCTCGTCCACCGCGAAGCCATGGTTCTGGCTCGTGATGAACACGCGGCCGGTCTCGAGATCCTGCACCGGGTGGTTCGCGCCGTGGTGGCCGAACTTCATCTTCATCGTGCGCGCGCCGCTCGCAAGTCCCAGCAGCTGGTGTCCGAGGCAGATGCCGAAGGTCGGCAGTTCCGCGACGACCAGCGCGCGGATCGCCTCGATCGCGTATTCGCACGGCTCCGGATCGCCGGGGCCATTCGACAGGAACACGCCATCCGGATCGAGCGCGAGCACTTCCTCGGCGGTGGTCTGCGCGGGTACCACGGTCATGCGGCAGCCGCGGTCGGACAACATGCGCAGGATGTTGCGCTTGACGCCGAAATCGTACGCCACGACGTGCAGCCGCTGGTGGGCGCGCATGACCGGGCGGTTGTCAGGCTGCCAGATCGAACCCTCGTTCCACTGGTAGGTGCGCTTCGTCGAGACGACCTTCGCGAGGTCCATTCCCTTGAGGCCCGGAAATTTCTTCGCGGCGCGGACCGCTGCATTCGCGTCCATCTTGTCGCCGGTCATGATGCAGCCGGCCTGTGCGCCCTTCTCCCGCAGGATGCGGGTCAGCTTGCGCGTGTCGATGCCGGATATCGCGACCACCTTGTGACGAACGAGGAATTCGCGAAGATCCTCGTTCGTGCGCCAGTTGCTCGCCTGCGGCGGCACGTCCCTAACTACCAATCCCGCCGCGAAGGCGGTCGGCGCTTCGAGATCCTCGGGCGTGGTGCCCGTGTTCCCGATGTGTGGATAGGTCAGCGTCACGATCTGTCGTGAATACGACGGATCCGTGAGAATTTCCTGATAACCGGTCAGCGCGGTATTGAAAACGACTTCGCCAGTGGTGTTGCCTTTGGCGCCGATAGACTGGCCGTTGAAGATGGTTCCATCTTCCAGAGCCAGAACCGCGGTTACCGTCACGCGGGTACTCCCCTCGGACCTGCTCGGCCCGACATTAAAAGTTCAAACGATTGGTTGCTCTCCGCGCGGAGCGTACATGCACAAAGCGGGAGGACTTCTCTCGAAGATCCTCCCGCCCTGCGTTGGACTAACCCGTTTCGGATTAGGCGGCAATTTTACGAAGCGAGCCTCGGGGTGTCCACGAAACTTCTTGCCCGATTTCGGGTGAAACGGCGCGGAAAGTTCTAATGAATCTGGCGCAGAAACCCCTTTAACCGATTGTTTTTAAACCAAGTACGTCGGCCATCGTGTATCTGCCGGGTTTTTGGGTCGAAAGCCATTTCGCCGCCCGGACCGCGCCTTGGGCAAATATGGACCGGTCCGTGGCCTCGTGGCCGACCGTCAGCCGCTCCCCCGTCCCGGCGAGCAGGACGGTGTGGGTGCCGACCACGTCCCCGGCGCGGATCGAGGCGATGCCAATTTCCCCGGGCCGGCGGGCCTCGTTTCCGGAGCGCCCGGAGCGCACGTCCTTGCGCGGATCGAGCCCGCGCCCCTGGGCAGCCGCCGCGGCCAGCGCGAGCGCGGTGCCCGACGGCGCGTCGAGCTTGTGTTTGTGATGCGCCTCGGTGATCTCGATGTCGAACTCCGCCGGCAGCGCGCGCGCCGCGATGCGCACCAGCTCCAGCGCGACGGCAACGCCGATCGAGGTGTTAGGCGCGACCAGCACCGCGATGTCGCGCGCCGCGTCCTGCACGCGCGCATCGAACCCGGATTCGTGTCCGGTCGTGCCGATCACGATCGGCACGCGCGCGGCCCTGCAGGCATCGAGCGCGCGCAGCGTGAGATCGGGCCGCGAGAAATCGATGGCGACCTCGGCGTCGTCCAGCTTCGCGGGTAGTTCGGAGGCGACGCGAACGCCGAGCGCCCGCGTACCGGCGACTTCGCCCACGTCGAGTCCGGCGGACCTGCTCCCGGCCGAGGCGACCGCGGCGACGATATCGATGCCGCCGGCGGCGCTGGCGCGCACGATGGCCGTTCCCATGCGACCGGTCGCGCCGATCAGGACTGCTCGCGTCACGTTGTCTCCCTTCTCAATTCCGAGGCGACAGTGTGCCGCAGCATCGGCAGTCGTGCGAGACTGCCGCCCCATGATACGCATCGGCATCCTCGGCGCGGCGCGCATTGCGCCGCGCGGCATCATCACCCCCGCCAACGACCTGCTCGGCACCGAGGTCACCGCGGTGGCCGCGAGCAACCTGGAGCGCGCTCGGGACTTCGCCGCCCAGCATTCGCTGCCACTCGCGTTCGGTAGTTATGCCGAACTCATCGCGCGCGACGACATCGACCTGGTGTACGTGGCCTTGCCGCCCTCCACGCACCTGCAGTGGTGCACGGCGGCGCTCGCGAACGGCAAACACGTGCTCGTCGAGAAACCCTTCGCCAACAACGCACAGGATGCCGCGCGGATGGTCGCGGCCGCGAAGGCGGCGGGACGCCATCTCATCGAGGGATTTCACTACCGCTTCCATCCCCTGATGCTGCAGGCGCTCTCGCAATTGCGCGCGGGCACGATCGGCCGCGTCAAACACGTCGAGGCGGTGTTCAACGCCGATCTGCCGGACACGCCCGGCGAGCTGCGCTACATCGAGAAGCTCGGCGGTGGCGCGCTCATGGACCTCGGCTGCTACTGCCTGCACTGGATCCGCACGGTGGTGGGCGACGAGCCCGAGGTGGTCAAGGCGAGCGCGCGTTGCATCACCCCGGGAGTGGACATCCAGGCGAGCGCGGAGCTGGCGTTTCCGTGCGGCCCGACCGCGACTCTGGAATGTTCCATGCAGCCGTCCGACGGCAAGTTGTTCCGCCGGCTGCGCGTGCAAGGCGAAACCGGCATGCTCGAATTCGACAACCCCGTGACACCGCATTCCGGCGCGACGTTGTCGATCGAGGCGCCGAATGCCCCCCTGCCGCAGATCGTGTCGGGCGGCGAAACGACTTTTCATCACCAGCTCAGGCACGTGCTCGACGTCATCGCCGGGCGCGCCTCGCCGATCACCGGTGGAGAGGATGCGCTGAACAACATGCGCGCGATCGACGCCATTTACCGGGCCGCGGGCTTGAAGCCGCGCGGACTTCCCGCCTGAAGTAAACGTGCCGTGAGCGCTCCCGCACGCCTCGTGCTCGCGCTCGACCAGGGCACGACCAGCTCGCGGACGCTGCTGTTCGACGCGGCCGGCCGCATCGTCGCGCTGGCACAGCGCGAGTTCACGCAGCACTTCCCGCGTCCGGGCTGGGTGGAACACGATGCCATGGAAATCTGGTCCACGCAGCTCGCGACGATCCGTGAAGCGTTGCGCTCCGCGCGGGCATCGCCGCGCGACGTGGCCGCCATCGGCATCACCAATCAGCGCGAAACGACCGTGTT
This sequence comes from Pseudomonadota bacterium, assembly GCA_023433515.1. GTDB lineage: Bacteria > Pseudomonadota > Gammaproteobacteria > Steroidobacterales > Steroidobacteraceae > CADEED01. The sequence continues at coordinate 6,439 of JAEZCN010000065.1, forward strand.
GTGGGACCGAGCGACCGGCGAGCCCGTGGGTCGCGCGATCGTCTGGCAGGACCGGCGCACCGCGGAGGCGTGTCAGTCGCTGCGCGCGGCCGGCCTCGAAGAGGAAATATCGGCGCGCACCGGGCTGCTGTTCGATCCCTACTTTTCGGCCACCAAGCTCGCGTGGCTGCTCGATGACACCCCGGGCGCACGCGCGCGCGCGGAGGCGGGAGAACTGGCCTTCGGCACCATCGACAGCTGGCTGATCTTCAAGCTCAGCGGTCACCGCCATCACGTCACCGACGCCACCAATGCGAGCCGTACGTTGCTCTTCAACCTGCAGACGGGCGACTGGGACGAACGATTGCTCGACCTGTTGCGCGTTCCGCGCGCCTGCCTGCCGCGGATCGTCGACTCCTGCCTCGACCGCGTCGCGGCGCTCGAAGTCGAACTGGAGGGTGTCAAACTACCCGTGACGGGCATCGCCGGCGACCAGCAGGCCGCCCTCTTCGGGCAGGGGTGCTTCACGCCGGGCATGGCCAAGAACACGTACGGCACCGGCTGTTTCGCGCTCATGAACGTCGGGGCGCAGCCGCGACGCTCCACGCATCGGCTGCTCACGACCGTGGCCAGCCGGCGCGCCGGCAAATCGCTGTTCGCGCTCGAAGGCGGTGTCTTCATGGGCGGCGCGACGATCCAGTGGCTGCGCGATGGCCTCGGCATCATCGAACGCTCCGCCGACGTCGAGGCGCTGGCGCTCAGCGTGGCCGACACGGGCGACGTCCACCTCGTGCCCGCGTTCGCCGGGCTCGGCGCGCCGCAATGGGATGCCGCGGCGCGCGGCACGATCGTTGGACTCACCCGCGGCTCCACCCGCGCGCACATCGCGCGCGCCGCGATCGAGAGCATCGCGTTCCAGACCGCCGACCTGATCGAAGCCATGCAGCGGGATTGCGGCCAGTGCTTGAGCGAGCTGCGGGTGGATGGCGGCGCCGCGCGCAACGATCTGCTCATGCAGTTCCAGGCCGATCTGCTGGGAGTGCCGGTGCTGCGGCCCGCCAATACCGAGGTCACGGCGTTCGGCGCCGCGGCGCTCGCCGGTCTCGGCGCGGGCATCTGGCGCGACGAAAGCGAGGTAGCCGCGCTCTGGTCGCTCGAGCGGCGCTTCGAGCCGCGCATGACGCGCGAGGTAGCCGCGGCGCGGCGCGCGCGTTGGCAACAGGCGGTGGATAGATCGCGGCGGTGGGCGGAGGACTGAAGATGCTCGCGTCCAGGCTTCGAAAGCCCGCCCGCGCCTGGATGCTCGGCGCGGCCTTCCTGGCCTCGCCGGCGACCGATCCTATCCGAGCGGCCATGCGACGTACGGCTACGGCGTAGCCTATCTATTGGCGGAATTGGTCCCCGAGCGCCATGCAGCCCTGGTCAACCGGGCGGGCGCGTTCGCGCGGGCGCGCATGGAATGCGGCGTGCACTTCTTCAGCGATCTCGAGGCAGGTCGCCTGGGCGCAAGCTGGCTCGCCGCCCACCTGCTCGACTCGCCCGGATATCAGGCAGCCGCCGCCGACGCGCGCGCCGAGTTGCGCGAAGCGCTCGGAAATGTTCAGCCCGACGGCCACTCGAGCGCGAACCGCGCGCCGCCCAGGCTGGCACTGGCGCCGACGGTCACGCGACCGCGATGCAAGGACGCGATCCTCGCGACGATCGCGAGCCCGAGTCCGAAGCCCCCGGTCTCGCGATTGCGGCTGGTATCGAGCCGCGTGAATGCATGGAACACGGAAGCCCGGTGCACCTCGGGGATCCCTTCTCCATCGTCCTCGACCACCAGCACGCAGGTACCCTTCTCGCAGGCCATTTCGATGTTGACCTTGCGCCGCGCGTAACGCAGCGCGTTCGCGAGCAGATTGCTGAGCGCGAGCTCCATCAGGCGCGGCTCCATCCACAGGGTTTCGAGATCCTCGCGCCGCAATGTCGTCACCGCGCGATCGTGCGGCGGGCACGCCGCCAGCACCTGCTCGAGCCACGGACCCACGGGCACGGACTTGCAGTCCATGCGCAACCCCGGATGGTCGAGCCGCGCGTAGTCGAGCATGTCCGAGATGAGATCGTCGATCTGCTGCACGTCGTTGCTCACCGCGCGCAGCTGCAGGTGCAGGCGCTCGTCGACCTCGCCCTCGAGCACCGCGACCGCGAACCGCACGCGCGCCAGCGGCGTGCGCATCTCGTGCGACAACGCCGCGGTCATTTCCTTCTGGCTCTGGATGAGCTGACTGACACGCGCGGACATCTCGTCGAGATTGCGCGCGAGGCTCTTGAGCTGCGTGGTCCGGTGCGCCGTATCGAGCGGCTCGCGGTAGTCGGAGGCGAATTTCTGGGAGGCCTCCGTGAGCGTCCGCAGGTCGTTGAGCAGGGGACGCAGCCACAATCCGACCAGCAGCAGGATCGACGCATAGAACAACACCGGCAGCAGCGACAGCCATCCTTCGGACGGAGGCTCGAAAGGACCGAGTCGGATCGTGCCCGCGAGCGCCTCGGAGCGCCACAGGTAGTAGACCCGGCCCGAGTCGTCGCGTAATTCGAGCGGAGCGTCGCCGAGCGGCGTCGCGCTGGAAATGTCGCCTGCCTCGAGCAGTACGACCTCGAGCCCGAGGTTGTCACCGAGCTCCGCGGCCAGCTCCTGGCGGGATCCGGCGGGCGCCCGCGCGAGATCGTTCTCCATGAGCTGCAGCGTGGACACGAGCCATGGATCGGCCGCGCGCACCTGCCGGGCCTGCAATGCACCGAACCCCAGATCGAGCAGGATGGCGACCAGCAGCAACCCACCCGCCAGGATGACGTAAGAGCGGATGAAGAGCCCGCGCTCGCCGGCCGCGAGCCATTTCTTCAAGTTGAGGCTTCCCAGGCGTCGGGCACGAGTAGATAGCCCTTGCCCCAGACGGTCTTGATGCGCATCGGCGCGGCGGCATCGTCGCCGAGCTTGCGGCGCAGCTTGGATACGCGGCCGTCGATCGAACGGTCGAGGCCGTCGTAGTCGATTCCGCGGATGTTGCGGAACACCTCGTCGCGGCTGACGAGCTCGCCGGCGCGCCGCGCCAGCAGGCTGAGCAACTCGAATTCCTGCGTGGTGAGGGGTATGGGCCTGCCTTGCAGCCACACTTCCCGGGACGCCTCGCTGATGCGCAGCCCGCCGAGCTGCAGGTCGGGACGGCGTTCGATCATCGTCCCGCCACGTTCCGCACGGCGCAGCAGCGCGCGCACGCGTGCCAGCAGCACCATGGGCTCAACCGGTTTCATCACGTAGTCGTCCGCGCCGGACTCGAGACCGATCACGTGGTCGAACTCGGTGTCCTTCGCGGTCAGGATCAGGATCGGCACGTCGTGGGTGCGGCGCATCTCGCGGCATATCGACAGGCCATCCAGGCCTGGCAGCAACAGGTCGAGCAGCACCAGGCGCGGACGTTCCTGCGCGAATCTATGCAGCGCGCGATCGCCGCGGCCCTCGACGCACACGCGCAAGCCATTCTGTCCAAGGTAGGTAGCCGTCAGCTCGGCGAGGCGCGCATCGTCTTCGACGAGCAGGATGTCGACGTTCGAGGAGTTCACAGGACGTCCCACACATGCCGCGTGCGCCGCTCGCGCCGCCGGTCGGCCGAGTCGAGACGCAACACTTCGATCTTGACCTCCGCCACCCGCTCGGCGCTACCTGGCACGCCCAGCCAGTACGCGAAGGCCTCGCTCACCTCGCGGCGCTGGGAATGGCTGCCCGACAGCGCTCTGGCCCAACAGCGCATCGGCGCGCTCAGCGCGCTGTCGTTGAGACAGTAGTCGGCGGGCGCTTCGCCCTTCCAGCGAATGTTGAACGTCATCGTGCACACGGGTGCGTCGCGATCGGTGACACACAGGAGCGGCTTGACGACCAGGCGCACCGCCGGCGAATCGGCGGCGGTAGCCGGCAGGATCCCGGCCAGACAGCAGGCGACGAGCAGGTACGCAAGGTTTCGCATCGTTAAGAAAGTCCGGGGTTCAGAAAGTCCAGGCGAGTCCGGAGAAATAGCCCAACACGTAATCGTCTTCGGCGAGCGGGCTTTCGGCAACATCGTCGGGCAGCCTCTCGTAGTTCAGCGAGACCGCCAGGCGCAGGTTCCGCGTGATGTAGTAGTTAGCGAGCAGTCCGCCCTGGAACGCGAAGCCGGCGCCCGCGCGGTACGGCGGCAACGCGATGTTGGATTCGTCCGGATTCACGCCCCAGTAGTAGTCATTGAGATTGGCGCTCTTGTACGAAACGCCCAGCATCGGCGCGAAAGAGTAGCGGCCGGACGTCCAGCGTTTCGAGAAATCCGCGGATAGCTCGTATCCGTCGTGTGTGCCGCTGACGTCGTGGAACGCTCGCAGCGTCGCGGTCCCCCATTCGCCGTCGATCAGCGTTTCGATGCCGACTTCGATGGCGTAGTCGCGCTCCGGAGGCTCCACTTCGACCGGCTGTACGTCGATGGCGCCCGGCACCGAGGGATCGGTCTGCGGTGAGAACGCGAGCGTGTTACCGCGACCCGCATAGGTGAAATTCACGTAACGGGTGTTCGTCTTGCCGAAGAAGACCCGATCGCTGTTGAGCCGCGCCACCATGCTCGTGGTCGAACGCGCGTTGTCGACCAGCGTGAAACCCAGGTCGCCGTTGTCGATGAACCAGCGCTTGCCGAACCAGCCGAAATCGAGGTCGACGATCACCGGGATATCGTCGGACTGGATCAGCGGGTTGGAGCGGACTCCGTAGCCGAGCGCGACTCCGAGCCGCCAACGTCTTTCGGTGGGCAGTTCGATCACCGGCGCGGACGAATTCGACGTCGCGGGCGCCGACTCCTCGGCCGGAGTTTCGGTCCCGGCAGCCTGCCCGTACGCGAGTGTGCTGGCAGCGCACAAGATCGCGATTTTCAACAATTTTCCGTAACCGTAGTCGTGCGCCCACATGGCGGAACGAAGCATCGCTCAATGGCTGGTGAAGTTTGTAAAAAAGTGTAGCGGCGAGAACCGATACGCCGGATACACATACTCACGATTTTCCTCAATGTCGCGACAGACGCCCGGCGCACAGCCCCCGAGACTGTCGGGTGAAAATCGATGGAGGGAGTATTTCATGGGGCGTCCAATCGACTGGTTCGTCGTGCTGATCAGTATCTGCGTTCTGCTTGCCAACACCACTCTGACAGGGCGCGGCATCGACGGTGACTATTCTGCTCCCGGCGACAGCCCGCCGGCGGCCGATGCACTGCTCAGGAAAGCGTTGGCGGACGTGGGGACGACGTTCGTCGCGAGGCCGGCGGTGGTGGTCACGCTGGACAAAGCGCTACCGGAATCGGCCGCGCTCCAGGAGCGTCGCTCGTTCAAGTACCTGGCTCACCTCGACGACCGTGTCGCCGCGTCGACCGCGACGGCGCAGACCGGCGACTGGAATACGGTCGCCTCATCGGACCCGTTCGAGTTCGTGGAAGCCCTGGACGACGAACGGCCCGTCGTGACTCGCGTCAGGTAGGCTCGCTCGAGAAGAAGCGTTTGACGCCCGCAAGGAAGCTCTCGCCACGCGGCGCGTGCTTGTGAGCATCCTTCCTGAGCGATTCGTCGAAACTGCGCAGCAACTCGCGTTGCTCGGCGTTCAGATTCACCGGGGTCTCGACCACGACGCGACAGAACAGGTCGCCCCGCGCGCCACCGCGTACGGGTTTCACGCCCTTGTCACGCAGGCGGAAGACACGCCCCGACTGTGTCTCGGCCGGAATCTTGAGCGATACGTGGCCGTCGAGCGTCGGCACGTCGACTGCGCCGCCCAGCACGGCGGTCGCGAAACTCACCGGCACCTCGCATGACAGATGTTCGCCGTCGCGCTCGAAGATTTCGTGCTCGCGCACGTGGACTTCGACGTACAGATCGCCCGGAGGTCCGCCGTTGCGTCCCGACTCACCCTCGCCCGACAGCCGGATGCGATCGCCGGTGTCGACGCCCGCGGGAATCTTCACCGCCAGACGTTTGCTCCGGCGCACGCGCCCCTGGCCGAGGCAGCTGTCGCAGGGATTCTTGATGATGGTGCCGGCGCCGCGGCATTTCGGGCATGGCTGCTGAAGCTGGAAGAAGCCCTGAGAGATGCGCACCTGGCCAACGCCGTTGCAGGTCTCGCAGGTGACGGGCTTGTGGCCCTTCGCCGCACCACTGCCGCCGCAGGTGTCGCACTCGGTGAGCTTGGCGACGTCGATCTCGACCGAGTGACCGAACACAGCCTGGGAGAGATCGATCTCGAGCTCGTACTTGAGATCCGCGCCGCGGAAGACCTGCGAGCGGCCGCCGCCGCGACGGCCGCCGCCGAAGATGTCACCGAACATCTCGCCGAACATCTCGCCGAAGGCATCGGCGCCTTGGAATCCACCGCGGCCGCCACCCTGGCGCGAGGCGTCGATGCCCGCGTGGCCGTGCTGATCGTAGATCGCGCGCTTGTCGGCGTCGGAGAGAACTTCATAAGCCTCCTTGGCTTCCTTGAATTTCTCTTCGGCATCCTTGTCACCCGGATTGCGGTCCGGGTGATATTTCATGGCAAGCCGACGATAGGCTTTCTTGACCTCAGCCTCGGTCGCGGTGCGCGGCAGATCGAGCACCTTGTAATAGTCTGATTTCGACATGAGGCGTCGTCCCCTCCCGAGGACTCACTCCTTCAAGAAAGGCGCCCGGTCAGGACGCCTGTTTCTTGTCCTTCACTTCCTCGAATTCGGCGTCGACGGCGTCGTCGTTCGCCTTGCCGGACGAAGCGCCCGCATCGCCACTCGCGCCAGCCGACGCACCGCCGCCCGCCTGGGCGGCCGCGGCCTGCTGAGCGATGTTGCCCGAGGCCTGCATGAGCGCCTCGGCCTTCTTGTCGATGGCGTTCTTGTCGTCGCCCTTGAGGACGCCGCGCAGGTCCGACAGCGCGGACTCCACCTTCGCGCGCTCGGCCGCATCGACCTTGTCGCCGAGATCCTTGAGGGACTTTTCGACGGCGTGCACGAGCTGATCCGCGCGATTACGGGATTCGACCACCTCGCGGAATTTCTTGTCTTCCTCGGCGTGGGCCTCGGCGTCGCTGACCATGCGCTTGATTTCTTCCTCGGACAGGCCCGACGACGCCTTGATGGCGATCTTCTGTTCCTTGCCCGTGGCTTTGTCCTTCGCCGTCACGTGCATGATGCCGTTCGCGTCGATGTCGAAGGTGACCTCGATCTGCGGCATGCCACGCGGCTGCGGCGGGATGTCCGTGAGGTCGAACTTGCCCAGTGACTTGTTGTCGGCGGCACGATCGCGCTCGCCCTGCAGCACGTGGATCGTCACGGCCGACTGACCATCGTCGGCGGTCGAGAACGTCTGCGAGGTCTTGGTCGGGATCGTGGTGTTCTTCTCGATGAGCTTGGTCATCACGCCACCGAGCGTCTCGATGCCGAGCGACAGCGGCGTCACGTCGAGCAGCAGGACGTCCTTCACCTCGCCCGCGAGCACGCCACCCTGGATGGCCGCGCCGACGGCGACGGCTTCGTCCGGATTCACGTCCTTGCGCGGCTCCTTGCCGAAAAAGTCCTTCACATACTTCTGCACGAGCGGCATGCGCGTCTGGCCACCGACGAGGATCACCTCGGAGATGTCCTGCGTTCCCAGGCCGGCATCCTTCAACGCGGTGCGGCACGGCTCGATGGTGCGCTTGACCAGCTCTTCCACCAGCGATTCGAGCTTGGCGCGCGTCAGCTTGATGTTCAGGTGCTTCGGACCCGACGCATCGGCCGTGATGTACGGCAGGTTCACGTCGGTCTGCTGGCTCGAGGACAGCTCGATCTTGGCCTTCTCGGCCGCTTCCTTCAGGCGCTGCACGGCCAGCGGGTCCTTGCGCACATCGACGCCGGACTCCTTGAGGAATTCTTCCGCGAGGAAATTGATGATGCGCAGATCGAAGTCTTCGCCACCCAGGAACGTATCGCCGTTGGTCGAAAGCACTTCGAACTGACGCTCGCCGTCGATATCGGCGATCTCGATCACGGAGATGTCGAACGTGCCACCACCGAGGTCGTACACCGCGATCTTTCGATCCTTGCCGGCCTTGTCGAGACCGTAGGCAAGCGCAGCCGCGGTCGGCTCGTTGATGATGCGTTTGACTTCCAGGCCCGCGATGCGGCCGGCGTCCTTGGTCGCCTGGCGCTGCGAGTCGTTGAAATAGGCAGGGACCGTGATGACGGCTTCGGTGACGGGCTCACCGAGGAAATCCTCGGCGGTCTTCTTCATCTTCATGAGCACGCGCGCGGAAATTTCCGGCGGAGCCTTCTTCTCGCCCTGGGCTTCCACCCAGGCGTCGCCGTTGTCGGCCTTCACGATCTTGTAGGACACCATGCCGATGTCCTTCTGCACGACGGCGTCGTCGAACTTGCGCCCGATGAGGCGTTTGACCGCGAACAGCGTGTTCTGCGGATTGGTCACGGCCTGGCGCTTGGCGGACTGGCCGACCAGCACCTCGTTGTCCTTGGTGAACGCGACGATCGACGGCGTGGTGCGGTCACCCTCGCTGTTCTCGATGACGCGCGGCTTGCCGCCTTCCATGATGGCGACGCAGGAATTCGTCGTTCCCAGATCGATGCCGATAACCTTGCCCATGACTACTCTCCGATAGAACTTTTTGGTCTGACTCGTGGCCCCGTTTGTGGAGCCCGTGCGTCTTGTTTCAAGAATCCCCGCGAATCAACTCTTGGCCGCCGACACGACGACGCGGGCCGGTCGCAGGAGTCTCCCGTTCAATTGGTACCCCTTCTGGATCACCCCGATCACCGTGTTGGGCGGCGCATCGGAGGGCTGGGTCATCATCGCTTCGTGCAGTTCGGGATTGAAAGCCGCGCCCTCGGGATCGATCTCCTCGATCTGCGCCTTCTCGAAGGCCTTGGCGAGGAGCCGCAGGGTCGCGGACTGGCCTTCGACCAGGCTCGCCACCTCGACATTGCCGGCGGATTCCTTCTGCAGAGTCGCGAGGCCCAGCTCGAGCGAATCCTTCACGCCGATGAGGTCCTGCGCGAATTTCTCGATACCGAACAGACGGGTGTTCTCGAGATCCTTCGCGGCGCGCTTGCGCACGTTGTCGATCTCGGCCAGGGAGCGCAGGTATTGCTCCCAATGATTCTTGGCGCGCTCCTCGGCGGCCGCGAGCTCGATCTGGAGACGTTCCATCTCGACGAGCGCCACCGCCGTTTCCGGCAACACCGTGGTCTTGTCCTCGGCACCTGCGATGTTCGGATCGGTATTCGGATCGCTCATCAATGACCTCAATAAAATCAGTAGCTTGGAAACGAATGGCTAAAAGTCTGCGGCCGATGTTGGGCCCCGCTCCGGGGAATCAAGTCGGAAAGTGCTGAGAAATCAGCGGCGGTTGAGTGCCGCGCCGAGAATCTTGGCGGTGACGTCCACGATCGGAATCACGCGTTCGTAGGCCATCCGCGTCGGACCGATCACGCCGATGACGCCGATGACTTCGTTGTCCGCGCTGTACGGGGCCGTGACGACACTGCAGTCGTCGAGAATGCGGAAGCCTGATTCCTGGCCGATGAAGATCTGCACGCCATCCGCGCGCAGGCTGTGGTCGAGCAGATTCAGGATGTCGCGCTTTTCATTGAAGGCTTCGAAGAGCCGCCGCAGTTTGTCCACCGAGGAAAGCTCGCCGGCGCCCATGAGGTTGGTTTCCCCGGCGATCACGTATTCCATGCGATTCGCGTCGTCGGATTTGAACACGCGTTCCGCGACGTTGATGGCATCCTTCATGAGCGCGTTCATGCCCTCTCGCGCCTCGTGCATCTCGCGCAGGATGTCCGCGCGCACCTGCGCGAGCGTCTTGCCGCGGCAGCGCTCGGTCAGGAAGTTGGCCGCGCGACGCAACTCGTCCGCGGAGTGATAGCGCTCGAGCTGGATGATGCGGTTCTGAACTTCGCGATCGTTGAACACGAGCACGACCAGCGCGCGATTGTCCGAAAGACCGAGGAACTCGATCTGCGTGATCGACGCCTGCTGCGCGCGCGGCAACGTGACGACACCCGCCAGTCGCGTCACGTTCGAAAGCAACTGGGAGGCCGCCGCGACCACCGCCTTCGGGTCATCATTGGAAGCATCGAGCTTCTTGCGCAATTCCTCGAAGGCCGGATCGTTGTCGATGGGGGACCGGGCCTTCAGCAGGGAATCGACGAAGAACCGGTAGCCCTTGTCCGTGGGAATGCGGCCGGCCGAGGTGTGCGGCGAGCTAACAAAGCCGAGCTGCTCCAGGTCCGCGACGATGTTGCGAATGGTCGCCGACGACAGCGCCAGGCCCGACTCGCGGGACAGCGACCGCGAGCCGACCGGCTGGCCGTCGCGGATATAACTTCCCACGAGCACCCGTAGCAGCAGCTGCTCGCGCTCGGAAAGTACTTCTTCATGGGATTCGGTAGCCACGGCGAAAAGCTACTGAGGGGTACCCGGCCAGTCAAGAAAAGACGGCCTGCGCCAATCGGCAGTTTTCAATGAGATTCAGTGCATTGGCCGACTGTATGTCGCATGCTACAAGGCAGCATGGCACTACCGGCGCAAGCTTGCGCGCTCATAGGCCGATTCAGCGATTCTCGCGTCGCCGAATCCGCGCTCATCCTGCTGCCGCATCTCAAGGAGCGCGGCGTGCGGGCGCTTTTGCCGGATTCCGATGCCTGGAATGCACCGGAAGGCCTGGTGGAACGAGTCCCCGAAGACCAGATAGCCGAGCGCGCGGACCTGGTCATCGCGATCGGCGGCGACGGCACCCTCCTCTACGCGGCCCGGCTGGTGGCGCACAAGGGCGTACCCCTGATCGGCATCAACCGCGGGCGCCTCGGGTTCCTCACGGACGTGTTGCCGCAGGACATACTCGGATCGGTCGACGCGGCGCTCGAAGGCCGCTGCGAGCGCGACGAGCGCGCCCTGCTCGAAGCGCGCATCGTCAGCGCCAACGGGGTGACCGCGCGGTCGCTCGCCCTCAACGACGTCGTGCTGCAGAAGTGGGAAACCGCGCGCATGCTCGACTTCGAGACCTGGATCGATGGCGCATACGTGAACACTCACGGCGGCGACGGCCTCGTCGTCGCGAGTTCGACGGGATCCACGGCTTACGCGCTCTCATGTGGCGGCCCCATCGTCGCCCCGCATCTCGACGTCCTCGTCCTCGCGCCGATCTGCCCGCACACGTTGTCCGATCGCCCGATCGTCATCTCGGGTCGCTCGGTCATCGCCGTCAAACTCATCGATCGGCCGGACACCCGCGCGCAGGTGACCTGCGACGGAGTGCCGCTCGCCGAACTACTGCCGGGCGACCGGCTCGAGATACATCCCACGCAGCGCAAGATCACGCTGCTGCATCCTAACCAGTTCGAGTATTACCGCCTGTTGCGCTCCAAGCTCCATTGGGGTCGCGGTGGCTTCAACTCCCATCCCGAGTGAATGCATGCTGACCCACCTGCAGATTCGTGACTTCGCCATCATCGATCTGATCGAGCTCGAGGTGCGCGCGGGTCTGACCGTCCTCACGGGTGAAACCGGCGCCGGCAAGTCGATCATCGTCGACGCCCTCGCGCTGCTCGCCGGAGGCAAGGGTGGCGCCGAAGTCGTGCGCGCGGGATGCGACCGCGCCGAGCTCTCGGCGACTTTCGACATCCGCAAGAGCCCCAGGACACTGCGAGAAATCCTCGCCGAACAATCCGTCGGAGCCGAGGACGAGCTGACCGTACGCCGCGTCATCGCCAACGACGGCCGCTCGCGCGGTTACCTGAACGGCGTGTCCGTCCCGCTTTCGCTGCTGCGCGACGTCGGCGGGCTGATCGTCGACATCCACGGCCAGCACGAATTCCAGTCGCTGACGCGGGCGAGCGCGCAGCGCGAGCTGCTCGACGAATTCGGCGAGAACACCGAACTCGCCGAAGGGGTGCGTGCCGCGTACAAGACCTGGCTCGACTATGTGAATCGCGCGGCCGAACTCGAAGGCAAGGCGCGCGACCGCGATTCGCGCATCGAACTACTCAAGTTCCAGGTGAGTGAACTCAAGGCGCTCGATCTCAAGGAAGGCGAAGTGGCCGCGCTCACCGAGGAACGTACCCGCCATTCCAATCGGGGACGTCTCGCCGAGGCGGCGCAGGCGGCGGTGGCGCTGCTCTACGACTCGGACCAGGGCAATGCGCATGCGACGGCGTCGCGCGCGCTCGCCGGCATCCGCACCCTGTCGGGCGTGGACCAACGTCTCGCGAAGGTCGTGCCGCTCGTGGACGAGGCGACCATCCAGATCCGTGAAGCCGCGCGCGAGTTGTCGCGTTATCTAGAAACGCTGGACATCGATCCCGCGCGCCAGGAAGAAGTCGAGCGCCGACTCGCCGCGATCGAGGAACTCAGCCGCAAACATCGCGTGCCGGTCAACGAGTTGACCGCTCACGCCGCCAAGCTCGAGAAAGACCTCGCCGAACTCACGAGCGCCGACAACGATCTCTCCGCGCTCAAGAAGCAGCAGGTCGAAGCGCTCGATATCTACCGCAAGCTCGCGACCCAGCTCTCGGCAGCGCGCCAGACCAGCGCGCGCACGTTGTCGAAGGACATCACGGCGCGGATGCAGACGCTGGGCATGGCGGGAGGAAGGTTCCTGATCGACATCACGCAACCCAATGGCGAACCCGCCGCGCATGGAATCGATTCGGTCGAATTCCGCGTGACGGCCAATCCGGGCCAGCCACTGCGACCGCTGGCAAAGGTAGCCTCGGGCGGCGAGTTGTCCCGATTGTCCCTTGCCGTGCAGGTCGCGTGCGCCGCGCAGGATTCACGTTGCATGGTGTTCGACGAAGTCGATTCGGGCGTCGGCGGCGCCGTCGCCGAGATCGTCGGCCGCGAGCTCAAGGCGCTGGGATTCTCGGGCCAGACCTTGTGCGTGACCCACCTGCCTCAGGTGGCCGCGCAAGGACATCATCATCTGCGCGTGTCCAAGCTGACGGATGGCAAGACCACACGCACCACCATCGCCGAGCTCACGATGGACGAACGCGTCGAAGAAGTGGCGCGCATGCTGGGCGGCAAGGAAATCACGGGCAAGGCTCGCGAACACGCGCGCGAAATGTTGCAGATGGCGGGCACGCCCGAACAGAAGGCGCGCGCGGGAAAAAGGAAGGCGTGACGACGGCGCGAAAGCGCCGCGAATCAGCTGTGCTTGCCCGACTTCTGGGGGCCTTTGTAGGAAGGGCATCCCGGCTTGTGACAATGCCCGTACAGCGTCATCGCGTGATCGCGCAGCTCGTAACCGAGGCGTTTCGCGATCTCTTCCTGGCGTTCCTCGATCGACTCGTCGATGAACTCTTCCACCCGTCCGCAGTCCAGACACACGATGTGATCGTGGTGGGTGCCCTGGTTGAGCTCGAAAACGGCCATGCCGTCTTCGAAGTGGTGCCGTGACACCAGGCCCGCGGCCTGGAATTGCGTGAGCACCCGGTACACGGTCGCGAGGCCGATGTCCTCGTTCGATTCGAGCAATCGCTTGTAGATGCCTTCGGCCGACATGTGACGGGTCGAGCTGCCCTCGAGGATTTCGAGGATTTTCAGCCGCGGGCCCGTGACCTTGAGTCCGGCCTTGCGCAGGTCTTTGCTTTCCAAGCGAGAGGTCTCCTGAAAATGTTCGGGTATGATGCGCCACCATGAAACGCCTTGCACTACGAATGATTGTCGTGGCCGGCAGCATTTTGCTCGCCAGCGGCTGCGTCTACCGGATGAACATTTCGCAGGGCAATTACCTGGTCAGTGAGTCCGTATCGCAATTGAAGGAAGGCATGACGCGCAGCCAGGTGCGTTTTCTGCTCGGCACACCGATGGTGCCGGACGCCTTCAACGATGCACGGTGGGACTACTACTACTTCTACAAGACACGGCAATTCAAGAACCCGGTGAAGCTCAGGCTCACGGTGTTCTTCGAGGACGAAAAGGTCGCTCGCTACGAGAACGTCGGCGTACCCACCAAGACCAATCTCGAGCAGATCGAGGCGCAGCTCAAGAGGGCGCAGGAAGCGACCCGGGGACGAAAGAGCATCTGGCAGCGGTGGTTCGGCAAGGATGACCCCGTCGAATCGGCTAGTCCCTCCGGCTCGAAGATCGAGGACAAGGCCGCGGAACCGCCGAACCCCGTTCCGCCTGCCGCGCCGTTGCCCGAGCCCGCCGGGTCTCCTTCGGGTCCCACTTGAGAGGCCGGTAGATCTCGATCCGGTCGCCATCGCGCGGCACCGCCGAACGCTCGCAGGACTCGCCGAAAATGCCGACGTCGGCATCCCATGGCACATCGGTTTCGCCCGATTGGGAACGCGCCGCGGCCAATACGTCGTCCACCGTGGCGGCATCCTCGACCGTCACCGTCCACAGCAACTGGCGCGAGGGCGTGGCGAACGCGACGATGCAGGTCTTCATGGCCTAGCTACCCGAACGTTCGCGGGCGCGCTTGACGAAGGCATCGACCAGCGATGCCGCGGTATTCTCGAACAGCGGCTCGAACAGCGCACCAGTGACGCGGTTGGAAAACTCGAAGCGCATCTCGAGTTCGACCCGGCAACCGAGCTCGCCGAGTGGGGTGAGAGTCCACAGTCCTTCGAGCACGCGGAATGGGCCGCGCACGAGCTGCATGAGAATGCGCCTGTCGGGTTCCAGGAGGTTGCGCGTCGTGAACTCGGCGTGCAGTGGACCGCGTTTGATGTCCAGGGTCGCGACGACTTCCGCAGGCGTGCGCGACTCGACGCGCGCGGCCGCGCACCACGGCACGAACTCCGGATAATGCTCGATGTCGTTGATCAGCTCGTACATCCGCCGCGGCGATTCCGCGATGAGCGCCGAGCGCCTGACTTCACGCATGGGGTCAATCTACAATATCGCGAGCACGAGAACCCATGAACAAAACCGACCGCAAGGAAACGCCTCGCCTCATCGCGGAGAACCGCAGGGCGCGCTACGACTATTTCATCGAGGAACGCCTCGAGGCGGGGCTCGTGCTCCAGGGCTGGGAAGTGAAGTCGATGCGCGCCGGAAAGGCGCAGATCGCCGAGGGCTACGTGTACCTGAAGGACGGCGAGGCGTTCCTGTTCGGGGGTCTGATCACGCCGCTCAACACGACCTCGACGCACGTCGTGGCGGATCCGAAGCGCACGCGCAAGCTGCTGCTGAGCAAGGCCGAGCTCGCACGCCTAGTCGGCCTCGTGGAGCGCAAGGGTTACACCCTGGTGCCGCTTGACCTGCACTGGAAAGACGGTCGCGCAAAACTCGAAATCGGCCTTGCCAAGGGCAAGAAACAACATGACAAGCGCGCCAACGAGAAGGAACGCGACTGGGCGCGCGACAAGGCCAGAATTCTCCGACGAGGTTGAAGCATCCGTCCGCGGCACCATGTATGCTCGCGGTGCTTTTACGGGGGCGACCGGTTTCGACGTGGGTTGCGAACCGTGAGAGGCGTACCGAGGGTGTATGAACCTCGTAAATCCTCATGCAAATCATAGTTGCCAACGACGACAACTACGCTCTAGCTGCCTAGTCGCAGCTGACCCCTGGACCAGCTGGTGCCTATGCCACTGAAACCAGGGTCGCGCTCATAGGATCGCGGTTCCGTGTGCTACGGGCGGAACCGTTAAGAGTCACCGCAGCTGGTCGGGCGTTTTCCCTGCTCTTCGGGTAGCGCAAGGCGAGAAAACAAAGACGCAGCTACGTACGTAGATCCTCACGTCTAGTGCTTGCGGACGCGGGTTCAATTCCCGCCGCCTCCACCATTTCCTCGCCGCGGTGGCTCAGCTCAGCCACCACGCGCGGAACTCGTCGATGTTGATGCGCCCGTTCCCGCCGACGTCGGTCTCGGTGAAACCGATGCGCAACTCTTCTTCGCTGATGTCATCGTCGAGCGTACGCACGAGACTCTTGAACTCGTCGAAATTTATCTGCCCGTCGTCGTCGGTGTCCGCGCGCGCGAACAACGCGTCGATCTCCGCCAGTTCCTCAGCCCGATTTACCATGGGTCCCTCCGTCATAGGTAGTTAGTGCGCCGTACAGATCCGGGCGCCGGTCGCGGAACACGAACCAGTTGTCGCGCAGTTCCCCGATCGCGGCGAGATCGAACTTTGCCACGATGACGGCCTCTTCGTCTTCGCCAGCCTCGGCAACCTTCGCACCCGTGGCGTCCGCGATGAAACTCGAACCGTAGAACCGGATGTACAGGTTGTCGGGATCCTGCAGCGCCCGCTCGGTACCGATGCGATTGCAGGCGATCAAGGGCGTGAGGTTTGCCGCGGCGTGACCTTGCTGGGTCCGCTGCCAGTGATCGCGCGAATTCACCGGCAAGGCGGGCGGCGGCTCGCTGCCGATCGCGGTCGGATAGAACAGAAGCTCCGCCCCTTGCAGGGCCATGGCTCGCGCGCATTCGGGAAACCACTGGTCCCAGCAGATCGCGACGCCGATCCGGGCGAAACGCGTATCGAAGACCTTGAACCCCGTGTCACCGGGGCTGAAGTAGTTCTTCTCCTGGTACCCCGGGCCGTTGGGAATGTGCGCCTTGCGATACACGCCGAGGTTGCGGCCATCCGCGTCGAGGATCGCGATCGAGTTGAAGAAGGCATTGTTGGCCTTTTCGAAGAAGCTGATCGGCAGCACCACGCCGAGCTCGCGCGCGACCTTCGTGAAATGCGCGACGGCGCGATTCTCGTCCACCGAGGTCGCGAGTCGCAGATGCCGGGAATCCTGCTCGATGCAGAAATACGGCGTCTCGAACAGTTCCTGGATCAGGATGATCCGGGCGCCCTGCTTCGCCGCCTGGCGCACGAGCCTTTCGGCGGTCGCGATGTTCTCGCCGACGTCCCATCCGCAGGCGAATTGCAGCGCGGCGACGGTCACTTCCCGCTTTGGCCGTTGCAGATGCGAGGGTTGATTCATGCGATCACCTTGCCCGGATTGAGTATTCCCTTCGGATCCAGCGCCTGCTTGAGCAGGCGCATAGTCGATATTTCAGCATCGGTCCGCGACAGCGGCAGATAGGCGCGCTTCTCCAGACCGATACCGTGTTCGGCGGACACGGAGCCGCCGATCGCCGCGAGCGGCCGGTAGACGATGTCCTCCATCTTCGCGCGCGTCGCGGCGTCGTCGCCGGCCGCGATCACGACGTGCAGGTTGCCGTCGGCCATGTGTCCGAACACGAATGCGCGCTCCTCGCCCGCGTACGCGCGCACCGCCTCGCAGACCTCGCCCGAGTAGTCCTTCATGTTCTCGATGGGCAGGCTCACGTCGAATGTCAGCAGTGGGGCAATGTTCTTTACCTGCCACACGTCTTCGCGGATGTTCCAGATCGCGCGGCGCTCGGATTCGGAATTCGCGATGGTCACGTCGGTGACGACGCCATCCTCGAGCGCTTCGCCGAGCACCGCCTCGAGACGCGCGCGATCCGCGACCGCGTCGCCGCCGAGCGTTTCCGCGATCGCGTAGAACGGTGCGCCGCGCGCGAGTGGCGCCTGGTTCTGAGCCGGCGGCGCCGTGTTGAAATCGTAGTAGTTGCCCCAGAGGGCTTCGAAGGCCGCGAGTTGTCCGCCGAGCCCGGAGTCGAGCCGGTCCAGCAGCTCCACCAGTCCTTCGAAGGTCGAAGTCGCCGCCAGCAGGGTTTCCTGGCTGCGCGTTCTCGACACCAGTCGCAGCTCGGCGCGCGTGACGACGCCCAACGTGCCCTCGCTGCCGATGAACAGCTGCTTGAGATCGTAGCCCGCGTTGTTCTTGAGCATGCGGTTGAGCGACGTCAGCACCGTTCCGTCGGCCAGCACCGCTTCGATACCGAGCACGAGGCTGCGCATCATTCCGTAACGGAATACCCGCAGTCCGCCGGCGTTGGTCGAGATGTTTCCGCCGATCGTCGCGCTGTCGCGAGCGCCGAGATCGAGCGGAAACACGAGTCCCCGCTCGTCCGCCGCCCGCTGCACCTGCCCGAGTTTCGCGCCCGCCTGGGCACGAAGCGAACGACCGGCGACGTCGACCCGCTCGATGGCGTTCATCGATTCGAGCGACAGAACGATTTCGCCTGCGCCGGCATCGGCGCCATTGACGAGGCCCGTGAGGCCGCCATGCGTGACGACCGGCTGGCCGCGCTCGTGGCACAAACGCAGGATGGACGAGACCTGGGAGGTTTCGCGCGGCCGCACGAGTAGTTCGGCGTCGACGCGGCCGTGCCAGAGATTGCCCGCGCGCTCGCGCACCGCCGCGCCTTCGAGAATGCCGTTCTCGCCGACGATGGCACGCAGTTCGTTCCTGAGATTGGCCGGCGACATCCGGCCGATAAGGTAACGCGCAAAGTGGGCAGCCGCCAGAACGGTGGCTGCCCTGCGTCGGCGATCAATGATCAGTGCAGCGTCGGAGTCGACTTCGCTTCCGCATCGCTGACCGGGAACAACGCCTGGTCGAGCGCATGCACGTAGGTCGCGACGTTCACCGTACCCGGCACGAGCACGCGCCCACCAAACAACAGGTTCGGCACCGTCCGGACTCCGAAGCCACGCAGGCGATCCTCGCTGCCTTCGAGCATCGACTCGCCTTCGCGGGTCTCGCGAAAAGCCCGCAACGTCCGCTCGGATAGACCCGCCTCCTCGCCGATCCCGGCCAGCACCGCGACGTCGCCGATGTCCGCGCCCCGTTCGAAAAAGGCGCGGAAGATCGCGGCCGCCACGTTCGCGTGACGACCCTCGTTCATCGCGAGCTGCACGAGCCGGTGCGCCTCCGACGTACTCGGCAGCGGGCCGAGCTTCTCGAAGTGGAAGTCGATGCCGAGTTCGCGGCCGGCTTCGGTCAGGCTCTTTTCCGCGAACGGGACGCTGATGCCTTCGGGCAGACGTTCCGCGAGATAGTCGTGGAACGTGCGCGGGGCCGCGTTCGCCGCGGGCGCCGCCATGCGGAACGGATGCCAGCGCAGGCGCGTCTCGACGTCGCCCGAGAGATTGCCGAGCGCGCGCGTCAGCTGCGCCATGCCCAGCCATGACCACGGGCAGGTGAAATCCGCGACGAGATCTATGTCCAGTGTCCTGCGCACTTCATTCAGCGGTCTGACGATGGTTTTCATGCGGCATATCTAGAGGCGCCGCATGCGCCTTCAACCGGGGTTTCGCTGAACCCCGAGGTTCGCATGCACCTGCTCGGTGATGCGGATGGCCGTTTCGAGCGCACGCAGCCCATCCTCACCTGACACGATCGGATCCTCTTCGTTCCGGATGCAGTCGAGGAATGATTCGATCTCGCTTTTCAGGGCATCGCCCTGCGCGAAATTCGCCTCTTCGATGTTGACGGGCAGTTGCCCGGCCTGCGCAGACCCGTCCCGCTTGCGAATCAACGTCAGAATCTTCTGCTGCAAGTCGACCGACAGGTAAGCGGCTTGTTCGAAGATCCTGAGCTTGCGTTCCGTCTTGAGACTCACACGACTTGCCGTCGTATTGGCAACGCAACCGTTGGCGAACCGGATCCGCGCGTTGGCGATGTCGATTTCACCGGAGAAGACCGGAGTGCCGATGGCATCGATGCTCACGATCTCGCTGCGCACGAGCGACTGGATCAGATCGATGTCGTGGATCATGAGGTCGAGCACCACGTTGACGTCGGTGCCGCGCTCCTTGTACGGCGCCAGGCGCACGCATTCCATGAACCGCGGATCGCGCACGTGCGGATCGGCCGCGAGCACGGCCGCGTTGAATCGTTCGAGGTGCCCCACCTGCAGAACCCGGCGCTGCTGTTTCGCGAGAGCGATCAGCGCTCGCGCCTGGTCGGGAGTTTCGGTGATCGGCTTTTCGACGAGGACGTGTGCTCCCGACGCGAGAAACGCTTCGGCGATCGCGAAATGCGCGGGTGTCGGGGTCACGACGCTGACCGCGTCGACCTTGCCGAGCAGCTCGCGGTAGTCGCCCACCGCGGTCGTATTCACCTCGGTGGCTACCTGGCGGCGAACCTCGTCGCGCGCATCGACGACGGCGACCAGGTCGCAGGTATCCAGCTGGGCGTATTTCTGGGCATGGAAGCGACCGAGATATCCAACACCGATGACCGCCGCCCTGATATTGCCCATGCGCTATTATGCCCCGCGCTTGCCCCGCAGTCGGCGGGAGACTTCAGGAGTCTGGCGGAATTGTTCAACTGGCTGGTGCGCGCACGCGATGGGTACTTCGCGATGCCGCCGCTGAAATTCGAAGCGACGACGCTTGGTCTGGCCCTGCTCGTGGGCCTGCTCGTCATGCCCGCGATGATCTATCTCGTGGGCACCGCCGTGCTCAAGCCCTATGCGAACGGCGGCTTGTTCGCGCTCTACGGCGATTTCCTGAAAGGCCTCGTCGAGCTGCGGCCAAGCTGCTGGATCGTCGTGCTCGGGCCTTTCGGATTTCTGACCCTCTTCAGGCTGTTCCGCTTCGTCCTGCGCAAGATATAAGTAAAACCCACCCGCGCGAAACGTGAACCCGATCACGGATTTTCGGCCGCGAAATCGGCGGGTGCCCGATTTTGTGACGCATTTCGGCGACACTGGAATCCGGACCGGTTTCAGCGTCAGGACGAAGAAAAATGAGCGAGTACTACCTCGCCGACCAAAAGGCCGAAGAACGTGCGCGCCAGCAGAAGCGTGACCGCAAGGCCGGCGACGGATCGAAGCAAGCCCAGGACGTGAAGATCACCCTGCTCGGAGATTTCCTGTTTCCGAGCCAGGAGCCGCAGGGGTTCGATCCCTACAATCACGTGAACGGACAGTCGTTGCGCGACGCCTGGAAGAACACCCGGAATCGCTGATCGGGACGGTCCGCATTACGGTCCGGCACTGCCGGATTTCGCGGCTCGACGCGGCTCTGGGCGTCCGGAGTAGGCCATCACCCGGTTCGAAGGCCCGGCAGGAACAAAGCCCCCGAATGGCCGCTCGAAAGCCACATGCCGCTGCCGCTCATTGCTTGGGCCAGTACACCCAAAGGACAGTCGCCAGAATCAGCGCCAGCGCCACGTGAGCCGCGTACCGCCACGATCGTGAGCGCAATTCGGCATAAAAGCTCGTCACCGCCAGGGCCGCGAGGAAAACCGCTATCAGACAGGCGGAAAACACCTGCCCCTTTTCCTCCGCGAGTCGCTCGCCGTACTCCGGCATCAGCAGGTACACCACCCCGATGAGCAGCAGCGTCAACGCGATGGAGACTGTCGAGCCCATCACGATTCCAAGGAGTACGACCAGTGGGCGCATGTATTTGCCTGTGTTCGGGGAGATTCCACTTGAGCAGGCCGAGCGACAGCCTTACCTTTGGTTCGAATTGTACGGACCGTCAACCGTCGAGACACTCTGACGCATGAACCCCTCACTTGCCTTCTCGTTCCGCTGGCTCGCACCCTCCGTTCTCGCAGTGCTGCTGTTGCTCACGGGCTCCACCCAGGCGCCCGCGAACACGCAGCTGCCAGCCGGTTCGGTGGTCGCAAGCGAGCGCCATCGCTCGGTCGCCCGGCGCGTCTGGTCGATGCTCGAAGGCATGCACTACAGCGGTCAGAAGCTCGACGACCGCATGTCGGTCGTCGTCTATAACCGCTACCTCGAAAGCATCGACAGCCAGCACACGAGCCTGCTCGCCTCCGACATCGCGGAGTTCGATCAGTACAAGCTGCGCTTCGACGACATGATCCGCAGCGGCGACGTCGATCCCGCCTTCGCGATCTTCGCGCGCTTCCAGCAGCGTAATCGTGATCGCATCAAGTTCGCGCTCGCGCAACTCGAGAAGGAACCCGACTGGAACGCCAGCGAAGTGTTCGAGTTCGACCGGACGAAAGCCCCGTGGGCCGCCACCTCGGCTGAGCTCGACGAGTGGTGGCGCAAGCGCGTCAAGAATGACGCGCTGTCGCTGATGCTGACCGGCAAGGACTGGCCCAACACCACCGAGGCGCTCAAGAAGCGTTACGAGACCACGCTCAAGCGCATCGACCAGATCAGCGCGGACGACGTGTTCGAGACGCTGATGAACTCGTATGCGCGCGCGTACGATCCGCACTCGAGTTATTTCTCGCCGCGCAGCTCCGAGGAATACCGCATCCAGATGAGCCTCAATTACGACGGCATCGGCGCGTCGCTGCAGCTCATCGACGACTACGTGACGATCATGAACGTGATCGAGGGCGGTCCGGCCGCGGTTGCCGGCACCCTCACCGTGAAGGATCGCATCACCGGCGTCGGTCAGGGCAAGGAAGGTCCGATCACGGACGTGCTCGGCTGGCGTATCGACGACGTGGTGCAACTGATCCGCGGACGCGCGGGCACGACGGTGCGCCTGCAGGTCCTGCCCGCGGGCGCCGCTCCCGGCACGCCCGAGAAGACACTCGTGTTCACGCGCAACAAGGTGACACTCGAGGCGCAGGCTGCCCAGAAGGAGTTGCGTACCATCAAGCGCGGCGACAAGGAGATCCGCGTCGGCGTCATCAACGTCCCGGCCTTCTACCAGGACGTCGAAGCGCAGAACTCGGGCGACAAGAATTTCCGCAGCACCACGCGCGACGTGCGCCGCCTCATCAACGAGCTCAAGGCCGAGAAGATCGACGGACTCGTGCTCGACCTGCGCGGCAACGGCGGTGGCTATCTACCTGAAGCGACGGCGCTCACCGGCCTGTTCGTCGACAAGGGCCCCGTGGTGCAGCTCAAGGTCACGAACGGCGATCTCGAAGTACAGGAAGACCCGGAACCCGGCGTCGCCTACTCCGGGCCGCTGGCCGTGCTCGTCGACCGCTTCAGCGCGTCGGCTTCCGAGATCTTTGCCGGCGCGATCCAGGACTACCACCGCGGGGTCGTCCTCGGACAACGCACGTTCGGCAAGGGCACCGTGCAGAACCTCGTGCCGCTCGACCGCTGGTCGCCGCGCCCGGTAAACGGTCAGCTGACCGTCACCATCGGCAAGTTCTATCGCGTGACCGGTGAAAGCACCCAGCATCGCGGCGTCGAGCCGGATGTCGTGCTGCCGTCGCAGATCGACATGGACGAATTCGGCGAAAGCGCGCTCGAAGGCGCGCTGCCCTGGGACCGCATTCCCGGCGTTCCCTTCCGTCTCGAGGGCAAGATGAGTCAGCCCAACATCGAAGCCCTCGCGATCGAAGAGAAATCGCGCGCGAGCCGCGATCCTGACTACCGCTGGCTGGTCGCCGACCTCGCGGCCGCGGATGCGATACGCAAGCAGAAGACGCTGTCGCTGAATCTCGAGGAGCGCAAGTCCGAACGCGAACGTCTCGAACACGATCGTCTCGAGCGCGAGAACGCGCGTCGCGCGGCGCAGAACCTGCCGCCGCTCAAGAGCACGGAAGAACTCGCCGAAGCGAAGTTCCCGGACACCGTGCTCGATCAGGCCACGGAGGTCATGACCGACATGGTCACCGGCCTGCGTCCGATCGTCCCGGCGCCTTCGCGCACGGTGCGCAGCGAAACCAAGCCCACGAAGAAAGAAGACTGATCAGCGCAGCAGGACCTTGAACAGGTCCCAGGTGTCTTCCGCGAGGACGTTCGGAAGCTTCGCGGCGGTCACGCCCTGTGAGCCGTAGGCGAGCACGTCCCCCTCGGCGATTCCGCACGATTCCGGAATCGGCACGGTCTCGTGATCTGCGAGGTACGCGGCGGTGCTGCGTAAGCGCTCGCCGCGATGCTGGACTTCCTGGTTCAATCCAGTGCGCTGACGCAGAACGGCGCGCGCCTTGGCGATGTCGCTCATGATGGACACGCACGCCGGAACGTCACCGTAGTGCTCCGTCGCCCCGCGCCGCGACATCGCGGTACGCGCCGACGCGACCAGGTTGGTGCGCGAGAGCCGCAGGCAAAGGACCTCGGCGCAGGCGATCGCGGCAAGATTGATCGCGCGCCGGGATTCGATCGACAAGCCGGGGAAGCCTTCCGCGCCGCCCTTTTCGATCTGCTCGAAACGGGCGCGTGCCTCCAGCAACGCGGATTGCGCGGCCGCGACCTGCGCCTCGAGCGCGGGACGCCGGGCAGCGACCTTGGGCCGCTCCCATCGGTGCCACCACTTGTCGAGTTTCGCGAGCCGGGCGTCGAATGCCGCGAGTTCCTGCCGGGCGTCCACCATCCGCGACTCCGCCAGGCGCAGTTGCTGCTCACTCGCCTGGCGCTGCTGGAACTGGCGGCGATTGCCTTCGAGCGCGAACGCCTTGCGCTCCCTCTCCTCCTGCCTCGCGACGAGCTCGCGCACCAGTTGATCGATGATGTCGCGGCCCTCGTTCCACAAGGAACGCAGGTGATAGAAAACCAGGGTAGATAGACCGGTATCGGCGGCTTCGAGCCGCCTCTCGAGCGCCTCGAACATTTCCTGCACCCGGCTCGTGGCGGCTTCCTGCTGCTTGAGCCGGTCGCGCAGCCGCTGCAATTCGGCACCGAGTTCTTCGTGTTGCTTGCGCAGTTCCGCGCGGCTGCGAAATAGTTCGACGACGCGTCCGTCTTCTGCCGGTTCCGCCGGGTTGCCAGTGCCGCCGAGCAAGCCTAACGCCTTGAGCGCTTTCATAGACCCCTGCGCGGAGGGGTCGAGAGACTTACTCCCTGAACCCGTGGCCGCGGTCGATACAGTACTCCAGCCACTTATTTAGCATCGTA
>JAEZCN010000139.1 GCA_023433515.1 Pseudomonadota bacterium
ACGGCTCACCCGGCATCGGGTCCGGGCACTTCTTCAGCCACTCGACCGCCTCGTCGATCGATTTGACGTTCCAGATCCAGTAGCCCGCGACCAGCTCCTTGGTTTCCGCGAACGGCCCGTCGATGACGGACTGCTTGCCGCCATTGCCCGTGAAACGCACACGCTTGCCCTGCGAGCTCGGCTTCAGGCCATCGCCCGCCACCATGACGCCCGCGTTCACGAGTTCCTCGTTGAACTTCATCATGTCGCCGAGCAGATTCTCCGGCGGCATGATCCCCGCTTCGCTGTTCTTCGTTGCCTTGACCATCACCATGACTCGCATCGTTTTGCTCCTTCGATAAATGTCCGGTTCACCGCTTTGCCGAACGGGCCGGGGCCGGATCGACATTTACCCGGTCCTGTCGCGGGGATGCCACCGCAGTCAATAGGGTGACGGCAAAAAACCGCCGCTTTTTTCCCGTAAGTGGCTGATTCGGAGAGGATTGCTTGACGCCGCCCAAGGTCGTCGCCAGAATGCGCGCCCTTCACCGGTTCTCGGTTCCCTGGTAGCTCAGTCGGTAGAGCGTCGGACTGTTAATCCGTTGGTCGTTGGTTCGAGTCCAACCCAGGGAGCCATCTAACCGAGGTCCGTTCCGGACACATCGGTAACGTTTCAAGCCCGCTCGATTCACAAACTACTCGCGCAGTAGTATCCCGCAGAACCTCGACGACTCCGGCTCGAAGTGCGCGGCACAGAGCACGCAGCTCGAAAACCGCGTACCTTCCCGCCCATGTACACCGAAACCTTCTCCCAGTTCAAAAAGCAGCTCGGCCAGCTCGACAAGTGGCTCGGCACGGCCACCGATTACGCCAAGTCGAAAAACTTCGACCCGGACGTCTTCGCCACTCTGCGGCTCGCGCCGGACCAGTTTCCGCTCGCGCGGCAGGTGCAGATCGCCTGCGACACGGTGAAGCTCTCCGTGGGATATCTCACCGGCAAGCCGGTCCCGTCCCAGGAAGACAACGAAAAGACCCTCGCGGAACTGCAGGCCCGGGTGCGTTCGACCATCTCGCTGCTGGACGGAATTTCGCCGAAGGATTTCGACGGCGCCGCCGCGCGCGTCGTGAGCCAGCCGCGCTGGAAAGGCGAATGGATGACGGGCGCCGACTACTTCATCGAGCACACGATCCCTAACTTCTTCTTCCACCTCACGACGGCGTACGCGATCCTGCGTCACAACGAGGTGGCCGTGGGCAAGCGTGACTATCTGGGTGTGCAGTCGAAACGGCCCGCCGCCACCTGATTCACCGCGGTCCGCCCGTCGATTCTTCGGAGCCATTTGCTCATGATTAGAGGATTCGATACGCCCATGCGTCTCAGCAACAATGAAACGACTCACGACGCTGCTCGCGCTGGCATTCGGTTTGACCTGTGTTTCGAGTGCGGCGCCGCTGCGCATCGTGCTCGTCGACGAATCGGGCGCGTCGATTCCCGCGCGCATTCTGGTTCTCACGGCCGGCGGTGAGGCCATGCCGCCCGAGGCGGCGGTCGTGATGCCGATCGGCGATGATCGCTGGGTGTACGCGCAGGGGACTGTCGTAGTGGATGTTCCTGCGGGTGCGGTGGAGCTGCGCGCGGAACGCGGGCTCGAGTACCGGCGTATCAAACGGCAGATCACGGTGCCCGCAGCGGGCGCCACTGAACGCGTCGTGCTCTCGCGCTGGATCGACATGCGATCGCGCGGATATGCCCGGGGCGAGAATCATCTGCACGAAGGCGCCGAGCGATTGGCGGCCATGTTGCCTGGCGAAGACCTCGACTTCGGCACCTCGCTGAGCTGGTGGAACGGCCCGGATGCCGAGCGCGCCGCGCCCGCCGGCAAAGAATCCATCCACAGACTCGGGCGAGCCCCTCATCTCGTGCCCACGAGCGTATTCGATGCCGAGGTCGAGTATGACTGGGGTGCCGTCTATCTCACGGGCGGCTCGCGCCCCGTGACGGTCGCGTCCGATCCGCGCACACCGAACCTGCCGTACATCCGCGACGCGCGCGCCGCGGGTTCGGTCGTTCACTACCAGGCGGGTTGGTCGCGAGAGGTGCTCGTCGACGCGCTGCTGGGCCTGGTGGATGTGGTCAACGTCGCCAACAACCTGTTCCACATGCATCGATACATGCCGCGTGGACGTTATTCGAATCTGCTGGAGCTCGAAGGATTTCCTGTCTACCCGGACACGCCCGAAGGCATGTACCGGATGAACACGGAAACCTAT
The DNA here is from genome assembly GCA_023433515.1 of Pseudomonadota bacterium. GTDB lineage: Bacteria > Pseudomonadota > Gammaproteobacteria > Steroidobacterales > Steroidobacteraceae > CADEED01. The sequence continues at coordinate 2,251 of JAEZCN010000139.1, forward strand.
TATCGACTGCTCAACCTGGGTCTTCGCCTGGCGGCCGGGGCGGGCAGCGCCACCGGCGTGAAGCAGAACCCGCCAGGGTTCAATCGCGCTTACGTCCGGGTGAACGAGGATGCTTCGCTCGCGCAATTCTACCGCGCCTGGGCCGAAGGCCGAAACTTCGTGACCAACGGCCCCATCCTCGATCTGCGCAGCGGCACGGGCGAGAGAGCGGGAGATACGATTGCACTTACGAAGCAAGGCGGTGAAGTGACGCTGCACGTTGCAGCCGAGGCCGACACGCCGCTGCAAACGCTCGAAGTGATCGTCAATGGCGAAGTCCGCCACGCATTCGACGCCGTTGGAAAACAGTCGCTCGCCGGAGAAGTCCGGATCGACGTCCGACAAGGCGCGTGGATCGCGCTCCGGGCCACGGCCCGTGACGATCTGCTGAGCGATGCGGAGTTGGCGCGGTACTCGGCCGGGAGCGATGACGAACTACTGCGTGTGAGGCCGAACCGTCTGCGCTTTGCGCACACGAGCCCGATTTACGTCACCGTCGATGGTCGTGGCCCGGCGGTGGCGGCATCGTTCGCGGAGGCGGAACGGATGCTCACCGCATTCGAACAGTTCGCCAGACGGATGGCGGCGCCGGCATTGCTTCCTGAGCTCCTGCGCGATGTGACCACCGCTCGTGACAAGTTGCGTGCGCGATCGAAGGAAGCTCTGCCGAGATAGCTCGAATCCGGGCGCGCCTCAGGCCTGCCCCAGTTCCCGCCGCACTTCGATGAGCGCCACCGTCGTCCGATTGAACGGATCCCGAATCGCGGGATTCTGCGATCTGTAGTTCGCGCTCAACGTCTCCGTCAGTTCCAGCGCCCTCGACACCGATCTCGCCGCCGCCGGAAATTGATTCTTGTCCGACTGCTTCAGCGCAGCCTCGATCAAATCGATCGCCTCCTGAAACTGCGCCCACTCCGGTTCCGCCTCCGCAAGCGGTCCCTTCACGAGCGTCCGCCGCAGATTCCCCAGATCTTCCTTCGCGATCTTCAGAAAGCGGATCAACTGAATCTTCGGCATGTCCCCTCCGACATATGCGGAGGGCGCGGCCGCTCTTGGCACCAACCGCGCCCTTTCCGTGGGAATGTCCCGGGACGATGAACGTCAGGCTTTCGCTTCGACCGTCCGGTGCATCTCTTCTACTCTATCTTGCAGCTCCGGCGTGAACCCCTCGCCGAAATCCTCGGGCCCGAAGAACGGACGGATCTCGACATCGGACTCCTGCCCGGGTGACGGATCCGGGATTCGCATCGCCCACTCCATCGCCTCTTCCATCGACTTCACTTCCCAGATCCAGTAGCCGGCGACCAACTCCTTCGTCTCGGCGAACGGTCCGTCCGTGACCGACGGCTTGCGGTGCGGCCGGAACGTCAGGCGTTTGCCGAACTTGCTCGGCTTCAGCCCATCGGCGCTCTTCAGGATCCCCGCCTTCGTCATCTCCTCATTGAAACGGATCGTCTTCTCGATGTCCTCCATCTTCGGCATTACGCCCGATTCGCTGTTCGGGTTGGCTTTCAGGATCACCATGACTCGCATCGTCGTTCTCCCACATCTAAGTGCCAACGGGTGTTGGGTTCGATGGGTGGCCGATTGGCTCGAGCCCGGTTCGACAATTCAATTCAAACGGAGATTCTGCTCGCGACCAGAGCCCGCTGTCTCATCTCCAAGTGTCTGAAAAACCAGGGATTGCGACATCGCCCTCTTTCCAACCTCCCTGCTGCAACCCGTTTCCAGGTCGGACCGTCTCAACGGCACCTGATCCACCGCCGTCCAGAGGGAGTTCCCATGACTCGCTGTCTCGCCGTTGCCTTCGCCTTGTTGCTGGCCTGCTCCGCAAACGCCGCGGAAAGAAAACTCGAGCGAACCTTCGACGTCTCGCCAGGTGGAACGCTGACCGTGGACTCCGACTCCGCTTCGGTGCGTGTGTCGGGCGGCGATACGAACCAGGTGACCGTCCGCATGAGCGCCCGCGGCTCGGAAGGGGATCTCGACGACGCAAAGCTCGAGGCAGTGCAGACAGACCGTGGCGTGACCGTCACGCTGCGACAGCGGAAGAACAACTGGTTCAACTGGGGATCCTGGACCCGCGAGGCGTCCATCGAGGTGACGGTGCCGCGACGTTACGTCATCGACGTTCGCACGAGCGGCGGAAGCGTCGAACTGACGGACACCACCGGCACGGCAGCCTTGCGCTCCTCGGGCGGTAGCGTCGTCGCGAAGAACGTGAACGGGAATGTCGAAGCGCGAACCTCCGGCGGCGGAATTCATGCGGAGAACATCCGGGGTGACATCGATGCGGCTACCTCGGGTGGCAGCGTCCGCCTGTTGAATATCGACGGCAGGATCCGCGGGAAGACGAGCGGGGGGAGCGTCGAGTGCAGCCTCGTGGGTGAAAACCGCGGAATCTCGGCGACGACTTCCGGTGGCAGCGTTCGAGTGACAGTGCCGCGAGCCACGAGAGGCAATCTCGATGCGACGACGAGCGGTGGCTCGATCAATTCAGATCTTCCGGTCACGGCGACGTCGCAGCAGAACGGCCAGCTGAAAGGGGCCATCAACGGCGGCGGTCAGCCGATCGATGCTCACACGTCCGGAGGCAGCATCTCGTTGCGCGCGGCGAATTGAGGCTCCGGGTCCTGCTGGGCGCTTCCGCTGCCGCTGCTGGAGCCGCCGATTCAGCTTCGTGGGGCGCGAGGCTAGAATCCGCGCATGTGCTATTCGGCCCAGATCCAGTCCGCCTACACGAAATACCTGCGCGAAACCGGCGCGGAGATGGACATCGACCAGTTCGTCGAGATCTTCGGCGCGCGTTTCTCCGACTCCAGCATCCGCATTCCGCGTGCGGTCGAGCGCTGGTTCGATCAGCCGAAGTCGGATGATGAGCGCAAGATCAAGGCGATGATCGACGAGTACCGCGCCGCCGAGACGACGAAGCTCGAGCGTGAAGTGTTCGCGCAGAAGAAGCGGCTCGCGGACGCGGAGCGCACGCTGCTCACCAAGACCACGAAGGCCGCGACGGAGAGCAAACGCATCGCGGCCGACAAGATCGAAAAGGCGCTGACGCGGCTGGAGCGATTGAAAGCCGAGAAGCCGCACCCGGCCGAAGCCCGCATCTTTCCGATGCACTACGCGCCCATTGTCTTCCAGGACGGCCGCCGCCGCGTGATGCGCCTCGCGCGTTACCACTGCCGCAAGCCCAACGAGCCCGCGTTCATCGACCGCAAACTACCCGGACTCTACAACGCGCGGCGCGACAGCCTCGGCAAATACTGGCGCGAGCAGTTCGGGTTCTCGCACGCGGTGATGCTGGTCGAATCGTTCTTCGAGAACGTCGATCGCGATGGCAAGAACCAGGTGCTGCACTTCATCCCGAAGCCCGCGGGCACGATGCTGATCGCGTGTCTGTATGCGGAGTGGAAAGACCCCAAGGGCGGCAAGCCACTATTGTCTTTCGCCGCGATCACGGATGAACCGCCTGCCGAGGTCGCGGCCGCGGGGCACGATCGCATGATCGTGAACCTCAAGCCGGAAAGTCTCGATGCGTGGCTGACACCCGCCGGCCGTCCGGTTGATGAGCTCCAGCGCATCCTCGCGGACCATCAGACGCCGTATTACGAACACGAAGTGATGGCGGCCTGACCAGGCACCAGCCACTCGTAATAGATGAGTGGCACGTCGCCGGTCGAACTCGGCCCTACCTTTCGAAAACCACAGGCCTGGTAGAACCCGCCCGCACCCGCGGCGTGATCGTACGCATCGAGCCACAACGCCTGCGCGGGCCAGTCGCGTGCTTTCGCCTTCGCGGCTTCCATGAGCCCGCGACCGAGTCCAAGCCCGCGCGCCTCCGGCGAAACCGCGAGCCCCAGCACGTAAAGCGAAGTCTTCACGGGCGTGAACGCGCCGGAATCGATGGCCCACTGCTTCGTCACGGCAAGCCGAACCGTGCCGACGATGGTTCCGTCACGCCGCGCGACGAGCACGTGTGAGGCGCGTAGCTGCCGTTGAACCAGTGCGACGCCCGGACATTCCGACCAATGCCCTTTCCCGAACTGCCGCGTCATCCCGCGCGCGACCTGCGTGCGCAGCGCCGCGATTTCGCGCGCGTCGGCCGCCCTGGCTGAAGAAATCGAAGTCACACCCGACAGTACCTGACATCGGCCGACATCGACACGGGACGTCCGTGACATTGCGCGCGCGTGCCGGCCGACAAGAATGCCGGGTCATGCGCGGCTTCGACTTCAGCTCCTGGCAGGCAGTGCTCACGACATTGCTCGGTCTTGCCATCATCACGCTGCTCGGCGTGGGCATCCGGTTGCTCGCGATGCAGACGATCCAGCAGCGCCGCGAGCGCGAGAATCGCCAGATCAACGAGCGGCTGCGCACGTTGATCGCGGCGTACAAGACGCTCGGCGGATCGTTCACGGGCGACCTGGCGGTGGATCCCACACACCTGCGCGACCTGCGACTGCGCGAGCCCGAGGATGCGTACGCTCCGCTGCCCATCCTCGTTTACGAAAGCACCGACCGGTCGCGTCGCATCCGCGACACGGTCGAGGCCGCGCTGTCGGACATCATCCTGTTAGGCACCGAGGAACAGGTCCGCCTCGCGGCCCGTGCCGCGACCGAGCTGGCGTCGGGCAAACCCGTCCATACGCATGAGCTCGTCGTCTCCTTGCGCGACTTCATCCGTTCCGTGCTCGATCTCGATCCGATCGCGGCGGACGTCGTGATTCCGAAACAGGGCCCCGCCCGCCCGGGCTCGGGCAAGGCCGGTGGTGACAAGGAAGGTGGCAAGACGGGCAGCGGCAGAACCGGCGGCGGCGGCATGGCCGCGGGCGCCGGGGCCGGCATGGGCATGGGTCTCGGCCTCGGCGCCGCGACGGGCACCGAGGACGAGCGGCCCTGACTCGTCAGCGCTTCGCGAATTCCGCCCGCGCCTCGCTCGTGAGCGACTTGATCTGATCCGCTTCCGCCTGCCGGTACGGCCTGCCATCCGGATGGAAAACGTCGTGGAACCACACCGTCGGTGGCGCCGTATACGGCCGGCCGACGGAATCCCACGGGTAGATAGTCTGCGTCTTCCCGGACACCAGGCCCCAGTTGATCATGCCCACGTCGTACTTGCGGGCGATCGGCAGCGAGCTGTCGAACGTGGAGCCCGCGCTGCGCGCCAGGTACTCCGTGCAGATGATCGGACGGCCGTAAGCCTGGAGCTGCTTGATCTTGCGCTCGAGCGCCTCCGGCCAGTCGTAGACGTGGAACGTGATGATGTCGGACTGCAGGAGCTGCACGCGTTCGACGGGCGTGAGGTTCTCCGGCTTCGACCAGTCGTCCCGGATCCAGACGCCGGACGTCAGCGGCTGCGAGGGATTCGCCTCGCGCGCCCACTCGAACACCTGGGGCAGCAGCGCGGCGACGAGTCGCAACTTCTCATTCGCCTCCGAAGAATCGGGCCCCGCGCCGCCATAGACATTGTCCGGCTCGTTCCACAGATCCCAGCCGAGGATGCGCTCGTCCTTGCCGAACGCGCGTAATACGCCCTGCACGTAGGCCTCGAGCTTCCGGTAGTTAGCGGTGTCCGCGAGGCCCGCACGCCCCGGACTCTGCACCCAGCCCGAGTTGTGCACACCGGGCTTGGGCTCGCGCTGCTTGCCGAGCTTGGGCTCGGGGTCCCAGCAAGAATCGAAGAACACGAACAGCGGCTTTATGCCGTGTTTCGCGGCGATTGTGAGGAACTGGTCGATGCGTTTCTTGAACCCGTCCGCGTCCTGCTCCCAGAGCAGATCGTGCAGATAGACGCGCATGGTGTTCATGCCGATGCCGGCGGCCCATGACAACTCCTGGTCTATCTGCGCCGGGTTGAACGTATCCGCCTGCCACATCTCCAGCTGGTTGATCGCATCTCGATTGATGTAGTTGCCGCCGACGAGCCAGCGATGCTTCGCGTACCACGCGTTAGCCTTTGCGGGTGACCACTGAGTGGTGTCCGCGAGCGCGGGGCCCGCAATCAGGAAGATGACCGCAAGCAGCAGGGATCCGAGTGCAACGCGTTCCTTCACCATTTCCTCAAGCAGCCTTCGGCACGAATTTCAGTCCCAACGCATGTGCCACTTTCAATACCGTACTCCTAAATTCTCCAATCGCGGCAGAAATCCCGATACGATTCCGCGTCACCCCAGGGGATCTCATGCGTTCCACGCCGACGTTTCGTCACATCGCGTTAGTCACGGGGCTCGCACTGACCTTCCTTGCCACCGCGCAAACCCCCCGCCCCGCTCCACCCACGCGCCCCGCCGACGACCCCGGCGCGCCGAAGTGGACGGTAATCAGCGGCGCCAGCCAGAGCGCACCCGTCGACGCCGAAGGCGACTTCCTGATCGGCCCCGAATACGCTCCTGCACCCGAGCTCACCCCCGTGGACGGCGTTCCAGCCGGAACGGTCCAGCAGTTCACGATGGAATCGAAGGACAGCAAGTTCTATCCGGGCATCGCGCGCGACGTCTTCGGCACGGTCGATCCCGACAACCCGAAGACGCTCATCGTGCAGACGCACGCGCAGCCGTGGACGCGCGCGATCACGGTGTACGTCCCCGCGCAATTGAAACGCAATGAACCCGCGCCGTTCATCGTCGTGCACGATGGTCCGAAACTCGGCGACCTGGACCTCGCGCTGCCGCGCGCGCTCGACAACCTCATCGCGCAGAAGCGCGTTCCGCCGATGATCGCGATCCTCATTCAGAATGGCGGTGGCGATGCTCAAGGCAGCCAGCGCGGACTCGAATACGACACGATGTCCGGCAAGTTCGCCGAATTCATCGAGGCGGAAGTGCTGCCGCTCGTCGAGAAGAACTACGGCGTGAAACTCACGCGCGATCCGGACAAGCGCGCGGCCATGGGCTGCAGCTCAGGCGCGGCCGCGGCATTCTCGATGGCGTGGTTCCATCCCGAGTGGTACCGCCGCATCGTGAGTTACTCGGGCACGTTCGTGAACCAGCAGTGGCCGTTCGATCCCGCGACGCCCGGCGGCGCCTGGGAATACCACGCGGCGCTCATCCCTAACAACCCCGCCAAACCCATCCGCATCTGGATGCACGTCGGCGACCGCGACCTCTTGAACCCGAACGTCATGCGCGACGACATGCACGACTGGGTCGCCGCGAATCACCAGATGGCCGCGGCGCTCAAAGCCAAGGGTTACCACTATCGATACGTGTACGCACTCGACTCCGGCCATTGCGACCGCAAGGTGCGCGAGCACACGTTGCCGCAGGCGCTGGAGTTCGTCTGGAAGTAGCCAGGTCACTACTTCATGTAGCGCGACTCGAGCGTCGCGAGCGTCGCTCCGCCGATATCGAATAGCTCGAGCTGCTCGCCGCTGATTCTCCAGCGCGCCACGCGATTGAAAGCATTGTGCAGCGCCTGCTCCTGCTCCATGCCGGTATCGCAGGCCATCATCGTCGCGGCCATGCGCGACAACGTGAGCTTCTCGCCATCGATTTCAAAGGTGCCGCTCATCTGGTTGCAGCCACCGAACGCCGCCACGCGTTTGCCCTCGGAGTGAAACACGACGTGCGGCTCGCGCTGGTTCTCGGCCACGACCACCGGCATGCCACCGAGGGTCATGACTTTCCAGTAGGTATTCTCGAGCGAGGCGGTGGACGTCGATTCCGCGCGAACCGGGCCGCCTTCATTCGCGGCGCATGCGCTCAACAACAGGAACGTCGCCGCCAGCAGGTTTGCGATTCGCGGTTTCATGGCCCAACTGTAACGTGATGGGGGTGGTCAGTATCGCCCACAGCCGCGCCATCGCCCATTCCGCGATGCGGCGCGGAAACTCGAGCGCGTCCTCGACCTGGAAGCTGCGCGGTTCGCCGTGCAGGCACCATTCGCAGAAATGCTCGCAGTTGTTGGTCCAGACGCTGTAGAGGTTCTCGCCGAGGCGCGATCTCGCGCTGCGGATCACCTCGGCCGGACCGCGGCAAGTCTCCGCGTGACGGATCAGAAGAACAGGTCGTCCCTGTGCAAACGCTTCGAGCGACACTTCCTCCACCGGGCGACGCACAAGGTCGTAGAGCAACGCGCCGTAATGCACGACCTTCCCGCCGCCGGTGTATATGCCGTGGTGCGCAAAACCCCAGCGCGGTGAAACCAAGTGTGCGCCCAGCGGAGGTGTCTCGTCTGGCCCCAGTGGTTCATAAGTTCTCGCAGGTCGTTGTCCGGTGATCGAGCTCACGGTAGTCAGTACACCACCGGGTAGTTCGATCAGGCAGCGGCATGCGCGGCGCGCTTGCGTCGAAAACCGTCCGTCCGATTTGCAGAGCGGCGCCGACAAACTTGCGAGAGTCGCGGCGGGTTGTAAGACAACGCGCCGAGAAAGCGGATCAGAACTGGAAAGCGCGCGCGACTGCCCAGGTGATCCCCGAGGCGAGCACGACCCCTGCGACGAGACGTACCCAGGAAAAGCCTGCCACCGGCGCGACATCGGAAACGCGATACTCGCGCGCGCCCGTGACCATCGCGCCCACGAGGTTCTCCTTGCGGAAGATCGCATAGAACAGCACCGCGACGATGTGCACGCAGATGACCGCCAGCAGCACATTGAACAGAACGTCGTGCAATTCGGCCGCGTCGCGACCCGTGTCGAAATCGACATACATCGATAACGGCCCGGACTCGATGCCATCCACGTCGACGGCGAACAGGCCGAGCCCCACCTGCACGATCAGCAGCACGATCAGTGCGACGACGCTCCAGGAGCCCAGCGGATTGTGCCCCGCGGCGATCTTCCAGGAGCCACGCATGTATTCGATCACCGCGCGCGGACCGCGCACGAAGCTCGCGAACCGTGCGGTCGAGCTGCCGAAAAAGCCCCAGTAGATGCGGAAGACGAGCAGCCCCAGCAGCGCATAACCGCTCCAGCGATGCCACTCGAGACGACCCGTCTCGGCGGTCCACCAGGACACGCCGACGCAGCTGACGAAGAGCCAGTGAACGAGGCGCGTGGGGAGATCCCACACGCGCACTCGTGACCCGACGCTCATTTATTCGGGGGCGCGGAACTTGTCGTGGCAGTTCTTGCAGGAACCGCCCACTTCGCGAAACGCCTTCTTCACGGCGTCGACGTCCTTGGCCTGCGCGGCCGCGGCGAGCGCCGGCGCGCGCTCCTCGAACATCTTCATCGCGGCGGCGAAACCCGCGGTGTCCGTCCAGATTTCCGGCAGCGCGCGCGTCTTGCCCGCCTCGGGACCCGAACCTTTCGGGAACCACTGCTGCTGATTGACCGAGGCTTCCTGCACGGTGTTCGCGGCCTTCTGCAGCGCCGCGAAATCGGGGCTGCCCGCATTGCTCTGATCGCGCACGGCCTTGAATGCATCGCCGAGCTTTTCATAGTGCTCGTGGCGCACCTTCTGCGTTTCCGCGGGCGTCGCGGCCTGCACCGCGCACGCGACCACGGCCGCGCCGACGACCAATGAACATAGCCTCTTGAACGAACTTCCTGGCATGGGCTCGGGTCCTCAGTAGTGTGATGTGAGACGCATCTATAAACGATTTCCGTCATGCCTGGCCATAACGGGAACGAATCAGAGTCTCCCCGACTCGAAAAGCCCGTGACCCGATAGACGAAAACCCGCAAAATGCACAGCGTTTTCAAGCGGATCAAGGGGGCATTGGGACCGTGAGATCGAAGCGAGTCATCCATATCACCGCACCGCTTGCGTCCGTGATGGCGTGCTCGATGGTGTTCGCGAAAACCCCCATCGAGACTTACAACTCGCAGATCCTCCCGATGCTCGAGAAGCACTGCTACGAGTGCCACGGCGACGGATACGACAAGGGCAAGGTCGCCTTCGACTTGTTGGAGACCGACAAGGAAATCCTCGACCCGACTCTCTGGCTGCGCGTGCTCAACAACGTGCGCGCCGGACTCATGCCCGCGGAGGACAACCCGCGCCTGAACGCGGATGAACAGGCGACGCTCGAGCGCTGGATCAAGCGCGACGTCTTCCACATCGATCCCGCCCGCCCCGATCCGGGACGCGTCACGGTGCGCCGGCTCAATCGCGTCGAGTACCGCAACACGGTGAAAGACCTGCTCGGCGTCGATTACAACACCGATCACGAATTTCCGCCCGATGACACCGGTTTCGGATTCGACAACATCGGCGACGCACTAACTACCTCTCCGATGCTGATGGAAAAATACGTCGCCGCCGCGCAGACCGTCATCGCGCAGGCCGTGCCGACCGTCGTGCGCAAGCCCGCGATCAGGACCGAGCCCGGCACCGTCTTCGAGGGTGAAGGCGCGGGCTTCAAGTGGGGCCGCCGCCAGCTCACCTTCAACACGCCCGCCGATGTCGCAGCGAAGTTCAGGACGGATCTCGCGGGCACATACCGCGTGAAGCTCGACCTCGAGGTGAACGGCAGTTACTACCCGGATCCCGGCAAGGCGCGGGTCGTGGTCAAGGTAGATGGCCAGGAGATGGTGAACGAGGAGTTCGCGTATCACGACGAGAAGGCCTTCACGTTCGAGCGCAGCCAGAAGTGGCCCGCGGGTTCGGATCACGTCGTGACCATCGAGCTCACACCGACGGTGCCGGAAGAGAAGAAGGAAACCATCGTCGACTTCTTCGTGAACCGGCTGCACGTCGAGGGACCGCTCGAGACCGCGCAGTGGGTGAAGACGGAGAACTACGATCGGTACTTCCCGCGCGAGGTGCCGAAGTCGCGCGAAGCGCGCCGCGCGTATGCCGAGGAGCTGCTGACCGCGTTCGCGACGAAGGCGTATCGCCGGCCGGTCTCCGACAACACGGGCGAGCGGCTCGCCGCGCTGGCCGAGGCGACGTACACGCAGAAGGGAAAGACGTTCGAACAAGGCGTCGCACACGCGATGTCCGCCGTGCTCGCCTCGCCGCGATTCCTGTTCAAGCTCGAAGAGGCCGCGCCGAACGCGGTCGGCGGCGTCGCGGAAGTCGACGAGTATTCGCTCGCGTCGCGCCTGTCCTATTTCCTGTGGTCGACCATGCCCGACGAGGAGCTGATCGCGCTCGCCGGCCGCGGCGAGCTGCGCAAGAACCTCGCGGCGCAGGTCGAACGCATGCTGAAAGATCCGCGCGCCGAGAATCTCGCGCGCAACTTCACCGGTCAGTGGCTGCAGGCACGCGACGTCGAGGGCATCGCGAGCAATCCCCAGCAGGTCATCCTGCGCGACGTGGGCGAGGAGGAAACGCAGCGGCAGCTGCGCCAGGCCTTCATGAAGCGGGATTTCGAGGCGGCCAAGCGACTCAACGAATACATCGAGACGGTGGTGAAGTCCAAGCCGGAGTTCAACAAGGACATGCGCAAGGCCATGCGCGAGGAAACCGAGAAGTACTTCGAGTACGTCGCGCGCGAGGACCGGCCCGTCACCGAATTCCTGGAGAGCAACTACACGTTCCTCAACGAGGATCTCGCGAAGTTCTACGGCGTGCCCGATGTGGTCGGCAAGGAAATACGCAAGGTGACGTTGCCGGCGGGCAATCCGCGCGGCGGCATGCTGACGCAGGGCAGCGCGCTGGTCGTCACCTCGAACCCGGACCGCACCTCCCCCGTGAAGCGCGGATTGTTCGTGCTCGCGAATTTCCTCGGCACGCCGCCGCCACCACCGCCCGCCAACGTGCCGGCGCTCGAAGCGAGCGAGACGGACTTCAAGGACGGCCACGAGCCGACGCTGCGCGACGTGCTCAAGGTGCATCGCGAGAATCCGATGTGCGCCTCGTGCCATAACCGCATGGATCCGATCGGTCTCGCGTTCGAGAACTTCAACGCGGTCGGCGCGTGGCGCGACTCGGAGCGCAAGCAGCCGATCGTCCCGGAAGGCAGCCTGATCACCGGCGAGACGTTCAAGAGCGTCAACGAGCTCAAACGCATCCTGGTCACGGACCATCGCGAGGAGTTCTACCGCACGCTCACCGGCAAGCTCATGACTTATGCGACCGGGCGCGGCGTCGAGTATTACGACGTGGAGACCATCGACCAGATCGTGAAACGGCTCGAAGAAGACGGCGGCCGTTTTTCCTCTTTGCTGACGGGCATCATAGAATCAGCCCCATTCCAGAAAATGCGTACCACTGCGACTGTCACGGCGGCCAACTGATATGAGCAAACAACGCGAACGCTTCGAAAGCTTTTCCCGTCGGCGTTTCCTGCGCGGAGCAGGCACCGCCATTGCCCTGCCCGCCCTCGCCTCGCTGCTGCCGCGCGAAGCCTTCGCGGCGCGCCGGGGGTTGAAGGCACCGACGCGCATGGCGGTGGTCTACGTGCCGAACGGTGCCATTCCGGCGGCCTGGTGGCCGGCCGGTGACGGCGGCGCGGGCTTCGAGCTGTCGCGCACCCTCGCGCCGCTCGCGAACGTGCGCAACCACGTGCAGGTGATCTCGGGTCTCGAGGACCTCAGCGCGAACCCCGGCCCGGACGGCGCGGGCGATCACGCGCGTGCGGGCGGCACGTTCCTCACGGGCGTGCGCATCAAGAAGACCGCGGGTTCGGACATTCACGCCGGCATTTCAATCGACCAGGTCATCGCGAACCAGGTCGGTCATCACACGCGTTTCGCGTCGCTCGAGCTGACCTGCGACGCCGTGCGCAAGTCGGGCGAATGCGACTCGGGTTATGCCTGCGCTTACGAATACAACCTCGCGTGGAGCTCGCCGAATCAGCCGCTCTCGCCCGAGCACAATCCGCAGTTCGCGTTCGAGCGTTTGTTTGGCCAGGGCTCGGCGAAGGAGCGCGTCGCGAACCTCAAGCGCCGCCAGGCCGAGCAGAACTCGATCCTCGACTTCGTGATGGAAGACGCGCGCGGCGTGGCGCGCCAGCTCGACGGCCGCGATCGCCAGAAGCTCGACCAGTACCTCACGAGCGTGCGCGAGATCGAACAGCGCATCGAGAACACCGCGAAGATGAATGTGCAGAACCCCGACGTCGACGCGCCCGCGGGCGTGCCGGTGAGCTACCTGGAGCACGCCGAGCTGATGTTCGACATGCTGTTGCTGGCGTTCGAGACCGACTCGACGCGCATCGCGACGCTGCTCATGGCGCGCGAAGGCAGCAACCGCCCCTTCTCCGACATCGGCATCACGTCCGGTCACCACGATCTGACGCACCACAAGAACAGCGCCGAGATCATCGCGAAAGTCGAGGAAATCGACCGCTGGTACGTCGCGCGGCTTGCGCGCTTCCTCGAGAAGATGGAACAGACGAAGGATGTCGACGGGCAGTCACTGCTGCACAACTCGATGATCCTGTACGGATCGGGCAACGCCGATGGCAACCGCCATACGCACGACAACCTGCCGATCCTGCTCGCCGGCGCCGGCGGCGGCGCGTTCAAGCCCGGCCACTACATCAAGGCGAAGCCACAGCCCCTGACGAACCTCTTCCTCTCGATGGCCGACGCGATGGGCGCGCAGGCCGTAGAGCGCCACGGCGACTCGACCGGAAGATTTACCGGGTAACGGTGCCAGGCACCGAAATCCGGTAAAAGTCAGTCCATTTCATCGGGGTAGGCTCGCATGGCGTAGCGTAGCGTGCGCTCGTCGCGACCAAGCGCACGCGCCACTGCGGCGATGCTCGCAATTCGACGCCGGCGCGCCTGCGCGGCGATCCAGCCACGGACCTTCGTCAGATACGGATCGTGGGTGGGTGACTGGAGTCGCTCGATCGAGACTTCGAAGCGCTGGCAGGCTTCGGCGATCAGGCCTTGCAGACGTGCCCGGGCTTGCTTCTCCTTCTCCCGCTCTTCCGGCCCTCCTTCGTTTTCTTCAGGCGGACGCCAATCGAGCGCATCCTCGCTGTTCACGAATTCGAGGTAAGCCGCGACAGCTCTCTCGCGCGTGCTCCCAAACATGTCCAGCGCAAATGAACACGTAACCCAGGCTTCGTTGCGCCGGCCCAGATAGTTGTGATGGCTCGACCAGCGATACGACGCCGGATCATCGACCATTCTCGCGCTCACGGGATTCAGGTGGATGTAGCGGACCAGCTCCAGGAAATACGAATCCACGGTGACCAGGCTCGCGAAGTAGCGACGCTCGAAGAGGTGCCCCGAGAGTTGCAACCTCGACAGGACCACACGCGCGTATTCGCCCGCGATCTGGCGCATCGGCTCGGACAGCGGCACTTCGCCAATCTGGACGAGCAAGTGAATGTGATTGCTCATCCAGCAATACGCGTGGACTCGCGCTTCGTATTGCTCGATTGCCTTCGCGACAATGGAGCTCAGGAGCGCGCGATCGCCCATGGAGAAGAAGATGTCGCGCTGGTGGTTGCCCCGCAGCGTCACATGATAGAAGCCGCCAGGTTGGTGGATTCGCGGGCGACGCGGCATCCTTGCCTCGAGCCGTCGGATTGACTGCGCGTTATCGTGCCGCGCACGCAGGATTCGACGTGATCCCCTTTTCTGGCGCGTTTCCGGACTTTTACCGGATTCCGGTGCCAGGCACCGTCCCGGCAAAGAAAAAGGCGGCGCCGCAGCGCCGCCCTCTTTCGTTTCGAAGATCCTTCTTCAGGCCGTCTGCTTGCGGCGGCGGGCAAGCCCGGCACCCAGCAGCGCGAGACCCATCAGGCCCAGCGTGCCCGGTTCCGGAACGCTGCGCTCGATCGTGCCCGAGTGGGACACGTGACTCACCATCGCGATTTCCACGTTGCCGCGATTGCGGCCGAAGAGATCGAGATCGATGACGCCCCAGTTGAAGCCCGCCACGTTCTGGAACAGGAAGTGGCTGTACACCTGCGTGCCACCATCGAGCGTGACGTGATTGCCGGTCTTGATCAGGAAGTACGCCGGGGCCAGGGATCCGAAATCGAACGCCCACAGGGAGCTGTCTTCGATGACCGGATTCCAGACGCCACTCTCGCCGCCGCTCGCGGCATCCGAGAGATGCGTATAGGTGATGGTCGAGGGTGCGACGCCGAGGTAGCCGGCGATGAACGCGCGCTCCGAAGCATCACTGCTGTTGCTGAGCCGCGCCTGCGTCACCAGCGTGTCGGCGCCGCCGACCGTGGCAATCGGCACGGGTACTGCGAATGCCGGCGCGCCCAGAGCGAGCAACGCGACAGCCGCGATCGAGGAAAGACGTTTCATGGTGGGAAGTCCTGAATCTAGTTATTTGCCTGCCAGGCCAGACAAAGCAAATTCCGGGCCCGCCGGAGATCGCGTCGCACCATCTCCTCCAAGCGGTTGATAATTCGGCGATTTCATTGGGCCGCTTCGTCCGGCCCGAGCCCCTCTGAAGGCGCCTTCCCCGCCGACCGTAAACTTCTCCGACTCAGGGTTCACCCCTATGTCAGACCTGCGCGATCAGCCCGAATAGCCCTTTCCGTTATTCCCGATCAGCGCCAGGAATTCCCGCCGCAACGACCCATCGTCGAGGAACACGCCACGCATCACGCTGTTGGTCATCTTCGACGCGTTGTCCTTCACGCCGCGCCAATGCATGCAGAAATGATCCGCTTCCATGACGACGGCGAGCCCGTTCGGCTTCACCATCTCCACCAGCAAGTCGGAGAGCTGGATGATCGCCTCCTCCTGGATCTGGGGCCTCGACATGATCCAGTCGGCGATGCGTGAATATTTCGAAAGCCCGATCAGGTTCGAATTCGCATTCGGCATCACGCCGATCCACAGCCTCCCCATGATCGGACACAGGTGATGGCTGCACGCGCTGCGTACCGTGATCGGCCCCATGATCATGAGCTCGTTCAGGTGCTCGGCGTTCGGGAACTCCGTGACGTGCGGCGTCGGCACGTAACGGCCGCGGAACACCTCGGTCACGTACATCTTCGCGACGCGACGCGCGCTCTCGCGCGTGTTGTGGTCGTTGTCGACGTCGATGACGAGGCTCTCGAGCAGGCCGCGGACCTTTCCCTCGACTTCTTTCTGCAACGCCTCGAGCTCGCCCGGCTCGATGAACGCGGAGATGTTGTCGTTGGCGTGAAAGCGCTGGCCGCGGGAGCGGATCCGCTCGCGGATGCGCGTGGAAACGGGCGACTCGGAGTCGGGCTTTGAAGCTGCCATGAAGGCAGCCTATTCCCACCCGATGGTGGGGGCAATCAGCGGTCAGCGACGCATCGCGGCCGGCAGGAACGGCAGGTCTTCCTCGCTGACTCCCGCGACCGGCACCTTCGGCGAACGCTCGGCCAGCTCGAACTCGACGTAGACCTCGAGTGCGGACACCTGATCTGTCAGGCGATTGCCGAGAATCAGTCGCTCGCGCACCGTCATCGCGTTGCTGCCATGGGCGAGCAGTTCGATCGCCGCGGCGATCATGCTGATCTCGGGAAAACCGAAGGAATCCGCGGCGCTCGATATCTTGTGCGCCATGCGCTCGATCTGCGCGACGGCCGGCGGTTCGAGTGCGATGAGATCGTCGGGCAGACAGGCCCGCATCTGGGAAATCTCGACCTGGGTGCGCTCCAGGAAACGCACCGCCAGCGCCTGCTGGCTGAACTGGGACGTCGTCGTATCGCCTGTACCGGTCACGTTACTACCTCTGCTGCTTCGAGTGACCCACGGCCTGCTCCCTCTCCTCGCGCAAAAGTCTTGCACACCGCGCTGCGTGGTATGCGACTGGTTAGCTCGCCGGCCGGATTTTCTTTCGCGGTAATGCCGACTGCGTCTCACTATACCGGCGGCCGGCACGCCGTTGACCTGCCAGGACATCGCCTAGCTACTGAAAGCGGTTTCACGAGACAATCGCGCGGTCCGGCCGGTCAATTCGCCTGTCCACCGGTGGCAGACACGGGCACGGACAGCATCACGACGCCGTCGATTTCCGCGACGATGTGTCCACCGGTGGCAACGACGGTCTGCACCACGGCCGATTCGCGCGTTCCGGGGCAACCGACGAGGATGCGCGTGTGATCCAGGTAGTTAGATGTCGCAGGGGATTCGCCGAGCCGGCGGCAGGGGCTGCCCTTCGACGGAAAGCCGCCGCCAAACGGGTGCAGCTTGTCGGGAATTTCCGGGCTTGTCGCGACTGGCGCCGCATCGGCCACCGCGTTCGACGTTTCGCCGCGCGAGCCACCGTCACATCCCGCGACCAGGGCGCAGAAGCAAATCATCACGGGCAGCAGCGTTCTCATGCTCCGACTATAAGTCGCTTCAGCGCCGCCCGGTATCGGCGCACGACACCTTCCCGCGCATGGTGCTGACCGCGCGTCACCACCTTGTGGCCCGCGCGCCAGACACCGTCGATCGCCGCATGCCCGCCGCCGAAGATGAAACTGTCGAGCAGTGCGTCACCCTCGCGCTCCGCCAGCGCCGGCGAGTCCGTGTCGAGCGTGAAGAGATCCGCCGTCGCGCCCTCCACGAGCCCCGCGTCCGGCTGCGCGAGCGCGCGCGAGCCGCCACGCAGCGCACCATCGAACAACGCGCGTCCGGTTGATTGCGAACCTGAAGCCGCGATCACATTGCGCGCCCGATCGCGCAGGCGCTGCCCATATTCGAGCTGCCGCAGCTCTTCGCACACGCTGATCGACACGTTCGAATCCGTGCCGATCCCGAACGTGCCGCCGGCCGCGACCAGCGGCGCCGCGGGCGCGATACCATCACCAAGATTGGCTTCCGTCACGGGACAGAAACCCGCGACCGCGCCGCTGGTTCCGAGCCGGGAGATCTCGGCCCGCGTCATGTGCGTCGCGTGCACGAGGCACCAGCGCTCGTTCAGCGCCGCGTTGTCGAGCAGCCATTCGACTGGGCGCTTGCCGCTCCACGCCACGCAGTCCTCGACTTCTTTCACCTGCTCGGCCGCGTGCATGTGAACAGGACCTTCCGGCGCGAGGCTGACGACCTCACGAAGCTCTTCGGGAGTGACCGCGCGCAACGAATGCGGCGCCACGCCGAGCGTCGCCCCGCGCAACCCTGCGACGATGCCGCGGCCCGCCTCGAGCAGCTTCGCGAATCCATCGATATCGTGAACGAATCGCCGCTGTCCCTCGTTCGGCGGCTGGCCGCCGAACCCGGCATGTGCGTAAAACACCGGCAGCAAGGTCAACCCGATGCCCGTCTCCGCGCAGGCGGCCGCCACGCGACGCGCCATCTCCGCCGGGTCTGCGTACGCCTTGCCCGACGGGTCGTGATGGACGTAGTGAAACTCCCCTGCTCGCGTGAACCCGCCTTCGAGCATCTCCACGAACGCCATCGCGCTCACGGCTTCGAGATCCTCGGGCGTCATGCGCGCGCAGAATCGGTACATGAGCTCGCGCCAGCTCCAGAAATTGTCGGCCGTCGAGCCGCGATACTCGGTGAGCCCGGCCAGACCACGCTGGAACGCGTGGCTGTGCACATTGGGCATGCCGGGCAACGCGACCTTCGCACGTTCGTCGCGCGACGCCGCGTCCGCATCGCGCTGGATTCGCACGATCCGCCCCGCCGCGATCTCGACGCGCACGTTGCGCGCCCAGCCGTCCGGCAGCAAGGCGGACTCGAAGTGCAGGTTCTCCATTGGCGCTCATTATATTAATGTGCCGCCATGCGCTGTGATCGCATCTGGCGTGACGCCCGCCTCGCGACTCTCGTTCCAGGACGCGAGCGGCTGGGAATGGTCGAAGACGGACTCATCGCCTGCCGCGATGGACGCATTTTCTATGCCGGTCCCGCCTGCGATGCGCCTTCCGGGCTCGAAGCGCTGCAGGTCACCGCTTGCGACGGCCGGCTGATCACGCCCGGCCTCATCGACTGCCACACGCATCTCGTCTACGCAGGTGATCGCGCCGCGGAATTCGAACAGCGCCTGCAGGGCGTGTCCTACGAAGAGATCGCCAGGCAGGGTGGCGGCATCCTTTCGACGGTCCGGGCCACGCGGGCCGCCACGGAATCCGAATTGCTCGCGCAATCGCGCCCGCGCCTCCACGCGCTGGTCGCGGAAGGCGTGACGACCGTGGAGATCAAGTCGGGTTACGGGCTGACTACCGAGCACGAACGCAATCAGCTGCGCGTCGCGCGTTACCTCGGTCGCGAATGCAGCGTGAGCGTGGTCAAGACGTTTCTCGGGGCGCACACGCTGCCGCCCGAGTTCGCGGACCGTCCGAACGAGTACATCCTGCGCGTCTGCAACGACATGTTGCCGATCCTCGCGCGCGAGGCTCTCGTCGACGCGGTCGATGCGTTCTGCGAAAACATCGGATTCACGCGCGAGCAGACCAGGCGCGTATTCGAGACCGCCAAGTCACTGCGGCTGCCGGTCAAACTACACGCCGAGCAGCTCTCGAACATGCAGGGCGCCGAACTCGCGGCACAGCACGGCGCGCTCTCGGCGGATCACCTCGAATACGCCGATGAATCCGCGGCGCGGGCAATGGCCGCGGCGGGCACGGTTGCGGTATTGCTGCCTGGCGCGTTCTATTTCCTGCGCGAGACACGGCTGCCGCCGATCGGCCTGCTGCGCGCTCACGGCGTGCCCATCGCGATCGCGACGGATTGCAATCCGGGCACCTCACCACTCACGTCGATCCTGCTCGCCATGAACCTGGCGGCGATCTTGTTCCGGCTCTCGGTGGACGAGTGCGTCGTGGGCGTCACGCGCGCGGCGGCGCGCGCCCTGGGCCTCGACGATCGCGGCACGCTCGAGGCAGGCAAGCGCTGCGACCTTGCGATCTGGAACGTCGAGCAGCCGGCCGAACTCGTCTACCGGATGGGTTTCAACCCACTACATGCGCGCGTGGTGGAAGGTCAATGAACGAGTGGCTCGCGGTCCATCACGGCGACTCGCCATTGGTGGTGAGCTTTCCGCACACGGGCACGGACATACCGCCCGAAATCGAGACGCGTCTCGTGTCGCCGTGGCTCGCGCGCAAGGACGCGGACCACTGGGTGGACGTGTTGTACGACTTCGCGCACGAGATGGGCGCGACGACGATCCGCACTTCGATCTCGCGCACCGTGATCGATGTGAATCGCGATCCATCGGGCGCTTCGCTGTATCCGGGCCAGGCGACCACGGGCCTGTGCCCCACCGAAACCTTCGCGGGCGAACCGCTTTACGAGCCGGGCGAGTCGCTGGATGCCATCGAGATCGATCGGCGTACGCGCGAGTATTACCTGCCCTATCACTCGCACATCGAGGCGGAGCTCGCCCGGCTGCGCGCGCGTTACGAACGGGTGGTCCTCTACGACGCGCACTCCATTCTGTCGCGCGTGCCGCGGCTCTTCGAAGGCGAGTTGCCGCAGTTCAACATCGGTACGAACAATGGCGCCACCTGCGATCCCTCGCTGACAGCCGCCATCGAGCGCATCTGCGACGACTCCGGCATGAGCCGGGTGACGAATGGCCGATTCCGCGGCGGCTGGATCACGCGCCGCTATGGCAAGCCGCAAAACGGCGTACATGCGATACAAATGGAGCTTGCGATGCGCGGCTACCTGCAGGAGCCCGAAGGCGCCGTGACCCCGGACAACTGGCCGGCGCCGGTCGACGATGCACTCGCCGCAAGGTTGCGCGTCGCGCTGCGCGACATCCTCGACGCGTGCATGAACTTCGCGAGGCGATCATGAACCGCACCAGTCAACCACGCGTCATCCACGCGCCCACGGGCACGAAGCTCACCGCGAAGAGCTGGCTCACCGAAGCGCCGCTGCGCATGCTCATGAACAATCTCGATCCGGTCGTCGCCGAACGCCCGGGCGATCTCGTCGTGTACGGCGGCATCGGCCGCGCCGCGCGCGACTGGCCCAGCTACGACGCGATCGTCGCGACGCTCACGCGGCTGGAAGCGGACCAGACCTTGCTCATCCAGTCGGGCAAACCGGTCGGCGTCTTCCAGACCCACGTCGACGCTCCACGCGTCCTGCTGGCCAACTCGAACCTGGTGCCGCGCTGGAGCACCTGGGAACACTTCAACGAGCTCGACCGCAAGGGCCTCATGATGTTCGGCCAGATGACCGCGGGCTCGTGGATCTACATCGGCTCGCAGGGCATCGTGCAGGGCACGTACGAAACCTTCGTCGAGATGGGTCGCCAGCATTACGGCGGCTCGCTCGCGGGACGCTGGCTGCTCACCGCCGGGCTCGGCGGGATGGGCGGCGCGCAGCCGCTTGCATCCGTGATGGCAGGCGCTTCGTGCCTCGCCATCGAGTGCCAGCCCTCGCGCATCGAAATGCGGCTCAAGACCGGCTACCTGGATCACGGCACCGGGAAGATAGATGAGGCGCTGAAGATCATCACGGAGTCGTGCGCGGCGCGCAAACCGGTGTCGGTCGGCCTGCTCGGCAACGCGGCCGAGATCCTGCCCGAGCTGTACAGGCGCGGCGTGCGCCCCGACCTGCTCACCGACCAGACCTCCGCGCACGATCCCGTCAACGGCTATCTACCCATCGGGTGGACCGTCGAGAAGTGGATGACAACGCGCGCCACCGACCCGCAGGCCGTGAGCAAGGCCGCGAAGGCGTCGATGGCCGTGCACGTGCGCGCGATGCTCGAATTCCAGCAAGCGGGCGTGCCCACCGTCGACTACGGCAACAACATCCGACAGATGGCGCTCGAGGAAGGTGTGAAGAACGCGTTCGATTTCCCGGGCTTCGTCCCGGCGTACATCAGGCCCCTGTTCTGCCGCGGCATCGGTCCCTTCCGCTGGGTCGCGCTCTCGGGCGATCCCGAGGACATCCACAAGACCGACGCGAAGGTGAAGGAACTGCTGCCCGACGACAAGGCGCTGCATCACTGGCTCGACATGGCGCGCACGAAGATCAAGTTCCAGGGATTGCCCGCGCGCATCTGCTGGGTCGGTCTCGGCGATCGGCATCGCCTCGGCCTTGCGTTCAACGAGATGGTGGCGCGCGGCGAGCTGCGCGCCCCCGTTGTGATCGGCCGCGATCATCTCGATTCGGGCTCGGTGGCCTCCCCGAACCGAGAAACCGAAGCGATGAAGGACGGCTCGGATGCGGTATCCGACTGGCCGCTGCTGAATGCGCTGCTCAACACGGCATCGGGCGCGACGTGGGTGTCGCTGCATCATGGCGGCGGCGTGGGCATGGGCTTCTCGCAACACGCCGGCGTGGTGATCGTGTGCGACGGCACCGAGGCCGCGGCAAAGCGAATTGCACGCGTGTTGTGGAACGATCCGGCGACGGGCGTGATGCGGCATGCGGATGCCGGCTATGAAATCGCGATCGAGACGGCGCGGAAGTTCAAGCTCGACTTGCCGGGCATTGCCGAACGATGAGCGAGCTCTCCGCGATTCCTGGTAGTTAGCACGCGATATTCATCGCCTAACAACTTCACATCACGTTGCGTTCCGCGTATACTGTACGCATTCACAGCGGCGGTTACATGGAGTTGCCAATGCGTACGATCGACGAGCTCGTCACGGAGATCTGCACCCTCACCGGCCACATCAACGCGGCGAACCATTGCTGGCTGATGCTCATCGCCGAGTTCGATCGGCGACTAGGATGGTCCGACGGCGCGACGCAATCCTGCGCGCACTGGCTCAACTGGAAATGCGGCAAGCTGAGCTACTCGAAAGTACGCGAGCTCACCCGCGTCGCGACGACCGAAACCGAAGACACCCTGCTCATGATCGCCGAGCACGGCACCGCGCAGCACGTCGAGAAATTGGTGCGCGCATTCCGTCGATGCCAGGACGCGGAGGAACTGTCGCGCGAAGCACGCCAGCAGGAGAATCGGGCCGTGCGACTCAGCTACGACGAGGACGGTTCGGTGCTCCTCTCCTGCCGTCTGCCCGCCGAAACCGGCGAGCTTGTGCTCAAGGCGCTCGAACTCGTGGTACGCGAGCTGCCCTTCAAGGCCGACGACGTTCCAGCTGGAATGCCGCCACAGATCATCCCGATAAGCCGTCGTCGCGCCGATGCGCTCGCCATCGTGGCTGAGAGTTTTGTGGCGCGCGGTGCGATAGAGGCGAGCGGCTGTGATCGCCACCAGATCGTCGTGCACGTCGCGGCCGAGACGTTGAAGGAACGGACTGCAGGCTGCTGTGAATTCGAACACGGCCCCTCGATGGCCGCCGAAACCGCGCGCCGGCTCTCATGCGACGCGAGCGTCGTCACGCTGATAGAAAACGAAGATGGCAAGCCGCTCGACGTTGGCCGAAAGACTCGCACGATCTCTGCACCCCTGCGCCGGTTGCTCAATGCGCGCGACAAGGGCTGCCGATTCCCAGGCTGCGCGAACAGTCGCTACGTTGACGCACATCACGTCAAGCATTGGGCGAATGGTGGTGAGACGAAGCCTTCCAACCTCGTGTCGCTCTGCCGCTTTCATCATCATGCCGTGCACGAAGGCGGCTTTCGAATCGAAATACTCGATGACGGCGCACTGAGATTCGTGAAGCCCAATGGCGAGGCCGTCGACAGCGTGTTGCCGGGCTGCGCGCAACCGCTCGGCGACCTGAAGCGGCTCACTACCGGCCCGCGCCGCGAGCTTTCCAGATGGACGGGCGAAAAGATGGACTACGGGCTCGCCGTCGAGGTCCTGCTGCAGCAGTCGAATCGACTGCAGCGAATGAACAGTTCCAAGAACGTTCCAGCTGGAACGTCTCCGCCGTAACCCTCACCAGGGAACCCAGCGAATCCTCAAACGCGAGTCCAACCGTTCCAGAATGAGGGACGTCGCCCGCTTGCGCTTGTCGTTGGCTTCGGAGGGATACACGTCGCCGATCATGAACAACACGATCGGCTCGGGCAGGCCGGCCGCTGACAGTCGAAAAATCGGTATCAGCGGCAGGTAGTCCGCGGTCGTGAAGTCTTCCCAGCCGATTGATCGCTGCCCGCCATTCGCATGCACGGTTATTCCCGTGTCGCTGACTACGTAGCCGGACCGGAGTAGATGGCGGTACTTCACCGGAAAAAACACTCTCGAAAAGTAAATGATCGCGCCGTAGCAGAGCACACCGACACCGAGCCAGATCACGGCATCGCGATCCACGTCGGCAAACGCCACGTAGCTCGCCAACACCACGAAAAAGACCGCACAGATCAGGCTGACCACGACGTCGGCGAACACGGAAACCTTCGCCCACTTCGTGTAGCGAAGATCGAACTCGGCGCCGGATGGCTGTCCGGCTGCGGGTACCGACTCGTTCACCTGGCTCCCTCGGCACGAAAACGTCCCAGCAGGAACGTTCCGACCGAGTGTGGCACGAACGCCATTTCATCTCACGGCGGCGGCGCCGCGCGAATCTCGAAGTCCGACGTCACCACGAAGTCATACTCGTCGCCGGCGCTCACGGCCGCGCGCCCGAAGTCGGCGCTGAGCGGGCCTACATTCCCAGCACGAAACGAAATCCTGACCGTGCCATCTCGATCCGGCCGCCCGCGCGCATACTGCTTTTCGCCGGGATCGATCTGCCCGTTCCAGATCTCCTTCCCTGCCAACGAGATGGTCACATCGGTCAGCGTCACATCCCCCTCGTTCCTCAACGACACCGTGGTGGTGCTGCGCCTGTCCGCGCCGAACGCGACCAGCAGCGCGATCGCCGCAAACACCGCAACCCACAGGATTTTCGTGCGCATACGCGGCGACGATACGCCGCCCGGACGTCCAGCGTGTCGAAAATCAGGATCGTCCTACGACCATTGAACGGCGCTCGTTGCCCGGCGTCCCACCTGCACACCCACCAGACCGAGGAGAACCACATGGCCTACATCGAAGGATTCGTTGCCGCGGTGCCGCGCGCGAACAAAGCCGAATACCTCAAGCAGGCGCAGCAGTCCGTGCCGATGTTCAAGGGGATGGGCGCAACACGCATGGTCGAAAGCTGGGGCGACGACGTGCCGGACGGCAAAGTGACCGACTTCAAGGGCGCCGTGAAGGCGACGCCGGACGAGGACGTGATCTTTTCCTGGATCGAATACCCGGACAAGGCCACGCGCGACCGCGCCAACGACAAGATGATGAAAGATCCGGCGATGAAGGACTACATGGACCACATGCCGTTCGACGGCAAACGCATGATCTGGGGTGGCTTCGCGCCGCTCAACGAGGCGGGGCAAACGACCAAGGCGGGCTACATCGATGGCTGCCTGATCCCGGTGCCCTCCGGCAACAAGGATGCGTACCTCAAGATGGCGACGACGCACGCCCAGGTGCTCAAGGAAAACGGCGCGACGCGGGTCGTCGATGCCTGGGGCGACGACGTGCCCGACGGCAAGCTGACTGACTACAAGGGCGCGGTGAAGGCGCGCGGCGACGAAACCGTCGTCTACTCGTGGATCGAGTGGCCTTCCAAGGACGTGCGCGACCGGGGCTGGGAAAAAGCCATGGCGGACCCGCGCATGAAGAACCTGGAAATGCCCTTCGACGGCCAGCGGCTCGTGTACGGCGGCTTCGCGCCCATCATGATCGATTGATCGGTGATGGTGCCGCAGCGGGAATGATCAGGCCCCTGTCCGCGAGCGACGCGAACTGCGCGTCGCTGCCGCGGAATACGCCCGACTGCTGAAGCTCCCACAACAGCGCGCCGTGCTCGCGTTCGACCGGCAGGACCTGCGGCGACGGATCGTCCTGCACGCTGAGCACCACGAACGACTCCTGCCGCGACAGGGTGTCGCACGGATCTCCATGTGCGATCGCCGCGAACAGCGACCGTGTGTCGTACGAAAACCGGGCCACCCTCACGAGCGGGTGAACGCGCGCGGCGACCTCGCGAACGGACGAGGCAAGCCCCGTGGTTTCGGCCAGCAGGCGTCGCCGCGGCAGGTTCCGCAGATCGTTCGACGCGAGCTCGAAATCCAGCAACTCGCCCAGGCAGGCGATGGCGAGCGTTCCGCCCTCGATCCGCCGCTTGAGGAATCTGGCAAAACGTTCGATCTCCGGCCGGAAACGGCGGTCCGAGAACTCCTCGCTCCGCCAGTATTCGTCCAGCTCGGTCTCCAACCGGTTCGCGAGCGCGAGGCACGACAGGTGCAACGCGAGGTAGATAGGCGTCACGCGTTGCGAGCGGTACAGCGCGCAGTTGGTGGCCATGCCCTTTTGCCGCACCGCGTCGATCACGCGCCGTCGCTCGCGCGCCGTGAGGTCGTAGCGGGCCAGCGCGCTCACCGGATCCCAGCGCGCATCGAGGCAACGTTCGGGCGAGGCGATCAGGTCCATCATCGCGAGCTGGAACTGCGCGAGGCTCATCCGGGCCTCGCCGCCCTGTGGCGGCTCACGATCTCGCGCGCCCGGGCCAGCTCCCGCAGGACCCCCTCTTCGCCCAGCAGCGGAAAATAGGACTCGTGGAATTCGAACGTGACCGCGCGCAGGTTCGGCGCGCGCGGAACCACGTGATCGAGCAGCTCCCAGACGATGGGATGGCAGGCGCCCGCGTGCGAGTCGATGTACATGCCCGCCAATTCCGTTCCGCCCGCGACGTGCAGCTCGGTCACGGCGTCCAGCCGGAGCTGCGCCAGGAACTCGAAGGGATTGAGCCGGAAATTGCGCGAGTTCACGTACAGGTTGTGCAGGTCCAGTAGCAGACCACAGGCGTCGCGCGCCACGAGCGCATTGAGGAATTCGGATTCCTCGAGCTCCTGCTCGGCCAGCCGCACGTAATACACCGGGTTCTCGACGAGGAACGGCAGATTCACGCGACGGCGGATATCCCGGATCCGATCCGTGACCAGCTCGAGCACTTCCTGATCGAGCGGCACTGGCGCGGGGAAGCTGTTGGGTGCGGCGGAGAGATGGCCGCTGTGCCAGCGGAACGGGTAGCGCGCAAGCCAGTCGGCCAGATGCGCGAGATATTCCTCGTCCGGCGGGGCCGCCGACGCGATCGAAATACCGCTGACGTGCGCCATGAGCGTGCAACGCGAGGCGAGCCACTCGATCTCGTCGGTCCAAGGCTCCAGGTACTCGAAGCGCTGCGCCGTCCCGGAACCGTGATCGGTCCAGAACATGTCGGGCGAGATCTCCACGTAGTCGACCGCCGACAGGTGCGAACGAAGGAATTGCGGCGTCGCCGGGTTGTAAAGCAAACCGACACCGCAGAGTTGCGAATCCATTGCCGAAACTAGCGGCAAACTACTTTCGCGAGGTGTAAGGCCCTGCCTCGAGTCGCGCGAATTGTGAATCAGTTCTGCCCGTCAGGGCGTATTCACCTTCTTCAGGCAGACGTACTGGCCGCCGGAGATGCCGCGGAACTTGTTTGCGTCGATCTTCCATTGCTCGCCGGCTTCCTGGCAGCGCTTCTCGCTGACGAATCCCGGCACGGTGCTCATTTCGTATTCGCCCACCTTCAGCAGCAGCACCAGCACCCACTCAGTACCCATGTTTGCCCCTCCCGGTCACAAAGCGCCGAGCCTAGCAAATTCCACGCAGGCTCCCACGCCGGCTTCCACGCGTGGCCCCCAGCCTTCCGCGCGCCCGAACTACAACCTGGAGTCAACTCCCATGATCAAGTCTCTCTCAGTCCTCGCGCTCGCGGCGACGGCCGCGATCCCGGCGGCCAACGCCGGCGTCTGCCCCACTCCCATCGACGGGAACCGCGAGGTCATCGTCGAATGGAACAACCTGCTCGAAACCACGGTGCCCAATTCGGCCGGTGTCACGCTGCCGCGCTATTACGCGATGATGCACATCGCGATGTTCGACGCGGTCAACTCGCGCGACAGCGACTACCAACCCTATCGCACGAAGGTGCCCACCTGGTGTGACGCTTCAATGGAAGCTGCGGCCGCGCAAGCCGCACATGACGTGCTCGTCGCGCTGCTGCCCGCGAGCAAGGCCACCTACGACGCCGCGCTCGAAGCCCGACTCGCGCCGATCCAGAAGGGTCGCGCGAAGCTCGGCACCGATCTCGGCAAGGAAGTCGCGCGGCAGATCCTGCAATGGCGCACGAACGACGGCTGGGAGACTCCGCAGTCGTTCAATCCGCCGCCACTGCCCGGTGTCTGGCGCCCGACTCCGCCGAACTTCCCCAACGCCGCGTTCGTGCAGGCGGGCGACGCGAAGCCCTTCGGCCTGCCGACTCCTTACTACTACCTGCCGCGTCGTGCCCCGGAGCTCGACTCGCAGGAGTACGCGGATGCGGTCAACGACATCAAGGCGATCGGCGGAGCGACCAGCCCGGTGCGCACGCCCGAGCAGACGCGGCTCGCGCACGCCTGGGCTTCGGTCAACTATCGCCAGCAGTGGTCGGCGATCTGGAACAACGTCACGCGCGACACCGCGCGCTCGCAGGGCCTCGGCCTCGTCGAGACCGCGCGCCTCTTCGCGCTGCTGAACGCCACGATCCACGACAGCCTGCAGACCTCGCAGGCGAGCAAGTTCGTCTACCAGCTGTGGCGCCCGGTGACCGCGATCCAGAAGGCCGATGAAGACATGAACGACGCCACGGTCGCCGATCCGACCTGGATGCCGCTGCTAACTACCCCGCCGTACCCGTCCTACGCGGGCAACATGGCCTGCATCGGCGCGGGAGCCGCGCGTTCGCTCGCGTTGTTCTTCGGCACGAACGACATTCCGGTGACGGCGCGCTGGACCGGCATCAACGGCAATTCGGACGTCGCCATGTCGTATCCCGGGTTCTGGCAGCTCGGCGAAGCGCAGGCCGTGAGCCGCGAATACGGCGGCATCCACTATCGCTTCGACACGACGGCGAGCCAGGAGGCGTGCCCGAAAGTGGCCGCGTACATCTTCTCGAAATACGCGCGTCCGAAAGCGGACTGACCGATCGAATCGTTTCGAAGACGCAACCGGAAGGGCTTGGCAACACCAGGTCCTTCCGGTCTATAAAACAAAAGTCGCATGGACTTCATGCACTTCCGGTTTCATGCTCCTTCGAGCTGTGAAATCGCCCAATCTCATCGTTTATCGCGGTTGCGCGGGGGACCGGAATGTCCGCGCGCTCGTCGGGGCTCAACTGGTGGGCAACGCGCTCTCCGGCAAGCTCAACGTGACGCCTACCTACGTGGGCACACCCCACGACCCGCAGCGACTGCCCTGGGACCGCGAGCTCGCGATCGCACGCGGCGACCTGCGCACGCTGGCCTCGGTCTTCGACCAGGTCATGGCGAAGAATCACACCGTCATCACGACCATGGGCCGCTGCGCGGCCGGCCTCGCGACGATCCCCGTGATCGCCAGGCGGAGGCCGGACGCCTGCATCATCTGGCTCGATGCGCATGGCGAGCGGGCCGCGCACGATTCCCGGCCGCAGCCCAACCTGGGTGGCATGGTGCTCACGGGCGCCGCCGGCATGTGGGACAGCGGCCTGGGCAGCGGACTATCGCTGTCCAACGTCGTCCTGGTCGGGGCGCGCGACCTCGAACCGCACGAGCAAAAGCTCGTCGACGACGGGCGGCTGAATCACGTGAACGTCGGAGCCGAATTGCCGGCGCGGCTGCGCGCGGCGATCGCCCGCCGCCCCGTCTACGTGCACATCGACTGTGACGTGTCGGAAGACGCCATTGGCCTGCCGCTCGAGACCGTTCGCTCCATCGCGGAAGTAATCGCCGAGCACGAGGTCATCGGCGTCGAGATCGCCGAATTCGAATCCGAATGGTCAGAGGACCACCCTGCTTCCGCGAAGCCGCTGCTCGACGCACTGACTCCGCTGTTCGCCGCGAACCAGGCCGAGAGACGCTCGGCTTAAGGGCGATCGCCCTGCCTTCGCATACCTATCCCTAAAGGGATAGCCGCCACCCACGCTAACGAGACCCTGAGTTTGGCCCGCCCGGTGAATGTCCGTCGGGCGGCCTCGAGCACACCATGTGCATCACAAACCCGGGAGAAAAACCTCGTGCAGAAATCGCTCAAGCTGATCGCCTTTTCGCTCCTCATCGCGTCGCTGTCCGCCTGCGCGCGCAACGAGGCCGCGGAGGCGCCGGCCGCGCCGCCGGCCGTGGAAGCCGCGAAGGTCGTCACGAAGTCCATCACCGAGTTCGACGAATTCACGGGTCGTTTCGAGGCGGTCGAACGAGTCGAAGTGCGTCCGCGCGTTTCGGGCTACGTCACTTCGGCGCGCTTCCAGCAGGGCCACGAGGTGAAGAAGGGCGATATCCTCTACGTGATCGACCCGCGCCCCTACCAGGCCACGCTCAAACACGCGCAGGCCGAGCTCTCGCGGGCGCGCACGCAGCTCAAGCTCGCGCAGTCCGAGCGCGAGCGCGCCGACCGGCTGATCGGGAAGCGCGCCATCTCTCAGGAGGAATACGACGAGCGCATTTCCGGCAGCGAACAGGCGAGCGCGAATCTCGCCGCCGCGGAAGCCGCGGTCGAATCCGCGGCGCTCGATCTCTCGTTCACGGAAGTGCGCGCGCCGATCTCGGGCCTGGTCGGGCGCGCCGAGATCACCGCCGGCAATCTCGTCACCGCCGGGCAGACGCTGCTCACCACGCTCGTCTCGATCGATCCAATCTACGTCTCGTTCGACGGCAACGAGCAGGTGTATCTCAAGTACGTCGGCATGGATCTGCGCGGCGAGCGCAAGAGCTCGCGCACGGCGCCGAACCCGGTGTGGGCCGGCCTCGCCGATGAAAAGGGACACCCGCACGAGGGACACATGGTGTTCCTCGACAACTCGCTGAACGCCGAGACCGGCACGATTCACGCGCGCGGACTGTTCAAGAACCCCGACCGACGCTTCACTCCCGGAATGTTCGCGCGCGTGAAGCTGGTCGGCAGTGCTGAATACGACGCACTGCTCATCAACGACAGCGCCGTCGGCACCGACCAGAGCGTCAAGTACGTACTCAAGGTCGGCAAGGACAACACGGTCGAGTACACCCCCGTGAAGCTCGGCCCGCTGATCGACGGACTGCGCGTCGTGCGCGAAGGCCTGCACGCGGACGACGTGATCCTGGTCCGTGGCCTGCAGCAGGTGCGCCCCGGCATGCCGGTCGCGCCGCAACTCGTCGCCATGGGCGAACGCCTGCGCCGCGGAAATACGCTGGTGGCCCAGCAGTGAAATTCTCCAGCTACTTCATCGACCGGCCGGTCTTCGCGACCGTGCTCTCCGCGTTCATCCTGATCGCGGGAGCCATCGCGCTGTTCAAACTACCGGTCAGCGAGTACCCGGAAGTGGTGCCGCCCTCGGTCGTGGTGCGCGCGAACTACCCGGGCGCGAACCCGCGCGTCATCTCCGAAACGGTGGCCGCGCCGCTCGAGCAGGAAATCGTCGGCGTCGAGGACATGCTCTACATGTCCTCGCAGTCGACGATGGACGGCACGCTGGCGATCACGGTGACGTTCGCGATCGGCACCGACATCGACAAGGCCCAGGTGCAGGTGCAGAACCGCGTGGCCCAGGCGCTGCC
>JAEZCN010000163.1 GCA_023433515.1 Pseudomonadota bacterium
GCATCGATTCGATCAACGCCGGCGCCTGGTCCGGTAGTTTGGGCTGGTCGAAGGACGTCGCCGGCCCGCTCATCGATTCGGTGAATCCCGCGACCGGCGAGTCGCTCGCGCAGGTGCGCGGCGCGACGGTCACCGACTACGAAGCCGTCATGCGCAGCGCCGTCGAGGCCGCCGCCGCGTGGCGCGCCGTGCCCGCGCCGCGTCGTGGCGAGGCGATCCGCCTGCTCGGCGAAGCATTGCGCGGCGCCAAGGAAGACCTCGGCGCGCTGGTGACGCTCGAGAACGGCAAGATCAAGGCCGAGGGCCTGGGCGAAGTCCAGGAGATGATCGACATCGCGGATTTCGCGGTCGGCCAGTCGCGCATGTTGTACGGCCTCACGATGCACTCGGAGCGTCCGCAGCACCGCATGTACGAGCAGTGGCATCCGCTCGGCGTCGTCGGGATCATTTCCGCGTTCAATTTCCCGGTGGCCGTGTGGGCGTGGAACTCGTTCCTCGCGGCGATCTGCGGCAATGCGTCCGTGTGGAAGCCTTCGCCCAAGACGCCATTGACCGCCCTCGCCGTCCAGCACCTGTGCAACAAGGTGATGCGCGAGAACGATCTGCCCGCGATCTTCCAGGTCTTCATCGACGCAGGCACCGAGCTCGCGACGAAGTTCGTCGAGGATCGGCGCGTCGCGCTGGTGTCGTTCACCGGCTCCACCGCGGTGGGACGCAACGTCGCCGAACGCGTGGCGCGGCGTCTCGGCAAGGTGCTGCTCGAGCTCGGCGGCAACAACGCGATCATCGTGGACGAATCCGCGGATCTGATGCTCGCGGTGCCTTCGATCGTGTTCGGCGCGGTCGGTACGGCGGGCCAGCGCTGCACGACGACGCGCCGCGTGCTCGTGCACCGTTCGCGCATCGACGAGCTGGAGAAGAAACTCGCGCACGCCTACACGCAGGTGCGCATCGGCAATCCGGCCGATCCTGCGACGCTGATGGGCCCGCTGATCGACAAGAGCGCGGTCGAGCGCTATTCGCAAGCGATCTCACAGGCGAAGGCCGCGGGCGGCAAGGTCATCACGGGCGAAAAGGTTCTGGCGGGCAAGGGCAACTTCGTCGCGCCGACGATCATTCGCGCCGAGAACGACTGGCCGATCGTCCAGCACGAGACGTTCGCGCCGGTTCTCTATCTGATTGCGTTCGACACGCTCGACGAAGCGATCGAGATGCAGAACGCCTCGGCGCACGGCCTGTCTTCCGCGATCTTCACCGACCGGCTGCAGCACGCGGAGCGATTCCTCTCGTCCACCGGCAGCGACTGCGGCATCGCCAACGTGAACATCGGCACCTCCGGCGCCGAAATCGGCGGCGCGTTCGGCGGCGAGAAGGACACGGGCGGCGGCCGCGAGTCGGGTTCGGATTCCTGGAAGGCCTACATGCGCCGCCAGACGAACACGATCAACTGGAGCCGCCAGCTCCCTCTGGCCCAGGGCATCACGTTCGAGATCAAGGAAGGACCGTAGTCAGGACTTGGGCAGCGGCGCCGGCGGTGGGCAGAGATCCCGGTATCCCGCGACGTACTCGGCGAGCGGAATCAGGCCGATGGCCTTGTGGCGCGTGTCGACGCTCGCTGGATCCTCGATCGGATACGGGGCCCAGGTACCATCGGACTGACAATTGCCCTGCGTGCCGTATTTCTGCGGACGGCCATCGGCGTTCGCCACGCGGTCGTATAGATAGGCCACGCCCTTCGGGCTCGTCTTGCCCGGCGGCAGCGACTCGAGCATGGCGAGGACCTCGCGCTGGAATGCCCTGTCTCGATCCGCGTGCAGCACGAGCAGCCAGGCAGCCTTGTCGGCGCCCGCGCCGAATCTCTCGATGTCGAACCAGCCGATCTCGGCCATCTGCCGCTTGAGCCAGGCGGTGTTGTCGCAGTCCACGGCCAACAACCTCACGGTCATTACCGAGCTCCACGCTTCTTCCGCCAGCGGAGGAAGGTTGGCCGACCACGGTGTCTCTTCCAGGGTGCGGATCTTCTGATCCATCGCGACTCGCCGTTCGAGTTCCGCGATCCGCGGATCGTCCTTCACCGGCGCCTGCTCCGCGGCGCGACGCACTCGCTCCTCGACCTCACCCAGGCGCGCACGAATCGCGTCCGCATTCGACTTCCAGTTGGCGGCATCGGTCGACTTCTGCAGCAGGGACATCCACATCAGTCCGTTCAGGCGCCGCAACAGGTCGGCTTCGCAGCCGCTGTTCAAATCCTCGGTCAACAGGCCGGGAATGACGGACTGATTCCAGGCCAGGCGCTGCTCCGCCGTGAGCGACCAGAAGTCCTCCGGGACCAGGTCGTGCTTCACGGGATCGACGGTCCCGTTGCCCAGGGCTTCGATGAACTTCGCGGGCTCGGGTGGCGCGGCCTGCGCCGCGGTCGCGACGAGGATCCACAAAAGCAGCAAACGCATGTCCCTTGCCTCCAGGCCGGCGGCCTAACCACTCATCCGGCTGGGGATCGTATCAGTCGCCGGACCTTCCCGGTAGTTTGAGCTCGAAGCGGGCTCCGCCGAAGCGCGAGGCGTCGATGAGCATGCTTCCGCCGTACAAGGCGACCGTGTCGTGAACCATCGAGAGTCCGAGGCCGTGACCCGGTATCGCTTCGTCGGCACGGCCGCCGCGCTGCAGGACCTTCGCCCGGTCCGCCTCCCTGATTCCCGGTCCATCGTCGTCGATGACGATCGACAGGGCCGAACGCGATTGGGCCGCGGGCGCGATCGAGGCTTCGATCCGCACGTTCGCCTTGGCCCACTTGCAGGCGTTGTCGAGCAGGTTGCCGAGCATCTCGGTGATGTCGTTGCGATCGCCGATGAACTGCGCGCCGGGCTCGATCTCCGTCTTGAACAGCAGGTCCTTGTTGCCGTAAACCTTGAGCAGCGCCGAGCGCAGCTCCGCGACCACCGGCGCGAGATCCACCGGCGCCTGCCCCAGCAACACGCCGCCGCTCGCCGCGGCGCGATTCATCTGGTGCTCGATCGTGCCGGTCATGCGGTCGATCTCGCCGTTGAGCGCCGCGTTGCGCGCGCTCGCGTCGCTGACGCGGAGCGACTGGCGCATGACCGCGAGCGGCGTCTTGAGGCTGTGCGCGAGATTGCCGAGCGTGTCGCGGTAACGTTTCACGCGCGTGCGCTCGGCGTCGAGCAGCGCGTTCAGATTGCTCGTGACCGCCACGAGCTCCACCGGCCACTCGTCATTGAGTCGCTCGCGCGTGCCGGCCTCGACTTCCTTGATCTCGCGCTCGAGGCGTCGCACGGGTTGCGAAAGCCAGCGGATCAGCACCGCGAGCGTCGCGACGAACAGCAACGCGAGTCCCGCGAACCATCCCACGAGTTGATGCCGGAAGCTCGAGACCTGCTCCTCGTAGGCTTCCAGGCTCGACGCGACGCTGAACGTGAACCGCGCCGATTCCCCATGCAGGTTTTCCCACAGGATGCCGCGGCTCGCGACGGCCAGCCGGATCGGCGTGCCTTCGATGTGCGTGAAGAAGAAGCTGCGTTCGCCGGGTTCGAGCGGCGGGCCGAACT
The DNA here is from genome assembly GCA_023433515.1 of Pseudomonadota bacterium. Taxonomy (GTDB): domain Bacteria; phylum Pseudomonadota; class Gammaproteobacteria; order Steroidobacterales; family Steroidobacteraceae; genus CADEED01. The sequence continues at coordinate 3,564 of JAEZCN010000163.1, forward strand.
GCACGTCCGTGCCGATCGTGGATTGCGAACGCCAGATGCTTTCGCCGCTCGCCGAACGAATTTCCGCATAGAGGCCGGAGCCCGGCGTCTCGAAGCGCGTTTCGAGCACCGCGGTCGGCGTCACGGATTCTGGACCGTCGGGATCCGCCGCGGCGATGAGCGCCACCATCTGCGCGTCGATGACTTCCCGCAGGCCGCGCTCGGCGGCATCGCGGAACAACATGTCGAGCAGCAGGACGGTGAGTCCGAAGAACAGGACCAGCACGCAGAAGACCGACAACATCAGCCGGCGTCTGAGTGATGGTCTCGACATCGCGGCCGGGCGCGCCTGGGTAGCTAGACGCCCGGGGGGCGCGCCATGTCCGTACGGGCAAGCGCGAACCGATACCCGCGCCCGCGCAGCGTTTCGATCGGCTGCAGAGTCTCCCCGGGATCGAGCTTGCGACGCAGGCGCCCGATGAATACCTCGATGACGTTGCTGTCGCGCTCGTAATCCTGGTCGTAGAGCCGCTCGGTCAGCTCGGTCTTCGAGATCACGTCGCCGGCGCGCAGCATCATGTGCTCGAGGATGCGGTATTCGAACGTGGTGAGTTCGATCGCCGCGCCGTTGAGCGTCACGGTCTGCGCACGTGTATCGAGACGGATCGGTCCGCATTCGAGCACGGGGCTCGCCCAGCCGCCCGCGCGGCGCAACAACGCCTGCATGCGCGCGAGCACTTCCTCGAAGTGATACGGCTTGGCGACATAGTCGTCCGCGCCGGCCTGCAGTCCTTCGACCTTGTCCTGCCAGCGGTCGCGCGCCGTGAGGATGAGGATCGGGAATTTCTTGCCGGCCGCGCGCAGCTTGCGGATCAGCTCGAGGCCCGGAAGTTTGGGCAAGCCGAGGTCGATCACGGCGATGTCGAGCGGATATTCGGAACCCGCGAAGAGTCCCTCCTCGCCGTCGCTCGCCACGTCGACCGTGAATCCGTGTCTGGAGAGCTGCTCGCGCAGTCCCTCGCGCAACGTCGCTTCGTCTTCGACGACCAGCGCTCTCATCGCATCCTCCCGGTGGCGGCATCGATCCGCACGGTGAATACGCGTCCGTTTTCGGACAGCAGCTTGAGCACGTACACGGTCCTTCCGTCCTCGTCGGTTACTTCGGTGCGCACCACGCGCGCGCGGTATTGGCGCTCGGCGCGGACCACGGCCTCGTCGAGCGAAATTCCATCGCGAAACATCACGTCCTGCACCGGCGCCTCGCGCAGCGGCGTGCCGGAAACGACTTGCCCCGGCAGTGCGTGGGCCATCGCGAGCGGCGCGAATCCCGCGGCCGCGGTCAGCGTGAGGGGCAACAACACCTGGCGGAGCTTGCTCATGACGGGCGCCAGTTTAATTGTTTGCCGGCAAAAGGCGATGCGGGCAGCCGTCTCTTTCCAGAGAGGGCTGGCCCGCATCGCCCAGAGCGACCAGATCGCCGCCGCAAACAACTCGGTCGTCATCATTCGGCCGGCGACACGTCGACCCGCACGCGGATGCGATCACCCGGGTCGTACGGCATCTCGGTCACCTGGCGACGACCGTTGTACAGGTAGGTCACGCGGTAGCCATCGACCCGCTCCTGCCACTCTTCGCGGTAACGCGTTTCGCAGCGCTCGACCGTGTACTCGCGTGTGGGGCCGACCGAGCCGTACTGCGCATTGCGCTTCTCGGCCTGGTCGCGGCCGATGGCCGCACCGACCACGGCGCCGCCGATGGTCGCGGCGCGACGGCCGTTACCACTACCGATCTGGTTGCCGATGGCGGCGCCGATCGCCGCGCCGAGCAACGTGGCGCCGGCGTTCGAACGCGGCAGCGGACCATTGCGATAACCGCCGCCCTCCACTCGCGTCTCGTCCCAGCACTCGCGCACCGGCGTGCTCACGCGCACCCGGGTCATCAGTGGCTGGACGTCGACGACCTTGGCGTAATCGTAGGTGTCTTCGTAACGAACCTGGTCGTAGCGTGCGTCGTAACGATGGTCACTGCGGTTGCCGGCAAAGGCACTCGTGCCGACCAGCGCGGCGATCGACGCCGCCAGGACACCCACCGCCAACTTCTGATTCGCAGGCATGATCGCCATAAACCCTCCGATTCCGGCCTTTTCGCGACCGTGGCGTCACTGTACGAAGGGGTCGATGAATCCTTACTGAACACCCTGCCTGCCCGCCGGAGGCGCGAAATTCAGGTCCGCTTCACCTCGTTCCAGAGGGCATCCCACGCGGTCGCATCCAGGGTCTCGAGCTCGAGACCGCGCTCGGTCGCGAGCTTTTCCATCGCGCGAAAGCGTCGTTCGAACTTGGCGTTCGCCTGGCGCAGCGCTTCTTCGGGATCGACGCGGAGATGGCGGGCCCAGTTCGCCGTGGCGAACAACAGGTCGCCGACTTCTTCCGCGCATTTCTCATCGTCACCGGGCGCGACGTCTGCGATTTCGCGCAGCTCCTCGTCGATCTTTTCGCGCACGCCCCGCGCATCCGGCCAGTCGAATCCGACCCGGCCGGCGCGCTTGCCGAGCTTCGCGGCGCGCGCGAGCGCGGGTAATGCGAGCGGCACGTCGGCGAGTTCGCTGTGCGCGGCTCCCGACTTCGCGGCGCGTTCGCGCGCCTTGTGGTCTTCCCACGCACGATTCAGTTCGGCGGTCGTGCCGGTGTGGGCATCCCCAAACACGTGCGGATGACGATCGGTGAGCTTGTCGGAAATCGCGTTCGCGATGCTCGCGAAGTCGAACCATCCGCGCTCCGCGCCCATCTGCGCGTGGAACACGACCTGGAACAGCAGATCGCCGAGCTCGGCTTCGAGACCGCGTGGTTCGCCATCCGCCATGGCATGACCGATCGCCTCGGCGACTTCGTACGCCTCCTCGATCGTGTACGGCGCGATGCTCGCGAAATCCTGGGCCAGATCCCAGGGACACCCGCCCTGCGGATCGCGCAGTCGCCGCATGATTCCGATCAGGCGCGCAAGCGCGTCCTGGGCTGCCTTCGGCGTGTCATTCACTTGCCCTCTCCCTCCTGCACCATGCGAACCAGGGTCAGCAACATGCCGGCCGTCGCCCCCCAGATGTTCCGCTCCTGCCACGGGATGTCGTAGAGCAGCATGTCCTGGTCGCCCACGCGCCGCATCCGCGCCTTGTGGTTCGCGCGATCGAAGAAATGTGCCGCCGGAACTTCGAATGCCGCGGAGACTTCGTCCGCATTGAGCTCCAGCTCCACCGGCGGCGACACCAGCGCGAGCACGGGCGTGACGCGGAAGCCGCTGATCACGAGGTGATCGGGTAGATAGCCGAAGACCTCCACGTGCCCGGGATCGAGGCCGATCTCTTCCTGCGCTTCGCGCAGCGCCGCGCTCGCGAAATCGGCGTCGGTGTCCTCGAGCCGGCCGCCGGGAAACGCGATCTGCGCCGCGTGCCGCGCCAGGTGGGTCGCGCGCTCGGTGAGCAATACGGTGAGTCCCTCGTCCCGATCGACGAACGGCACGAGCACCGCCGCCGGCGTGGGATTCGGCGGGAAGTGGCGCTGCAGGGCCTGCAATCGCCCGGGAGATACGCCGAGCAGGCGCCAGTCCTCGAGCTCGTGGCGCGGAGTCGATCCCGCGAAACGTTGCAGGATCCTCGTGCGCAGATCGGATGGCGGGACGCTGAGCACTCGTGAACTCAACTCAACCGGAGCCTCCGCCGCCACCCTGCAGACCACCGCGGGTCAGCGCGCGCGGATCGAGCAGTTTGCGCAGCTCGTCGGCCCCGAGCCCCGACATCTCGACGGCCACGTCGAACACCGGCCGGCCTTCGGCATACGCGCGCTTGGCGATCGCGGCCGCGCGTTCGTAGCCGATCACGGGATTGAGCGCCGTCGCCAGAATGGGGTTACGCGCCAGTGCCTCATCGAGCCGCGGAAGGTTGGGTTCCGCGCCGGCGATGCACTGGGTGGCGAGCGCACGCGCGCCGTTCGCGAGCAGATGGATGCTGGTCAGCAGGTTGCTCGCGATCAGCGGCAACATCACGTTGAGCTGGAAGTTGCCGGTCTGTCCGGCGTTGGCGATCGCCGCGTCGAGGCCGATCACCTGCGTCGCGATCATCGCGACGGCCTCGGGAATCACCGGGTTCACCTTGCCGGGCATGATGCTGCTGCCCGGCTGCAGCGCGGGTAGTGAGAGCTCGGCGAGCCCCGCGAGCGGTCCGCTGCCCATCCACCGCAAGTCGTTCGCGATCTTGGCGAGTGCGACCGCGAGCGTGCGCAACTGTCCGGAATATTCGACCGCGGCATCCTGGCTCGCCTGTGCCGCGAAGAAGTTGCCGGCAGTCGTGAAGGGAATGGCCGTCAGCGCGCGCAGTTCCTCGATGAAGCGCGCGGCGAACCGCGCATGCGCGTTGATGCCGGTGCCGATCGCGGTGCCGCCCTGGGCGAGCGCGAGCAGCCGCGGTTCGCTCGCGCGCAGCCGTTCGATGGCGAGCTCGATTTGCGCGCGCCAGCCGGAGGCTTCCTGTCCGAGCGTGAGTGGCATGGCATCCATGAGATGCGTCCGCCCCGTCTTGCAGACTTCCGCCCATTCGCGCTCCTTGGCGCCGAGCACGTCGACGAGCGCGCGCAGTGCGGGCAGCAGATCGCGTCGGGTCACCAGCACGGCGCTCACGTGGATGGCGCTCGGGATCGCATCGTTGCTGCTCTGGCACATGTTGACGTGATCGTTCGGATGCACCGCGCGGCCGAGCGCACGCGAGGCGAGCGTCGCGATCACCTCGTTCGCATTCATGTTCGTGCTGGTACCACTGCCGGTCTGGAACACGTCGAGGGGGAATTGATCGTCGTGCGCACCGAGCGCGACGGATTGGGCGGCCTGGGAAATGGCGGTACCCACCTCGAGCGGCAGCAGTCCGAGATGGGCATTCGCGCGTGCCGCCGCTGCTTTGATCAGGGCCAGGGCGGCGATGAAATCCGGCGGAAGACGGGTGCCGCTCAACTGGAAATTGCGTCGCGCCCTTTCGGTCTGCGCACCCCACAACGCGTCGGCGGCCACCTCGATCTCGCCGAGGCTGTCGCGCTCTTTGCGGGTGTCACCTTGGGATATCATGCGCGGCCAGTCTAGCAGTCCTGTTCAGCAACCATCCGAGGCGTCTCTTTCATGGATTCCGCAGCACTTCTCGCGCTTTCACCCGTCGATGGCCGGTACCGCAAGAGTGCCGACGCGCTGCGGGCCGTGCTGTCGGAAAGCGGCCTGATCCGCGAACGAATCCGCATCGAGGCTGCCTGGCTGCTGGTGCTCGCGGAGGCGGCGCCGCAGATCCTCGGTCAACCGCTCGCCGATCCCATCGTGAAGCTCGCGTCGGGCATGGCCCTCGAGCCGGGCGAGGACGCGCCGGCGGCGGTCAAGGCGATCGAGAGCCGCATCAACCACGACGTGAAGGCGGTCGAATACTACGTGCGCGAGAAACTCTCGACGGCCGGCGCCTCGCCCGCCGTGCTCGAGCTCGTGCACTTCGGCTGCACGTCCGAGGACATCAACAATCTCGCATACGCGCGCATGTTGCGCGCGGCGCGCACCGTGTTGTCGGGCGAGCTGGAAAAACTCGTCGAGAAGCTGCGCGCGTTCGCGCACGAATACGCCGCGCAGCCGATGTTGTCGCGCACGCACGGCCAGACCGCGAGCCCGACGACGCTCGGCAAGGAATTCGCCAACGTGGTGGCGCGGCTGCGGCGCGCGCGCAAGCGGTTCGATTCGGTCGAGATCCTCGGCAAGTGGAACGGCGCGGTCGGCAATTACAACGCGCACGTCGCGGCGCTGCCGAAGGTCAAGTGGCCGGCGGTGAGCCGCAAGTTCGTCGAATCGCAGGGACTCGCCTGGAACGAATATTCGACGCAGATCGAGCCGCACGACTGGATAGGCGAATACTGCGATGCGCTGGCCGCGATCAACACGATCTTCATCGATTTCGCGCGCGACACCTGGGGCTACATCTCGCTCGGTTACCTGCGCCAGCGCGCGGTCGCCGGTGAAGTCGGCTCCTCGACGATGCCGCACAAGGTCAACCCGATCGATTTCGAGAACGCCGAGGGCAACCTCGGCGTCGCGAACGCGCTGCTGCATCACTTCGCCGCCAAACTGCCCATCTCGCGCTGGCAGCGCGATCTCACCGACTCCACCGTACTGCGCAACGTCGGCGTCGCGCTCGCGCACAGCCTGGTGGCGTGGAATTCGCTCGCGCGCGGGCTGGGCAAGATCTCGGCCGACCCGGCCGTCATCGCCGGCGACATCGACGGCGCCTACGAAGTGCTCGGCGAGGCATTGCAGACCGCGTTGCGCGCGGCGGGCGTGCCCAACGGCTACGAACTGCTCAAGGACTTCACGCGCGGCACGCAGGTCGACGCGGCCGGCCTGGCGGCATTCATCGACAAACTCCCGCTGCCCGAAGCGGAACGCGCGCGGCTCAAGGCCCTGGCGCCGGCGCAGTACCTGGGGCTCGCCGCCGAGATGGCGCGCGCGATCTGACGCCGCCTCACTACGCGGGCAGTTAGGGGCGCCGCACAATTGGTGCGTACGAGGTCTCTGTACGAGGACCCCGTACGGGGGCCCTCCAAGTGCGATCTGCAACACGCTTTCAGGCCGGTTTCGGTCCATTTCGGCTCAAAGCGTGACGCGGTTGGCACCGAAAAGCCCCGACGCCCACCTAACCTTTCACGTGCACAAGTCACAATCTGGCTGGGGTCAGAGCCAGGGAGATGTCGTCCAAACATGGCGACCGGGGAATTCGATTTCACCACGCTTTCGCAGCGCAATTCGGCGCCCGGGATCGCTTTGCCCAACGGCGACACGAGCACCACGGCGCCCAACCACATCCGCGTCATCAGCTCGCTCGAAGAGATGCGCGCCGCGGTGGATGCGGTCGCGTCCAGCGCGCAGCGGCTGATGTCCATCTACACGCCCGATCTCGAGCCGGAGCTCTACGACCAGAACGGCTTCCTCGAGATCGTGAAACGTTTCGTGCTCGCGCGCCGCTTCGCGAAGGTGCGCGTGCTGCTGTCCGATTCCAGCCGCCTGCTGCGCGACAACAACCGCTTCATCGCGATGGGCCGCAGGCTCACGAGCTGCATCGACATCCGCCCGGCGGTCACCGCCGCGCGCGTGCGCGCCTGCGGTTACCTGATCGCGGACGATCGCGCGATCGTCTACCGCGTGCACGCGGATCGCTGGGACGGCATCGCCGATCTCAACAACCCGCCGGTGGCGCGTCCGTATCTCGACGAATTCGACGAAGTCTGGCACGCGAGTTCGCCCGAGGACTTCGCGCGCCAGGCGCAGCGCTAACTAGTCGATCATGGCGTTCAACCCGGAAGTCACGGTCGCCGCGGTCGTCGAGCGCGATTCGCGTTTCCTGCTGGTCGAGGAGCGCATCTCCGGCAGGCTCGTGCTCAATCAACCGGCCGGCCATCTCGAGGATCGGGAAACCCTGCTCGACGCGGCGATCCGCGAGACACGCGAGGAAACAGCCTGGCGGTTCGCCCCCAGCGCGCTCGTCGGCACCTACCTGTGGCGCAGCCCCGATTCCGGACGGACCTTCCTGCGATTCGCGTTCTGCGGCTCGGTCGATGACTTCCGCGAAGGCCAGGCGCTCGATGCCGGCATCGTGCGCGCGGTGTGGCTGACGCACGAACAGCTGCTGGCCCAGCAGGCCCGCCTGCGCTCCCCGCTGGTCCTGCGCTGCCTCGATGACTACCTGCTCGGGCGGCGCCAGCCGCTCGATTCCGTGGCCGCGCTCGACCTGGCGACCGCGCCGCGGGTCCACGCCGTCGTCAATCTCTAGAAAGCTGCCGGACAGCTTCCACGGCGTACAATTCGCGCCGTGAATTCTCCCTCCCGCGAAAGGATCGTCGTCGGCATGTCCGGCGGCGTCGACTCCGCCGTCGCCGCGCTGCTGCTGCGCCGCGCGGGCTTCGACGTGCACGGGCTATACATGAGCAACTGGGACGAGGACGACGACTACTGCACCAGCGCGCAGGATTTCCAGGACGCGCGGGCATCGGCCGAGGAGCTCGCAATCCCGCTGCACCGCGTGAGTTTCGCCGCCGACTATCGCGCGCGCGTATTCGACTACTTCCTGACCGAGTACCGCGCCGGGCGCACGCCGAATCCCGATGTCCTCTGCAACCGGGAAATCAAGTTCGGCCTGTGTCTCGAGTACGCGGCGCGACTCGGCGCGCGTCGCTTCGCGACCGGTCACTACGCGCGGATCGATCACACCGATTTCGGACCGGTGCTGCGCAAGGCTCGGGACGCCGAGAAGGATCAGTCCTACTTCCTGCACGCCGTCGATCGCCGGCATTTCGCAAACGTGCTCTTTCCGCTCGGCGAGTTCACGAAGGCCGAGGTGCGCGCGCTCGCGCGCGAAGCGGGTCTGCCCGTGTACGACAAGCCCGACAGCACCGGCATCTGTTTCATCGGCGAGCGGCCGTTCCGCGAATTCCTGTCGCGTTACATCCCGACGTCCCCCGGCGACATCGTCGACGAACACGGCGAGAGGGTAGGCCGTCATCGCGGCCTCGCCTTCCATACGCTGGGGCAACGCGGCGGCCTCGAGATCGGTGGCCGCTCCGGGGCGCGCGAGGATGCCTGGTACGTCGCGGCCAAGAACCTGCGCGAGAACCAGCTCGTCGTGGTCCAGGGTCACGACCATCCGCTGCTCACCAGTCGTGCATTGACCACCGGCCCCTGCAACTGGCTGGTGCAGCGCGATTCGATCGAATTCGATTCCGCGATCAAGGTGCGTTATCGGCAGCCCGATCAGCCCTGCCATGCGGTGGTCGGCGATGACGGCGCGATCCGCGTGACGTTCGCCGAACCCCAACGTGCCGTGACTCCGGGGCAATTCGCGGTCCTGTACGACGGCGATCGGTGCCTGGGAGGAGGCGTCATCGAGCACACGACGCCGCAATAGCGGGGTGCGAGTGAGTTAGAATGCGCCGCTTTTTCGCCCCTGACCCAGATCTAGTGTTGGAGAGTTAAATGACTGGCAGTTCGAGTACCCGAGCGACCCTCAAGGTTGGCGACCGTTCTTACGACTACTGGAGCTTCGCTTCGCTGCCCGCCGACAAGGTCGCGCGACTGCCCTACTCTCTGAAGATCCTGCTCGAGAACCTGCTGCGCTTCGAAGACGGCGTCAACGTCACGCGCGAGGACATCGATGCCGTCCTGAGCTGGGACGCGAAAGCCACGCCCTCCTATGAGATCGACTTCACTCCCGCGCGAGTCATCATGCAGGACTTCACCGGCGTGCCCTGCGTGGTGGATCTCGCCGCGATGCGCGAAGCCGTGCAGAAGCTCGGCGGCGATCCCCAGCGCATCAATCCACTGAACCCGGCCGAACTCGTGATCGACCACTCGGTGCAGGTCGACGACTACGGCCGCGCGAACTCGCTCGCGGCAAACAACAAGATCGAATTCCAGCGCAACGGCGAGCGCTACGCGTTCCTGCGCTGGGGTCAGACCGCGTTCGACAACTTCGCCGTGGTACCGCCCAACACCGGCATCGTCCACCAGGTGAATCTCGAGTATCTCGGCCGCGTGGTGTTCCACAAGAAGAGCGGCGACGCGAATCTCGCGTATCCGGACACCGTGGTTGGCACCGACTCCCACACGACGATGATCAACGGCCTCGGCGTGCTCGGCTGGGGCGTGGGCGGCATCGAGGCCGAGGCCGCGATGCTCGGCCAGCCCGTGACGATGCTCATCCCGCAGGTCATCGGCTTCAAGCTCACCGGCTCGCTCAAGCCCGGCGCCACCGCGACGGATCTCGTGCTCACGGTCACCGAGATGCTGCGCAAGAAAGGCGTGGTCGACAAATTCGTCGAGTACTTCGGCGACGGCCTCGCCAACCTGCCGCTCGCCGACCGCGCGACCATCGCCAACATGGCGCCCGAGTACGGCAGCACCTGCGGCATCTTCCCGATCGACGAGGAGACGCTGCGTTATCTCGAGCTGTCCGGCCGTCCCGCCGAACAGATCGCGCTGGTCGAGGCGTACGCCAAGGCGCAAGGCATGTGGCGTTACAACGGCGCGAAGCCGGCCGACTACACCGACGTGCTCGAGCTCGACCTCGGCGACGTCGAGCCCAGCCTCGCGGGCCCGAAGCGTCCGCAGGACCGCGTGCCGCTGTCGAAGGCCAAGTCCGTCTACCAGGCAGCGCTCAAGCCGATGGCCGAAGAGCGCAAGAAGAAGTCGCCCGATGCGGACGGCTGCGCCGAGATCAAGCTCGACGGGCAGCAGGTGGAGCTCAGGGACGGCGCGGTCACGATCGCGGCCATCACGAGCTGCACGAACACTTCCAATCCCTACGTGCTGGTCGCCGCCGCGCTGCTCGCGCGTAACGCGGCGAAGTTCGGCCTCAAGGCCAAGCCCTGGGTGAAGACCAGCCTCGCGCCCGGTTCACGCGTCGTCACCGACTATCTACAGAAGGCCGGGCTGCTCGGCGAGCTCGAAAAGGTCGGCTTCTACGTCGTCGGCTACGGCTGCACGACCTGCATCGGCAACTCGGGACCGCTCAGGCCCGAGATCTCCGCGGGCATCAAGGCCGGCGACATCGTCGCGACCTCGGTGCTCTCGGGCAACCGCAACTTCGAAGGCCGCGTGCATCCGGAAGTGAAGATGAACTTCCTCGCCTCGCCGCCGCTCGTCGTCGCGTACGCGCTCGCGGGCACGATGGACGTCGACCTGCAGAAGGAAGCGCTCGGCGCCGGCCCGGACGGCAAGCCCGTGGTGCTCGCCGACATCTGGCCTTCCGACAAGGAAGTGCACGAAGTCGTGAAGAAGACGCTCGACTCGAACATGTTCCGCAAGAGCTACTCGAACGTGTTCGCGGGCGACGAGAACTGGTCGTCGATCAAGGTACCGGCCGGCAAGATCTATGCGTGGGACGACAAGTCCACCTACGTGCGCAATCCGCCGTACTTCGACGGCATGACGATGACGCCGCGCCCCGTGACGGACGTGAAAGGCGCGCGCGTGCTCGCCCTGCTCGGCGACTCCGTGACCACCGACCACATCTCGCCCGCCGGCGACATCTCCAAGACCAGCCCCGCCGCGAAGTACCTGGTCGCGCAGGGCGTGCAGCCGGTGGACTTCAACTCCTACGGCGCGCGCCGCGGCAACCATGAAGTCATGATGCGCGGCACGTTCGCGAACATCCGCCTGCGCAACCAGCTCGCGCCCGGCACCGAGGGCGGCGTGACCATCCACGTCCCCACGGGTGACCAGATGTCGATCTTCGACGCGGCCATGCGCTACAAGCAGGATGGCACGCCGCTCGTGATCCTCGCAGGCAAGGAATATGGCACCGGCTCGTCGCGCGACTGGGCCGCCAAGGGCACGATGTTGTTAGGCGTGCGCGCGGTCATCGCGGAAAGCTTCGAGCGCATCCACCGCTCGAACCTGATCGGCATGGGCGTGTTGCCGCTGATGTTCCCGGCCGGCAAGACCGCCGCGTCGCTGGGACTCACGGGCCAGGAGGTGTTCGAGATCACCGGGCTCGGCAACGCGGAAGCGAAGACCGTCAAGGTCGTCGCGACGCCGCCGGCGAAAGACGGCAAGCCCGGTACGCCGATCGAGTTCGAGGCGCGTGTGCGCATCGATACGCCGAAGGAGCGCGATTACTATCGCCACGGCGGCATCCTGCAGTACGTGCTGCGCCAGCTGGCGGCGAAAGCCGCCTAGGCAGAAGGCACCGGAGGGCACCCATGGAACGACGTACGCTGCTCGTGACCGGAGGTGCCCTGATCACAGGGCACGCGCTGCGTGCCCTCGCCGCCTCGCGCGAGCCCGTCATCGGCGGGCCATGCCAGGGCTGCGAGTGGGTGTTCGACGACCAGCCCGCGAAGCTCTCATCACACGCCCGCATCGCGCCTCCCGCGGAGCCGGGCGTGCCGATGGTCATCGAAGGCGTCGTGACGGCGCGCGGCGTTCCGGCCGCGGGCATCATCGTTTACGCGTATCACACGGACGTGAGCGGTATCTATCCAACGGCGGGAAACCGGCACGGTCGCCTGCGCGGCTGGGCGGTCACCGACGCGCAGGGCCGTTACCGCTTCGACACGATCCGTCCGGGCGCGTACCCATCCCGGAACGTTGCGGAGCACGTGCACATGCACGTCATCGAGCCCGGCCGCGGCACCTATTACATCGACAACCTGCAATTCACCGACGACCCGCTGAACACCGCAGCCCAACGCCAGACGAGCCACCGCGGCGGGAATGGTCTGGCAACTCCAGAAAAGCGCGATGGCACGTGGTACGCGCGCCGCGACATCGCACTCGGGCTGAACATTCCCTGACCGTCGGTGCCGGGTGAGAAATCGCGGAGTCAGCGGCCTGCGCTGCACTACACGATTCCACCCGGCACGTTAACTCCGCGTTTTCTCACCCGGCACCAACCGGAAGCGGGCGCCGCTGTCCGCCCTGCTACTCGACCGCGTCCCGCGCGCGTTGCAGGCGCGCGACGTTAGACCAGTCGATTCGCCGCGTCGCGATCATCAGGATCGCGAGCACGCCGAACAGCAGCAGCGCGCCCATGAGCAGCGAGTAATCCTCGGAGCGCAGGATCCAGTACAACATCGTGTAAAGAATCGCGAGTCCCGCGCCGGCGCCAAGAGACAGCGGCAGACTCTTCAGCACGCCAGTCAGATAAATCGTTATCAACGCGACCAGCGCACCCGCCGATATCGTGTAGGCGACGTCGAAGCTCACGTGCTCCGACAGCGCGAGCAGCAGCAGGTAGAACATCGCGAGCGCGAGTCCCACCAGCAGGTACTGCATGCCGTGGATCGCGATGCCGCTCACGTGCTCCCAGAGGAAGAACGTGAGGAACGTGATCGCGATCAGCAGCACCGCGTAGTGCACCGCGCGGTAGTTGCGCTGATACACGTCGACGGGTTCATAGAACGACACACCGACCGCGCTCTGCCCCAGCGCGACCTCCACCGGCATGCCGTGGCGCACGTGGGAGTCCCACCAGCTCTGGCCGAACGAGCGATTGATCTCGAGCACCGACCATTTCGCGGAGAAGCCCTCGTCACCGATGGCGGGATCGAGCGGCGCCGGCGCGCCTTCGAACTTCGGATGCGGCCAGCGCGACTCCATCGTGATGTCCGCCTTGCGCGCCAGCGGCAGGAACGACAACTGGCGGCTGCCTGCGAGTGTGAGCTTGACGCGGAATGGAATGGTCGCGCCTTCGCGCAATGCCGCGATTGGAACTCCCGTCGAGATGCCCGCCGACCCGGCGTAGGCGTCCGCGGCCACCTCGCCCGGTTCGCCCCCGACGACGAGATCATCGACCGCGCGCAGCGCCCTCGATTCGGAATTGAGAACCACGAGGCGGGCTTCGTTCCACTTCACCTCCCGTCCCTCCTTGGGCTGCGTGAGATGCGCGAAGTCGCGCGTCAGGAACTCGCCGGTGATGCTGACCTTCGCGAGGTAGACGGGCGTCGAATACAGACCCACGGTGCGAGTGCTGGGCTCCGCATTCGCGCCCACCGAAAGCGTGTCCGGCAGCACGTACAACACGTTGCGGTCGGTCTCGGTGCGTTGACTCTCGCGCCCCGCCGCGCTCTGTTCGACGATCACGCGCGTCGTTTCGACCGGGATCGCGAGCAGCACGCCGCCGGTGGTTTGCGGTCCACCCCAGGACTCGGCGACACGGACCGCGGCGGTCTCGCGCATGTGGACCCGCTCGCCCACCAGGCTCTCGACCTGGCTGATCGGGATCAGCAGTAGTATGACGAGGGCGCCGATGACCAGAAGTTTGGCCAGCAGCGGCGGTATGAATCTGCGACGTTCGGACATCTTTCACTCCCGTTGGTACGAACGGCCGGGAGTGTCGAAGCGCAAAGTGGCAAACCGTGCGGTGCAATTGTGGCGAATCGTGGCGTGCGCGGCGTGTAAGATTTCGCCACCATGACGATGGCCATTTTCGATCTCGACGGAACGATCACTCACCACGACACGCTTTTTCCGCTGGTCGTGCGGCACCTCGCGCGGCGGCCATTCAGTTTGCTGCGGTTGTTAGGCGTGCTTCCGGCCGCGATCCGCTTCGTCTTCGATCGCGACCGGGCGGCACTCAAGCAATCCCTGCTGCGCAGCACGTTGCGCGGGACGCCTCGGGAGGAGTTGCGCGCCAGCTCCGAGCGATTCGTGACGGAGACGATCGAGCGGCGCTGCTACCGGGAAGCACTCGCCACGATCCGCCGGCATCGCGACGCCGGGCATTACCTGGTACTCATGTCCGCCAGTGTCGATTTCTACGTCCCGGAGTTCGGCCGGCAACTCGGATTCGACCTCGTGATCTGCACCGGCGTGCGTTGGGACGGCGATCGCCTCGACGGCACGCTGACCACCGCGAATCGACGCGGCGAGGAAAAGGCGCGTTGTTTGCGCGAGCTCGTGGCGACCCGTGAGGACTCCGATACGTTCGCGTACGGGAACGCCGAATCCGATCTGCCCCACCTCAAACTCGCCCGCCACGGGGTGCTGGTGAACGGCAGCCTGGCGGCCCGCCGTGCCGCCGCGGAGACCGGCGTCTCGACCATGGACTGGACCTGAACCGGTCCGGCGCGTGACGCGCATCACACTTATGCCGCGGCGACGCTCCATCGCGGCGCGTGCTGGCCGGGGCTTCTGACGCCAATCACACAGACTTTCTTCGCTGGCATCTAGGATATGGATCGGAGTCGTCCGGTCCTTTACAAAATGCCAGAAGAGTGGGGAACAACCAGGCCTCCCAGGCACCGCTTGCGCGCGGTGTTCGCATCACTCTGCTTGGCGTTCTCCGCACTCTCGTTCACCTCCGTCGCCCACTCCGCGCCGCCGCTCAGCGTGCAGCGTTACAGTCTCGAGCAAGGACTGTCGCAACACGCCGTGAATGCCATCGCGCAGGACAGCGAAGGCTTCATGTGGTTCGGCACCGAGGACGGACTCAATCGCTTCGACGGCTACGACTTCCGCCAGCTGCGCCACGTTCGCGGTGACGCGGGCTCCCTGCCCGCTCCGTGGATCTACTCGCTCGCCGCCACCGAGGAAGGCCTGTGGATCGGCACCGACGGCGGCGGCATCGTGTTCCGCAATGCGCGCACCGGAAAACTCGAAGCGCCCGCCGCGCTGAGCGATGAGCCCTGGCTGCAGCGCGCGCGCAGCCTCGCGCGCGACCGGCTCGGCCGACTGTGGATAGGCACGCGCGAAGACGGTCTCGCCGTCTACGACGTGCGCTCGCACGAGCTGCGGCGTTTCACGAGCAAACCCGGCGATGCGCGTTCCCTTTCCGATGACTCCATCAACGCCATCCTGATCCTGCGCAACGGCGATACGCTGGTCGCGAACAATCGCGGTCTCGACCGGATTTCCGGCACGACGCTCGCCGTCACCCGCATCGCGCTGCCCGCCCGGATCGCGGGTGACCAGGGCGTGCGCGTGCGCGCGCTCACCGAGTCTCCCGACGGAATGATCTGGATCGGCACCGACGCGGGTCTCGCGCGCTTCGAGCCGCGGGCCGGCGACTGGCGCGTGTATCGCCAGCCGGAAGCCGCGGGCAGGCCCGGAGCGAACTCGTTGCCCTCCAATCGCATCTGCGCGCTGTTGTTCGACACCGCCGGCCGGCTCTGGGTCGGGACGATGCGCGGCCTCGCCTGGCTCAACACCGCCACCGAAACCTTCTCCAGCTACACGCGCGACCCCGCCGAGCCGCGCTCGCTGCCCGACGACTACATCGTCTCGCTGTTCGAGGATCGCGGCGGCAGCCTGTGGATAGGCACGAAGACCGGTGGCCTCGCGAAATGGAATCCGCGCACCTGGTCCTTCGGTCATTCGCAGGCGAGCGCGGCCGACGGCTTCACCGACCGCAACGTCACCTCGTTCGCGGAGGATCCGCAGGGACGATTGTGGATCGGCACGTTCGGCAAGGGCATCAACGTGCTGGACCGCTCGACCTCGCAGGTCACGCACGTGCGGCACATCGCGGGCGCGCGCAACTCTCTCAGCGATGACCGCGTGATGTCGATGCTGGAAACCTCCGACGGCTCGGTGTGGGTCGGCACCATGAGCGGAGGACTCAATCGCTTCGACCCGCAAACACTGCGTGCCGAGAACTTCCAGCACGTTCCGACCGTACCGACGTCGCTCGCCGCTACCGGTGTGATGAGCCTGCTCGAGGTGGATCACCAGGTCTGGGCCGGTACCTACGGAGGCGGCGTCTCGCGCTTCGACGCGCGTTCGCGCCGCTTCGACAACCTGCGCCCGGGCCCGGAAGACGGCCTGCACCTGTCGAGCGGCCGCGTGACCGCGCTGGCGCGCGATCGCGCCGGGCACGTCTGGATCGGCACGGATGGCGGCGGACTCAACGTCTGGGATGCGAAATCGCGCCGGATCCACTACTACAAGCGCGATGCGAAGCAGCTCGACTCGCTGAGCGACGACACTATCTACTCGATCCTCGTGGACGACAACGGCCGCGTGTGGATCGGCACGCGCGCGGGCGGTCTCGACCGCGTCGTGAACCCGGGCGAGGCGCCGGCCAGCCTGCGTTTCGAGAACTACTCCGAGGCGCGCGGCCTGCCCAACAACACCGTCTACGGCCTGCGCGCGGACGGCACCGGCAACATCTGGATCAGCACCAACTTCGGATTGGCGCGACTCGATCCCAAGAACAGCGCGGTGCAGCGCTTCCACCGCCTGCACGGACTGCAGGCCGAGGAACTCAACTTCGGCGCTCACTACCGCGATCGCAGCGGCAAGCTGTATTTCGGCGGCAATGCCGGCTTCAACGCGTTCTACCCGGAAGTGCTCGAGTTCAACGAGCGTCCGCCGCGCGTCGTACTCACGCAGTTCCTCAAGCTGAACACACCGGGCGACATGGGCGTGCCCGAGGAGCGCATCGAACGCCTGCAGCTCGGCCACAAGGAAGACGTGATCACGCTGCGGTTCGCCGCGCTCGATTTCGCCGACCCGCGCTCGAACCGCTACGAATACAAGCTCGACGGCTTCGACAAGGACTGGGTGCGCGCCGACGAACGCCGCGCGGCCACCTACACGAACCTGCCGGGCGGCAACTACGTGTTCCGCGTACGCGCGAGCAACAGCGACGGCGTGTGGAGCACCCAGGATCTCGCGCTGCCCATCGACGTGGCGCCTTCGCCGTGGCTCTCGAAATGGGCGTTCTTCGGGTACACGATCGTCGCGATGCTCATGCTGCTCGGCGTCTGGTACGCGCAGCAGCGCCGCATCGCGCGCGCGGCGGACCTGCGACTCGAGCTCGAGCAGCAGGTCAGCGACCGCACCTACGAGCTCGCCCAGCGTTATCGCGAGCTCGAGGACGCCAACCGCCGCCTGGAGATGGCCAGCTACACCGATACGCTGACCGGCCTCGCGAACCGGCGTTACCTGATGCAGCAGTTCCCGCGCAAGCTGGCGGAGTCCAAGGGCGCCCAGGGCCTCGCCATCATGATCATCGATCTCGATGCGCTGAAGCCCATCAACGATCAACACGGCCACGCCGCCGGCGACGAGGTCATCATCGAGATCGCGAAGACGCTGCGCGCGGCGATCCGCCCGGACGACATGCTGGCGCGCTGGGGCGGCGACGAGTTCGTCGTCGTCGCGCAGGCGCAGCACGTCGAACATGCCACGATCCTGGCCGAGCGCATCCGCGAGCGCATCGCCAAGCTCAAGTGCGTGCTGCCCAAGGGCGCGGTCGTGCGCACGAGCTGCAGCATCGGTTTCACCTGCCTGCCCTTCGTTCCGGGCAAGCCGGAGGCCGTGAGCTGGGAACAGGCGATCAAGATCGCCGACCTCGCGTTGTATCGCGCCAAGCGCGGCCGCAATGCCTGGCGCGGCTGGTTCGGCACCGAGGCCGTGGCGCAACTCAATTCGGTCATCGGCGCGGTCGAAACCAACGTCGACGCGCTCATCGCCAACGGCATCATCATCGAACACTCATCCACGCGCGGCAGCGACGACACCGTGAACGCGCTGCGCGTTCTGCGCGAGGCGCGTTAGGACATCCGCATGGACGACATCCAGCAGCAGCTCGCGAGCGCCCTGCCCGATCTCGCGCTCACCGTCCGCCGCGATGGGACGATCCTCTCGTGCCTCGGCGGCAATGCCGTGCGCGGCCTGGCCGCGACCGAAACGGAAATCCCGGGACGGCCGCTCGCGGAGGTCTTCAACGAGGCGATCGCGACGCACATGCTGCAGACCGTGCGCCGCATCCTGAAGACGCGCAAGCCCGCGCAACAGCGTTATCGCGACGGCGACATCAAGTACGAGGTGCGCTTCCAGGTGCAGGGCTTCGACCGCGCGCTGGTCGTGTGCCGCGACCTGGGCGCCGGCGCGACTTCCAATGATTCGGGGCTGTATCCGCAAGGTTCGAGCGTCATGCTGCCGCATCGCGACGGGTTCGAGAAATCGCTGCGCATGGCGCTCGACATGGCCGCGCTGCGCGAGGACACGGTCGGCGTCGTGTTGATCCACATCGGCGGATACGCGACCTACCAGCGGGTGTTCGATTCCGCGCTCGCGAACCGCCTGGCCGAACACGCGGCGAAGACCATCGCCGATTCGCTGCCCGAAGGCCGCTCGAACCTGCCGCGCATCGCGCGGGTTTCCGACGACGTGATCGGCGTGGTGCTCGCGGATATCCACTCTCGCGCCGATGCCGACTCCACGGTGGACAGCCTGATGCAGGCTCTGCGGCATCCGGTCGATCTCGAGGGACAGGTTTTCCAGCTCGCCGCGCGCGCGGGTGTCACGTTGTCGGGCTCCGACGGCGAACGTGCCGCCGAGCTCATCGAGCGCGCGCTGACCACCCTCGATTCGATCCGTCGCGAGGGCAAGGACCGCACCGTGCTGTTCTACTCCGACACGCTGCGCATCGCCTCGCTCACGCGCCTCGACTGGCAGCAGGAGCTCACGCGTGCGATCCAGAACGACGAGCTCGAACTGCATTATCAGCCGCGCTACCTGCTCGCCACGCGGGAGATCGTCGCGGTCGAGGCTTTTCTGCGCTGGCCGCACAAGATCCGCGGCCTGGTGCCGACGTCGGAGTTCCTGCCCATCGCGGAGTTGTCCGGGCTCTCGGTGCAGCTCGGCCGCTGGGTCCTGCGGCGCGCCTGCCGCGATCTGGCGATATTCGTGGAACGCGGCCTGCCCGACATCCGCGTTTCGGTCAACGTCGGCCGCCAGTATCTCTCTGCGGAGAGTCTGGCCGAAGACGTCACGAATGCCGCCGCGACGGCCGGGGTCGATCTCGGCCATCTCGATCTCGAGATCACCGAACAGATGTTGTCGAGCAGAAGATCCGGACTCGCGGCGTTGCACCAGCTGCGCGGCCAGGGCGTGCGCGTGCTGGTCGACGATTTCGGCACGGGTTACGTGTCGCTGGGACGCCTGCGCGCGAGCCCGCTCGATGGAATCATGATCGACCGCTCCTTCGTCGAGGAGGTCGGACACGACCACGAGGCGCGTGCGATCTGCCGCGCGGCGATCGCGCTCGGCCGCGCGTTCGGCCTGCGCATCGTCGCGGAAGGCATCGAAACGGAGGCGCAGGCGCAGTTCCTGATCGCCGAACAATGCCTCGAGGGTCAGGGACATCTCTTCTGCCCCGCGACCCCCCTCGCCGAGTTATTGGACAGAATCCTCCCCACCGCGCCAGAAGGTCGGCGCCGGGTGAGAAATCGCTGAGTTAGCCGGCGCGCCGAATGCGCCGCTCTTGAGCCAACTCAGCGATTTCTCACCCGGTACCGACCGCTCAGAGCTTCCCCGGCTTTTACATAGCGGCCGGATTTGACCGGCTCTTATTAGACGTCGGTCACATTTTCCCCGAGAACGGGATCACACACGCACGGTGTCGCTGTGGCCTCGCCGCCTTTAATGACCGCATTCGCGCAAGCGAATTGGGGCCACGAACAGGGGCGAATTCGATGAAGTTGAAGATTGGTTTGTTCGCCGTGGCCGCTGCGGCGAGCGCCGCGGTACTCATATCCTGCTCGGCGGCGACCTCCGGTAAGCCGGGAGTCGACGCGACGAAGCCTGGGCCGGTGCGCAGCTACATCGTCGAAGCGGCGGATACCGACGCGGCCGCGGCGGCCGTCACTGCCGCGGGTGGCAAAGTCATATCGCGCCTCGGCGTCATCGACGCGGTGGAAGCCAATCTCACGGATACCGAGCACCAGCGCGTCCTCGAGACCGCGGGCATCAAGCAGATCACCCTCAACTCGCGGGTGGTCACGCAGGCCGCGGCCAACGTGCGCGACAACTTCGAACGCGATTCCTTCGCCAACAACGACGGCACGCATCGCTGGTACGGCGACTGGGTCGAGCAGAACGACGACAACAATCCGAACGGGGGTTACGTCGTGCTCTGCTGGAGCGATCGGGGCAGCAAACGCCTGATCCTCACGGGCCGCGGCGCGGCCATCTACCGCCGCGCGGCAACGCCCTCCAACGCGCCGAACGTCACGCTGAGTTTCAAGTACCTGCGCAACAGCCTCGAGGCGGGCGAATACGTGTCCGTGCAGGCCAGCGGCAACGGCGGCGGCTCGTGGACCGAGCTCGGCCGGATCAACGGTCCGGCCAACGACTACGTATTCGCGAGCCAGAGCTACAACATCACGGCGTTCCGCGGGCGCGACACGGCGATCCGGTTCGTGCCGTCGATGAGCGGCCGCTTCGGCGACGACAACGTCGACATCGATGACGTCGCGATCTCGTACACGACGAACTTCGGCGAAGGCGATCCGGTGCCGGTCGACGTCAACGCGCGCGACCTGCACAACGCGAACATCCGCGGCCGCGACATCGGCGTGGCGGTCATCGATACGGGTTACTGGAAGCTCGATTCGCTCGACAAGGATTCGCTCGGCAACGGACGCGTCGCCGCGCAATACGACGCGGTCAACAACGTGCTGCAGGCGCAATGGTCGTCGGTCTCGACGGATCTGAACGGCCACGGCACGCACATCACGAGCCTGATCGCGAGCAGCCGCCGGGACGGCGCGGGCCGCTTCTTCGGCGTGGCGCCGGATGCGCGCATCATCTCGATCAAGGCGTTCGCGGAAGACGGCTCGAGCACGTACGCGACCGTCATCCGCGGCATCGACTGGGTGCTCAACAACCGGCAGTCGTACAACATCCGCGTTCTCAATCTTTCGCTAGGGGCCCCGGCGCGTTCGCGCTATTGGGACGATCCGCTCAACAAAGCCGTGATGCGCGCGTGGCAATCCGGCATCGTCGTCGTCGTATCAGCGGGCAATGGCGGACCGCTGCCGCAGACCGTGGGCGTACCGGGCAATGTCCCGTACGTCATCACGGTCGGCGCGATGACCGACAACTACACCA
>JAEZCN010000152.1 GCA_023433515.1 Pseudomonadota bacterium
CCGCGCTTGAGCTCGATGACGACGCGCATGCCGTCCTTGTCGGACTCGTCGCGCAGGTCGGAGATGCCGTCGATCTGCTTGTCGCGCGCGAGCTCGGCGATGCGCTCGAGCAGGCGCGCCTTGTTCACCTGGTAAGGCAGCTCGGTGACGATGATCGCCTGCCGGCCGCCGGCCTTGTCGACGTCCTCGAAGTGCGTGCGCGCGCGGATCGAGAGCCGGCCGCGGCCGGTGCGATACGCGGTCGCGATCTCGGTGGCGCCGTTGATGATACCGGCCGTCGGGAAGTCCGGGCCTGGCACGTGCTGCATGAGCTCGGCCAGCGTGACCTCGGGATTTTCGAGCACGGCGAGGCAGGCGTTGACGATCTCATTGAGGTTGTGCGGCGGAATGTTGGTCGCCATGCCGACCGCGATACCCGCCGAGCCGTTGACCAGCAGGTTCGGGAACTTCGCCGGCAGCACCGAGGGCTCGCTTTCCGAGCCGTCGTAGTTCGCCACGAAATCGACGGTCTCTTTTTCGATGTCCGCGAGCAGTTCGCTCGTGATGCGGGACATGCGCACTTCGGTGTAACGCATGGCGGCCGGCGCGTCGCCGTCCACCGAGCCGAAGTTGCCCTGCCCGTCCACGAGCAGATAGCGCATGGAGAAGTCCTGCGCCATGCGCACCAGGGCGTCGTACACGGCGTTGTCGCCGTGCGGGTGGTACTTGCCGATGACGTCGCCGACGACGCGCGCGGACTTCTTGTAGGCCTTGTTCCAGTCGTTTCCGAGCTCGCGCATGGCGTGCAGGATTCGCCGGTGCACGGGCTTCAGGCCGTCGCGAACGTCCGGCAATGCGCGTCCCACGATGACGCTCATCGCGTAATCGAGGTATGACTGCCGCATCTCGTCTTCGAGGTTTACCGGAAGTATTTCGCGCGCTATTTCGTTCATGCGTAGGGCCGAAAAAAAGGTGCGGAATTCTAGCACGCAGGCCCCGCCGAAAGCCCTGTTTTCACGAATGTTTCTCGTCCATCCGGGAGCCCTTCGCGTCTATACTTCCGCCTCGCCATGACCACCTCTCAGACGCCTCCTTCGACGTCGAATCGCGACGCCGCGGAAATCGCCAAATTCGAAGCGGCCGCGCATCGCTTCTGGGATGTCGAGGGCGAATTCAAACCACTGCATCGGCTGAACCCCGTGCGCGCGCGTTACGTGCAGGAGCGCTGCAAGTTGCAGGGCGCGCGCGTGCTCGACGTCGGCTGCGGCGGCGGCCTGCTCACCGAAACCCTGGCGCGCGCGGGCGCGAAGGTATCCGGCATCGACCTCGCGCCGACCATGATCGAGACCGCGCGCCTGCACGCGCTCGAATCCGGGCTCGACATCGACTACCGGCTCGAATCCGCGGAAGCCATGCTGGTCGCGAACGCCGGAAAGTTCGATGTGGTCACCTGCATGGAAATGCTGGAGCACGTCCCGGATCCCGCCCAGATGGTTGCGATCCTCGGAAAGCTGGTCGCGCCGGGCGGCGACGTATTCGTCTCGACCATCAACCGCAATTTCAAATCGTTCGCGCTCGCCATCGTCGGCGCGGAATACATCGCGAATCTCGTGCCGCGCGGCACGCATGAATACGAGCGGCTCCTCAAGCCCTCGGAAATCGCCCGCTTCGGTCGCACCGCGGGACTCGACGTCGTGGACATCGCCGGGCTGCATTACGACCCGGTGCGCTCGCAGTGCTCGCTCACGAACGACCCGTCGGTCAACTACCTCATGCATCTGAAACGCCGCCCCGCCGCGGGTGCCGCATGAGCGCTATCCGCGGTGTGCTCTTCGATCTCGACGGAACGCTGCTCGACACCGCCGCCGATTTCCACGAGTCGCTGAACGATCTGCGCGCCGAGGAAAATCTCGCGCCGCTCACCTTCGAAGAGGTGCGCTGCCAGGTATCGCATGGCGGAAACGCGCTCACACAACTCGGGTTCGGCGTGTTGCCGCCCGACGAGCACGAAACCATGCGCATGCGGCTGCTGCACATCTACGCGAAGCGCATCGCGAAACACACCTGCCTGTTCGAAGGCGGCGAAACGATGCTCACCGAACTCGAACGTCGCGGCCTCGCATGGGGCATCGTGACGAACAAGCCAGGCTGGCTCACCGATCCATTGCTGGTCGAAGTGAAGCTTCACACCCGCGCGAACGCGGTGGTGAGCGGCGACACGCTCGCGCACCGCAAACCGCACCCCGCCCCGCTGCTGCACGCAGCCGGGAAGATGGGCATCCCCGCCTCCGAGATCGTCTACGTCGGCGACGCCGAGCGGGACATGCAGGCGGCGCAGGCCGCGGGCATGTATGCACTCGTCGCGCGTTTTGGCTACCTGCGCGCGGAAGACCGCGCGGACACCTGGTTCTCGCACGGCTCGCTCGATACCCCGCTCGAGCTGATCGACTGGCTCGACAAGCCGCGCAGCGGAGCGCCATGAGCAACACCTGGCTCATCATGGTCCTCGCGGCGCTCGCGGCCGCGGTCATCGGCTACCTGGTTGGCACGCTGCGCGCGGCACGCCGCGCGGAGGCGCTGCGCGCGCAACTCGCGGAGGCCAACGCGAAGCTCGCCAGCGAAGAGCAGGCGCTGGCCCGCAACGCCGAGCTGCTGCGCCAGAGCGAGGCGCAGGTACGCCTGGCCATCGAGAGCAGTTCGCGCGCCGCGTTGAACGCCAACAGCGAGACCTTCCTGAAGCTCGCGCGCGAAGTTTTCGGTGCCGACCAGGCCAAGGCCGAGGCCTCGATCAAGGAGCGTGAAGAGGCGATCCGGCAGCTGGTCGAACCGCTGAAGGTGGCGCTGGCCCGACAGGAGGAACTGGAGCGCGAGCGGCGCGATTCCTCGGGCAAGCTCTTCGGACAGATCGAGAATCTCGTGAAGGTGCAGGACCTGCTCCAGCGCGAGACCCGCAATCTATCTACCGCGCTGCGCCGCCCGGAGGTGCGCGGGCGTTGGGGCGAGATCACGCTGCGACGCGTGGTCGAGCTCGCCGGCATGTCCGAACACTGCGACTTCACCGAACAGGAGCACGTGGCGCTGGAAGGCGGCGCGTTGCGCCCCGACCTCGTCGTGCGCATGCCGGAGAACCGCAGCATCGTCGTCGACGCCAAGACGCCGCTCGACGCATTCCTGGCCGCGATCGAAGCCCACGACGACGATGCGCGCCGCGAATCGCTGGTGCGCCACGCGCGCCAGGTCGAGGAGCGGGTGCGCGAGCTCGGCCGCAAGAGTTACTGGGAACAGTTCGAGCACAGCCCGGAATTCGCCGTGCTGTTCCTGCCCGGCGACCAGTTCCTGTCGGCGGCGCTCGCGGAGAATCCCGAGCTCATAGATTCGGCGCTCAAGCAGCGCATCATCGTGACGACGCCTTCGACGCTGATGGCGCTGCTCAAGGT
This sequence comes from Pseudomonadota bacterium, assembly GCA_023433515.1. Lineage (GTDB taxonomy): Bacteria > Pseudomonadota > Gammaproteobacteria > Steroidobacterales > Steroidobacteraceae > CADEED01. The sequence continues at coordinate 3,417 of JAEZCN010000152.1, forward strand.
CATCGCCTACGGCTGGCGGCAGTCGCGGGTCACCGAGAGCGCGCGCGAGATCCGCGTGCTCGGCCAGGACCTGCACAAGCGGTTGAGCGTTTTCGTCGGCCACCTGCAGAAAGTGGGCCGCGCTTTCGGATCCGCGATCGACGCGTTCAACTCGGCGGTGGGATCGATGGAGCGCAACGTTCTGCCGCAGGCGCGCAAGTTCACCGAGCTCGGCGCAACCACCGACGCGACCATCGATCCGGTCGAGCAGCTCGAAAAAGGCGTGCGCACGCTCGCGACGCCGGCCGTCGATCCCGGTGACGAACTACCCGCACCAGAGGATCAGCCGAAACCATGATTTCAGAGACCTTCGATCCGCGCGCCCACCACTCCGCGCCCGATGAATTCAAGGGCCGCGTGGTGATGGTGACCGGCGCCGGAGGCGGTATCGGCCGCGCCGTGTCGCTCGCGCTCGCGCGCGCCGGCGCCGAAGTCATCCTGCTGGGCCGCACGGTGCGCAAGCTCGAAGGCGTACACGCGGAGATCCAGAAACTCGGCGGACCCGAAGCGAGCATCGTGCCGCTCGATCTCGAACGCGCGCTCGCCGCGGACTACGAAGCCGTCGCGGCGGCGATCCAGTCTCGTTATGGACGGCTCGACGGCCTGCTGCACAACGCCGGGCTGCTCGGCACGCTCATGCCGCTGGAGCAATACGACGTGCCGACCTTCATGCGCGTGATGCACGTGAACGTGACCGCGGCCTTCGTGCTCACACAGCATCTCATGCCGCTGCTGAAAAACTCGCCGGATGCGACGGTGTTGTTCACCTCGAGCGGCGTCGGAACTCGCGGCCGCGCGTATTGGGGCGCTTACTCGATCTCGAAGTTCGCGGTGGAAGGCATGACGCAGGTGCTCGCGCAGGAAACCGAGAACACGACGCGGATCCGCGTGAACATCATCGATCCGGGCAAGGTGCGCACGCCGATGCGGCGGCAGGCCTATCCATCCGAGGCGCCCGAATCCCTGCCGATGCCAGAGTCGCTGATCGCGCCCTACCTCGCCCTGCTCGGCCCGGCGAGCCGTGGGATCACGGGGCGTCGGTTTCCGGCGCAGGGCTGAGAAGCGCTTCGATTTCCCCGTCCTCGAGCTGCCGGTACTGGCCGCGCGGCAGGGACTTGTCGAGCCTCAAACTACCCACCGCCACGCGCTGCGTGCGGCTCACGAGGGCGCCCTGCCGTTCGAAGAGCTGCCGCACGTCCTTGCCGCTCGCGCCGCGGACGACGATCGAATACCAGCGGTTGGATCCTTCGAGGTCGGCGTCGCTGGTCTCGAGATTCTCGACGGTGATCGCGCCAGGACGATCCAGCTTGCCGCTCTGGATGCCCGCGACCTGATCCGGTCCGAGCAGTCCCTTCACGCGCACGGTGAATTCGGACGGCTGCTTGTGGATCGCGCGCTGCAGTTTCGTGGCGAGCGCGCCGTCCGATGTCACGAGCTCGAGACCGCCGTCGATGCCGGGCATCGGACTCACCGCGATGAAGCGGCGGCCGGCGCTTTTCGGCAGGCGTTCGATCAGCGGCGCACGATGGTCGGAATTCTTCTGGCCGTCGGCCTCGAGCAGCGGGTCGCCGGCCGAGCGGTTGAACATGAACACGTGGGAGCCGGCCGTGGCGCGCAGGCGGATCGGACGGCCGTCGAGCCGGATGTCGTCGCGTTGCGAGACTCTCACGCCGAGCTCGGCGACCTTGCCGTTGACCGAGAGTCGCCCTGCGCGAATCCATTCCTCGATCGCGCGGCGAGAGCCAAGGCCGCGTTGCGCGAGATACTTCTGGAGCCGCTCGGCGGCGCCTGCGGGCGCCGATCGAGGACGCGGCATGGGGCTACCCGCTTGGGATCAGGACTCGTCGGACGGCGGCGCCGCCACGAGCCCGGCGGTGGAATCGCCCGGCGCGGAAAGCTCTTCGTCTTCCGCGTCGTCGTCGCCGGCGGCGTCGAGCCCCGGGTCCTGTTCGTCGGCGCTCACCGCGACGACGGCAACTTCTCCGGAATCGACCGCGCCGGAATCCTGCGCGGCGGCCTCATCGACCGTCGCGCCGTCCACCGGCGCGCCATCGACCGCGGCCGGCGCCCCGTCACCACCCTCCGTCGTGACCGGCAGCGGCAGCTGCAGGTTGAGGTCCGTGAGCGACTTGAGCTCGGCGAGCGGCGGCAGGTCTTCGATCGACTTGAGCGAGAAGTAGTCGAGGAATTCGGTCGTCGTACCGAGCAGTTCCGGATGACCGGGCACGTCGCGATGCCCGACGACGCGCACCCAGTTGCGCTCCATCAGCGTCTTGACGATTTCCGGGTTCACGGCAACCCCGCGCACGTTCTCGATCTCGGCGCGCGTGATCGGCTGGCGATACGCGATGAGCGCGAGCGTCTCGAGCAGCGCACGCGAGTACTTGCGGGGACGATCGGGCCACAGGCGCGACACTTCGAGCGAGAACGCGCTGCGCACCTGGAAGCGGAAGCCGTTGGCGGTCTCGCGCACCTCGACGCCGCGACCTTCATAGTCGGCCGCCAGCTGCTCGAGCGCGGCGCGCAGCTCCTTCGTCGGCGGCCGCGAGGATTCTTCGAAAATCTGCGCGAGCTCCGCGACCGACACGGGGCGCGCGGCGGCGAGCAGCGCCGCTTCGATGACGTTCTTGATGTAGGAATCACTCATGCTTGTCTCCGTCCAGAAGCTCGTCCGGCGGTTCGTCACCTGAATCGTCGTCGTCGGGATCGGGCGTCAATTCTTCGTTCGCGTCTGCATTCGCGACAGTCACGTCTTCGTTCGCGGCGGCTTCGACCTCGTGCGCGACCTCTTCTATCGCGTCGTTGTCGACGGCGAGCCTGAGTCCGCGTGCTCCCTGCGCGCTGCGTACGTGCAGCGGCGCGTAAGCCTCGGTCTGCACGATGTCGATCAATCCCTCGCGCACCAGCTCCAGGATGGCCACGAACGTCACCGTGACGCCCATGCGACCTTCTTCGGGCCTGAACAGCTTCACGAAATCGACGAAGCTCGCCTGCTCGAGCGTCGCGAGAATATCAGACATGCGCACGCGCACCGACAGCCGCTCGCGCTGGACGTGATGATGCGCAAACATTTCCGCGCGTTGCACGACGTCGCGGAATGCCAACAGCATTTCCTGCATCGCGACCTGCGGCAGCGGCCGCGAGGTCTTGCGTTCACCGAGCTCGGCGGCCGCGACCCAGGTGTCGCGTTCGATGCGCGGCAGACGGTCGAGGCTCTCCGCGGCGCTCTTGAAGCGCTCGTATTCCTGCAGGCGACGCACGAGGTCGGCGCGAGGATCACCCTCTTCGCCCGCGTTCGGATCCGTGGCTCGCGGCAGCAACATGCGCGACTTGATCTCGGCGAGCGTCGCGGCCATCACCATGTACTCGCCGGCCAGCTCGAGCTGCAGGTCGGCCATGAGGCCGATGTACTCCATGTACTGGTTGGTGATGTCGGCGATCGGGATGTCGAGGATGTCGAGGTTCTGCCGTCGGATCATGTACAGCAGCAGGTCGAGCGGTCCCTCGAACGCGTCGAGGAACACCTCGAGCGCCTGCGGCGGGATGTACAGGTCCTTCGGCAGCTGCGTGATGGCCTCGCCATTGACGATGGCGAACGGCATCTCGACCTGCTCTGGGGGTCCGGAAGGCGCGGCGCCTTCGGCGCCCGGCCCGCTCTCGACAGATGAGTTGTCCACGACCACGCGCAGATCCGGCTTGTGTGCTTTTCTCATGGCGCTTCCTGTACGGCCGTGATCTGACTATCCACGGTACATTTCATCAATCTACCCTGAGATTCATGACGCGGCGCACGTCGTCGAGCGTCTCGCGCGCGGCGTCGCGCGCCTTCTCGGCGCCCTCGGCCACGATGTTGCGCACCAGCTCGGGATTCTCCTCGAATTCCTGCGCGCGCTTGCGGATGCCGCTGATCTCCTCGACCACCTTGTCGATGAGCGGCTTCTTGCACTCGAGGCAGCCGATGCCCGCCGTGCGACAGCCGTTCGCGGCCCACGCGCGGGTCTCGTCGCTCGAGTAGATCCTGTGCAGGTCGAACACCGGGCAGACGTCGGGATTGCCCGGATCCGTGCGGCGCACGCGCGCCGGGTCGGTCTGCATGGTCTTGAGTTTCTTCGCGACCTCGTCCGGATCCTCGCGCAGGCCGATGGTGTTGGCGTAGGACTTGGACATCTTGCGCCCATCGAGACCCGGCACCTTGGGGGTCGCGGTGAGCAGCACCTGCGGCTCGGGCAGGATGCTCACGCTGCCACCCTCGAGGTAGCCCAACAACCGCTCGCGGTCCGCGACGGTGAGCCGGTTGTTGCTCTCGACGACCTGGCGCGCCTTCTCCAGCGCGAGCTGGTCGCCCGCCTCCTGGAATTTCTTCCGCAGCTGCTTGTACATCGAGCTGTTGCGGCCGCCGAGCTGCTTGATGGCGTTCTCGGCCTTGGCTTCGAAGTCCGGCTCGCGGCCGTACAGGTGATTGAAGCGGCGCGCGACCTCGCGCGTGATCTCGACGTGCGCGACCTGGTCCTCACCCACGGGCACGAAGGCCGGGCGATAGAGCAGGATGTCGGCGGTCTGCAGCAGCGGGTAGCCCAGGAAGCCGTAGGTCGCGAGGTCCTTTTCCTTGAGCTGCTCCTGCTGGTCCTTGTAGCTCGGGACGCGCTCGAGCCAGCCCAGCGGCGTGATCATCGACAGCAGCAGGTGCAACTCGGCGTGTTCGGGTACCTGCGACTGGACGAATAACGTGGCGACGCCCGGGTTGAGCCCGGCCGCCAGCCAGTCGATGAGCATCTCGTGGATGAATTTCGGGAGCTGCTTGGTGTCTTCGTAGCCGGTGGTCAGCGCGTGCCAGTCGGCGACGAAGAAGTAGCACTCGTACTGGTACTGGAGATCGACCCAGTTCTTGAGCGCGCCGTGGTAGTTGCCGAGGTGCAACTGACCCGTCGGGCGCATTCCGGACAGAACTCTTTTTGCTTGCGGATGACTGCTCACGGGAAGCGCGAAGTATACAGATCGTGCGGCGGATTCCGGTCCGGGATTCTCGGAAAATGCCGTGGAAAATCCGCAGCATCCACCAATCCCATCCCGTTACAAACCGAGAGCTTGCAACGAACCCTTGCCGACGCGTATCACCACCGGCGTCGCCGCGGCCAGGTCCACGACGGTCGTGGGCTCGATGCCGCAGTGACCGCCGTCGAGCACGCAGTCGACTTGATGTTCGAGCCGCTCCCTGATCTCGCGCCCGTCGGTGAGCGGCATCTCGTCACCCGGCAGCAGCAGCGTCGAGCTCATGATCGGCTCGCCGAGCTCCTCGAGCAGCATGCGCGGCACGAGGTGATCCGGAACGCGCAGGCCGATCGTGCGCCGCTTCTCGTGCTGTAGCCGGCGCGGCGTTTCCTTGGTCGCGGGCAGCAGGAACGTGTAAGGGCCGGGCGTCACCGACTTGAGCAGGCGGAATTGCCAGGTTTCCACCTTGGCGTAGCGGGATATTTCGGCGAGATCGCGGCACACGAGCGTGAAATGATGGTGCCGGTCGGCCGCGCGGATCCGGCGGATACGGTCGAGCGCGTCCTTGTCGCCGATGTGGCAGCCGAGCGCGTAGCAGGAGTCCGTCGGGTAGACGATGAGCCCGCCCTCGCGCACGATATCGGCCGCGCGCCGGACCAGCCGCTGCTGTGGATTCTCGGGGTGTAGCTCGAAGTACTGGCTCACCCTGCGGATGATACCGGCCGCCGACGCGATTTCCGTCTAACTTCCCCACGGTCGGAGCCGATGCAGATACTCGTAGAACTCGCCCCGCTGATCGCCTTCTTCCTGACCTACAAGTTCTTCGGCGGCATTTACCCGGCCACCGCGGTGCTGATGGTCGCGATGCTCCTGCTCCTTGCCTGGGACTGGCTGCGCACGCGCACCGTGCCGCAGATGCACCTGGTGAGCGCGGCCCTCGTGTGGGTGTTCGGCGCGGCCACGCTCGCGCTGCGCGACGAGCGCTTCATCCAGTGGAAGGCGACCATTTTCTACTGGCTCGTCGCGGTCGCCCTGGCCGTCACCATCTGGGTCGGCAAGGCGACGCTGCTCGAGCGGCTGCTCGGCAAGAGCCTGCCCGAAGGCGTCAAGGTGACCGCCAGCACCTGGCGCAACGTTTCGCTGCTGTCCGCCGCGTTCTACTTCGCGCTCGGCGCCGCGAACCTCTGGGTCGCCTACACCATGAGCGAGTCGACCTGGGTGACCTTCAAGACGTGGATCGTGCTGCCGCTGGTGTTCGTGTTCACGATCGGGGTGATCTTATGGCTCATGCGCGGCCACGAGGCGAAGGAGCCGGCATGAATCCGCGCGTGGAGCGATTGCGCGCGGTGCTCGAGGGCGCGCTCGCGCCGACGCAGCTCGAGATCCGGGACGACAGCGCGCAGCACATCGGGCACGCGGGCGCCCGGGAAGGCGGCCATTTCCACGTCACGATCACCGCGCCCCGCTTCGCAGGGGTGCCACAGGTCGAAAGACACCGGATGGTCTATGCTGCCGCCGCTGAATTGATGGGCCGCGACATCCACGCGTTGTCGATCGACGCGCGAGCTCCGTGAGCTCCTGAGCCAAGAAAACTCCCCAACCGCTTGAGATTCCAAATGAAACTGATTCGATTCGCCGCGCTCGGCGCGGTCCTCGCGCTGGCTGCTTGCTCCAAATCCGCGACCGACAAGGCCGCGGATGCCGCCACTCCCGCCAAGCCTCCGCTCGTCACGGTGAATGGCAAGGCGATCAGCACCGAGCTCTTCGAGGACTACGTCATGGCGGTCGCGCAGAAGCCCTCCGCCGAGCTCCCGGCCGAAGACGTCGCGCAGATCAAGGACAACCTGGTCCGCATCGAGCTCATCGCGCAGCAGGCCGAGAAGGACGGGCTCACGAAGGAGACCGAGCTCGCCAACCGGCTCGAGCTCGCGCGCCTCAACATCATCCAGCAGGCAGCCGCGCAGAAATACGCCCAGGATCACGTCCCCACCGAGGCGGAACTGCGGGCCGAATACGACTCGCAGATCAGCGCGAGCAGCCTGGTCGAATACCAGGCACGACACATTCTCGTGAGCAGCGAGGAAGTCGCGCAGAAGGTGATCCAGCAACTCAAGGCGGGCCAGGACTTCGCGGGTCTCGCGAAGCGGCTGTCGCTCGACAAGGAATCGGCGAAGAACGGCGGCGACCTCGGCTGGTTCTCACCAAACCAGATGCTCAAGCCCGTGAGCGACGCGGTCTCGCTGCTCGCCAAGGGCAGCTACACCACGACACCCGTGCAGACGCAGTACGGCTGGCACGTCATCCAGCTGACCAACACGCGCGACCGCACGCCGCCCGCCTTCGACGCGGTCAAGGAGCAGCTCGGCAACATCGTGGTCGGCAAGAAGTTCAAGGCGCACTCGGACGAGATGCTGAAGACGGCGAAAGTGGATCCGCCGCTGACGACCGCCCCGGTCGCGGCCGCGGCGCCGGCTGCCGAGAGTGTGCCGACGGCTCCGGCACCGAACGCTCCCGCGAACTGAGGGTACCGACGGTCGTATCGACAGGGCCGCCGGATCCGGGTCAGACCGGGTCCGGCGGCCTTTTCGTTTCCAGGATCTCCTGGAGCGCGGCCTCGTCGAGGATGCGCACGCCGAGCGACTGCGCCTTGGCGAGTTTCGAGCCGGCGTCGGCGCCGACGACGAGATAACTCGTCTTCTTCGACACGCTGCCCGACACCTTCGCACCGAGCTGGCGCAGCGCATCTTCGGCGGCTTCGCGCTGCATCCCCGCCAACGTGCCCGTGATCACGATCGTGAGTCCGGCGAGCGGCAGTCCCGCGGCCTTGACCACTGCGATCGGATCCCAGCTCACTTCCTCGGCGAGCTTGTCGACCACCGCGCGATATCCGGGGTCGGCAAAGAACTTCACGATTTCCGCCGAGACGATGGGCCCGACGTCGGGGGTTTCCTCGATCGTCGCGGCGTCCGCCTGCATGAGCGGCGCCAGATCGCCGAACTGCGTCGCCAGCGCGCGCGCGGTGGACTCCCCCACCTGCGGAATGCCGAGCCCGAACAGCAGTCGCGGCAGCGTGTTCTTGCGACTTTTCTCGATGGCCTTGAAGAGATTCGCGGCGTTTTTCTCACCGAAGCGCCGCTCGGCGGGCTTGCCCTCCTCCGAGCTGGCCGCGACGAACTTGAGCGCGCCGAGCTCGGCCTCGGTGAGCGTGTAGAGATCGGCCGGCGTGCGCAGCCGCTCGTCGTCGACGAGTTGCTCGACGAGCCGCTCGCCCAGACCCTCGATGTCCATCGCGCGCCGTCCCGCGAAGTGGAGGATCCACTCGGCGCGTTGCGCCTTGCACTTGAGATGCCCACCCGTGCACTTGTAGACGGCCTGGTCCTGCTCGCGAACGACCGGCGAGCCGCAGACCGGGCACGACGACGGCATCACGATCGGCTTCGCATCCGCAGGCCGCCGGTCGGGTAGATAGCGCACGACCTCGGGGATCACGTCGCCGGCGCGCCGGACGACCACGGTGTCGCCGATCTTGAATCCCTTGCGCTCGACCTCGTCCATGTTGTGCAGCGTCGCATTGCTGACCGTGACGCCGCCGACGAAAACGGGCCTGAGCTTCGCGGCCGGCGTCAGTGCCCCGGTGCGCCCGACGTTGAAGATCACGCCTTCGAGGATCGTGAGCTCCTCGTCGGCCGGGAACTTGTGCGCGAGCGCCCATCGCGGCGCGCGCGAGACGAAGCCTAACTTCTCCTGGTCGGCGCGATTGTCGACCTTGTATACGACACCGTCGATCTGGAACGGAAGTTTCGCGCGCCGCGCGCCGATGTCGCGGTAATACTCGAGGCATCCCTCGACGCCGACGACGAGTTTCAGCTCGCCGCTGGTGCGCAGGCCCCATTCCCTGAATTGCACCGCGAGCTCGCTGTTGCGCTGAGGCATGGCGCCGCCCTCCACCACGCCGACGGCGTAGAAGAACAGGTCGAGCGGCCGCGAGGCGGTGATGCGCGGATCGAGCTGGCGCAAACTACCCGAGGCGGCGTTGCGAGGATTGACGTAGGTCTTCTCGCCGCGCGCCGCGGCCTCGCGATTCATCTTCTCGAAGCCGGCGAACGGCAGGAACACCTCGCCGCGCACCTCGAGCACGGCCGGCGGCCTGCCGCGCAGCCGGGTCGGCACGCCGCGGATCGTCCGCACGTTCGCCGTGACGTCCTCGCCCGTGACGCCGTCGCCGCGCGTCGCCGCGCGCGCGAGTACTCCATCGCGATACAGCACCGAGATCGCGAGGCCGTCGAACTTGGGCTCCGCCGTGTATTCGATCGGCCCCGGCACACCGAGCCGCTCGCGCACCCGGCGATCGAACGTGCGCACGTCGTCCTGGGTGAAACCGTTGTCGATCGAGAGCATCGGGATCGCGTGGCGCGCTTCGGCGAATTGCGCCGCTGCCTTGCCCGCGACGCGCTGGGTCGGGGAGTCCGGCGTGACGAGCTCGGGATGCGCGCCTTCGAGCTCCGTCAGCTCGTTCATGAGCCGGTCGTACTCGGCGTCCGGGACCGCTGGCTCGTCGAGCACGTAGTAGCGGTAGTCGTGCTGCGTGATTTCCTCGCGCAGCTGCGCGATGCGCGCGGCGGGGCTCTTGCTCACGCGTCTCCGGCGACACGCGCCTGCGGCGCCGCCTCGAGCGACTGGCGCAGGCGCGAAACGCGCTGCGCGGTGAGCTCCTCTCCGTGTTGATCCGTGATCCGGCCCTGGAGCCGTTCCGCGAGCTGGCGCGCGGCATGCACGAGTTCGTCGAACGTTTCGCGCTCGGGCATCGGACCCGGAAGCACGGCGAACAGATTGATTCCGGAGAAACGCTGCGAATCCATGATCGAAGGATCGAACGTCCCGGGATGCGCGAGCGCCGCCGCGGAGATGACCACGCGCCCGTTCTCATCGGGCAGGTGATAGATGTCGAGCGGTCCGTGCCAGAAACCGGCGGCGGCGAAGGTCTGGCGCAGCGTGCGACCCGGGAAACGCGGCTCGATCTGCGGAATCACGCGCAGCGTGACGATGCGGCGCTCCTCTTCCTTCGGCCACGCGAGCACGAGTTGCGGACCGCGCGATGGCGGCGCTTCCTCGTACACGCGCACTTCGGAGACTTCGTCGTCCTGGCCGCGATACGGCGAGTCGTGCGCGCGCAGGATTGCCTGCGTCGACGTGGCCGCCGTGGGCGATTCGAGCGCCGCGTCGACGGCGACTTCCTTCGACACCGCGATGCCCGCGGACACGCTCGGCGCCGGCGGCGGCGTGGAGGACGACCGCTGCAGCTCGATCACGGGCAGATCGTCGTCCACCGAAATGCGCTGCTCGCGCACGACGTGAATCTCCGGGAGCATCGTGGGCGCGGGGCGACCCGGCTCGCGCTCCGGCGGCGATTCCGGAACCTGCGTGGCGGCGGGCCGGTTGCCGCGCGCGCGCCACCATTCGTAACCCGCGATCGCCGCGACGAAGATCACGCCGACTACGAGAAGAATGATGCGTAGTTCGGGCATGCCTTCCGGACTCAGGCGGTGGCCATCCGTACCGCCTCGTCCACGTCCACGGACACGAGACGGGAACAGCCGGGTTCGGTCATGGTGACGCCCAGCAACTGCGACGCGAGTTCCATGGT
>JAEZCN010000080.1 GCA_023433515.1 Pseudomonadota bacterium
GGGCACGGGCCCGCGGGACGCCGGTTATCGGTTATCGGCGCAACGGCCTGGACCACTTTGCATATCGCGCGCCGATGAAGTCATAACACGGCCGCACTGAGAGCCAGGTCTCGTTTCGCGGTAGTCAGGTGGGTCATCGGGGCAGGTGGTGACACCAGTCCCATACGAGCCTGGGCCGTGGTGGCGCAGGCGTAACCCCGGCCTCCACCATGCCTCACTACTTCATCAACAACCACCCGCAGCCCAATGGCGACCATGAGGTCCATCGCGTCGGCTGCGCGCGCATGCCGCCCGACAAGGGTTACCTCGGCAACTTCGAATCGATGACCGAAGCGATGATCGAAGCGCGCAAGGAATTCTGGCACTCGAACAGCTGCATGACCTGCGGCGGTGAGCACCGCGTCGAGATCTCGACCGTGCGCAAGCTCGCCGCGACGTTGTTTCCGAAAGTGGCGCGCTGACCCTCGCAAAGTTCCCTCGTCGAAGGCCTGGCCACGGATGGCGGCCATCGCTCTCGTAGAACGGTTCATGGAAGCGATCGAGCCGGCGCGGCCATCGAGGTCGTCGACCGGCTCATTCGTACGAGGGTCGCCGCGACGCCGTGACTTCGGCGTTAGTTAGAGCCGGGCAGGCTGAAGTAGAACGTCGCGCCCTGGTCCTGATCGCCGTCGACCCACACCTTGCCGCCGTGCCGTTCGACGATGCGCCGGACGATGGATAGTCCGACGCCGGTTCCCTCGAACTGGTCGGCCGAGTGCAGGCGCTGGAACACGCCGAACAACTTGTTCATGTACTTCATGTTGAAGCCGACGCCGTTGTCCTTCACGAACACGACGAGCGACGTGCCGTCCATCCGGTAGCCGACTTCGATGCGAGCCTTCTCGCGCTCGCGCGTGAACTTGATCGCGTTCGACAGCAGGTTCACGAACACCTGCTGGATGAGTCCCGCGTCGACCTCCCAGGCCGGCATATCCGCGACCAGGAATTCGATGTCGCGGCCGGCGCGATCCTGCGTCATGCCGTCGTAGACCTTCTGCGCGAGTTCGCCGAGCTTCACGGTCTGCTTGTTGAGCGGTAGGCGGTTGAGTTGCGACAGGCGCAGCAGATCGGTGATGAGCCGGTCCATGTGCGACGCGCCGGCGTTCACGTTCTGCAGCAGCCGCTTGCCTTCATCCGAAAGGTCGTCGACGTGCTCCTTGAGCAGCGCCTGCGTGAACGTCGAGACCGCGCGCAGCGGTGCGCGCAGATCGTGCGAGACCGAATACGAAAACGCCTCGAGCTCGCGATTCGCGATCTTCAGCTCCTCGGTGCGCTCGCGCACGTTCTGTTCGAGCCGCGTCTTCTCGATGCGCAGCTGGCGTATCGACAACGCACGCTCGAGCACGGGCAGGGTGGTCGCCAGCTTCATCGGCTTCTGGATGTAATCGAGCGCGCCCGCTTTCATCGCCGCGATGGCGGTGTCGAGCGCGCCGTGCCCGGTCATGATGATCGCGACGAGTGTCGGATCGATGAGCTGGGCGGATCTCATGAGATCGATGCCGTTGGTGCCGGGCATCTGCAGGTCCGCGAGCAGCAAGTCGAACTGCTGTTCGCGCATGGCCGCGAGGGCCTCGGAGGGTGTCGTGAATCCGGTGGTCGCGTAGCCTTCGTATTCGAGGGTGTCACATAACGCCCGCATGGACGCCGGTTCGTCGTCCACGATCAGCAGGCGAAACTTCGGCGCCGGCTTTTGTTCCTGGGGCGCTTCCGCCGGGGTCTGGGGTTCCCGCCTTGGCATGCGTCGTCTAGTGTCCTCGCTCATCCTTGCTCCGCAATGACGAATTACCTCCGGGCGGGCGTCCGTTTCATTGATCGAGGCGCTAGTTTCCTCCGGGGCACCCTGATGTCCAAATCCTTAAGGTTATGCCTGATAACCGATGTCGGACGAATCCCACGTGGAAATCGCGTCGTCACGTGAGGGCGGGTCGGTACTAGTTAGCGAGCCGATGGCGTCGGGAGCGCAGTGGCGCAAACATGCATACTTCCGTTGATTCGCCCCCTCGCGGTGCTTGACCTGAGGCCCCTTTGGAGCCTAACTACAGGCGGGGGAGGGAAGGACACATGCAGTCGGTCCGGTTGATCCTCGTCGAAGACATGCCCATGGAGGCCGAAATCGCGGTCCGCCACCTCGAGGCGGGCGGTTTCTCGTGCCAGTGGTCGCGCGTGGACTCCGAATCGGGGCTGCGCGAAGCGCTCGAAGCGACGCGACCTGACTTAATCCTCTCCGACTTCACGCTGCCCGGGTTCGACGGCCTGAGCGCGCTCGAGATGGCGCAGTCCCATGCGCCCGACATTCCCTTCATATTCCTGTCCGGCACGATCGGCGAGGAACGCGCGATCGACGCCCTGCAGCGCGGCGCCGTCGATTATGTCCTCAAGACCAACCTCGAGAGGCTCGCGCCCGCGGTGCGCCGCGCGTTGAGCGAGGCGCAGTCGCGCCGGCAGCAGCGCGCGCTCGAGCAGCAGCTTCGAGACATCGTGGCGACCTCGCAGGACTGGATCTGGGAGCACGATCGCGACGGCCGCTTCACGTTCTGCAGCGAATCGGTCCGGCAGATCCTCGGCTATCAACCTTCCGACATCCTCGGCACGAACGCCTCGCAGTACGTGCATCCCGAGGATCTCGCGGCGCTCGATTTCGCGATGCACACGCTCGGGTCCAACCAGCGAACCGCGACCAACCTGCAGGCGCGTTGGCGGCATCGCAACGGCAGTTATCGCTGGCTCGAACGCAACATGCTCGCGCTGCTCGACGACGCCGGCCACGTGAGTGGTTACCGCGGCAGCGAACGTGACTTCACGGAGCGGCGCCGCCAGGAAAAACACATCAGTCGGCTCACGCGCGTGCTCAAGATGCTCTCGGGCGTGAACAGCGCGATGGTGCGCATCCGCCAGCGCAGCGAGATCCTGGTGGAGGCCTGCAGGCTCGCCACCACGGCCGGCGGTTACGCGAGCGCGATGGTCGCGCTGATCGAGCCCGGCACGCACAGCGCGCGTCCGGCGGCGTGGTCCGGCAGCATCGACAACCAGGCCGCGCAGCAGCTCACGTTCAGCATCGCCGAGACCGCCAAGGACGACTCGAGCGTCATCGGCCGCGTGCTGCGCACCTCGGCGCCGCTCATCTGCAACGATCTGAACAGCCTCGAGATGCCGCTCGCGGCGCGCGCGCCGCTGCTCGACTCCGGATTCCGCAGCGTGGTCGCCTATCCACTGGTGGTCGACGGCACGCCGGTCGGCGCGTTGATGCTGACTTCCTTCGACGTCGGCGCCGTGGGGGACGAGGAATCGCGCATGTTGCGCGAGCTGGTCGCCAATCTCTCGTTCGCGCTGCAGTACCTGCACAAGGAGGACGAGGTCCGCTTCCTCTCGTACTTCGATCCGCTCACCGGCCTCGCCAAACGCGGCCTGTTCTGCGAGCGGCTCGTGCGCTCGCTCGAGCCGCGCATCGGGCGGCGCGGCACGCCGGCGGTCGCGGTGCTCGACATCGAACACCTGTCGTCGTTGAACGATTCTTTCGGACGCCACGCCGGCGACCTGCTGTTGCAGCAGGTGGCGGACCGGCTCAAGCGCCACATGGACTCGACCGAACTACTCGCGCACTTCGGTGGCGGCACGTTCGGACTCATCATGGAAGCGGATGGCGACGAAGACGAGGCGGTCCACTGGCTGCAGGAGCAGGTGGTCGAAGTCTTCCGCGCGCCGTTCACGGTGGACGGACGCGGCATTCCGGTCGACGTGAAATGCGGCTTCGCGCGATATCCGGACAACGGTCACGACGCGAACGCGCTCGTGCAGAACGCCGAGGCCGCGCTGAGAAGCGCCAAGAACACCGGCGAGAAATACCTGCCGCATCGACTCGAGCTGTCATCGGCCGTGGTCTCGCGCATGACGATGGAACATCGCCTGCGCGGCGCCGTCGATCGCCAGGAATTCGAGCTGCACTATCAACCCAAGGTCGACATCAAGACCCGGCAGGTGCGCGGTCTCGAAGCGCTGGTCCGCTGGCGCGATCCGGAAGCCGGCCTCGTCATGCCGGGCGTGTTCCTGCCGTTGCTCGAATCGAGTGGATTGATCGTGTCCCTGGGCGACTGGATCCTGCGCCAGGCCGCGGCGGATCTGCGCCGCTGGCAGGGTGCGGGCATCACACCGGGCCGCATCGCGGTGAACATTTCTCCGGTTCAGCTGAAGCGCCGGACCTTCGCCGATCACCTGCTGGATCTCGTTGGCGAATGGCGCGCGGACAACGTCGGCATCGATATCGAGATAACAGAAGGCGTATTGATCGACGACGTGAGTTCGGCGGTCTCACAACTTCGCCTGCTGCGCCGGGCCGGCATCCGCGTCGCGATCGACGACTTCGGCACGGGTTATTCGTCGCTGAGCCGGCTCGCGGAACTGCCCGTCGACATGCTCAAGATCGACCGTTCGTTCGTGAACGTGCTCACCGGCAGCGGCACCGGCCGCACGGTCGCGCAGACCATCATCGCGCTCGGCAAGGCCTTCAACATGACGACGATCGCCGAGGGTGTCGAAACGCCCGAACAGCTCGAAATGCTCGCGAATCTCGGCTGCGACCAGTCCCAGGGTTACCTGCACAGCCGGCCCTTGCCCGTGGGCGATCTCGAGCCGCTGCTGAAGAACGGTGGCGCATTACGTTCGCGCTACGCGTCCAACCTCGACGTAACGTCGAAGGCGCGCGGCGGTTGACAAGCGAGCGATGACTTTTTATCGGAACGACGAAGGGTCGAACTGATCTACACTTGAGCGCGTAGAGCGCTTCATTGGATCGGATAACGACTTTGCTCAAACAATTGACCCGCTCACGCCTCGTCTGGCTGATCGCAATCGTCCTACTCGTTTCACTGGGCCTGTGGCGCTGTTCATCCAGCGACGCGAATGCGCCTGAATTCCAGACCGCCCTCGTCGAGCGCGGCAACATCGTCTCCCGCGTCAGCACGTCGGGCAGCCTGCAGGCCGTCGTGACCGTCGACGTCGGCAGCCAGGTGTCCGGCCGCATCCAGGAGCTGTACGCGGATTTCAATTCGAAGGTGAAGAAGGGTGAGAAGATCGCGAAGATCGATCCCTCGCTGTTCCAGGCCGCGGTCGTGCAGGCGGAAGCGAACGTCACCGCGGCGCGCGCGAACGTCGCGCGGCTCGAGGTCACGGCCGAAGACGCCGAACGCCAGGCCCGCCGCGCGAGCGAAGTGTTCGAGCAGCGGCTGATCTCGGAGACCGAACGCGACACCGCGGTTTCGAATGCGCGCGCGGCGCGCGCGTCGGTCGAGCAGGGGAAGGGTCAGCTCGCGCAGGCCAGGGCCTCGCTCGACCAGGCCCGCACGAACCTGCGCTACACGGACATCGTTTCGCCCACCGATGGCGTCGTGATCTCGCGCGCGGTGAACGTGGGTCAGACGGTCGCGGCGTCGTTGCAGGCGCCGGTCATCTTCACGATCGCGCAGGATCTGCGCGCGATGGAAGTCCACACCAACGTCGCCGAGTCCGACATCGGCAGGCTCGAGCCGGGCATGCCCGTGACGTTCACGGTCGATGCCTATCCCGGCGAGCCGTTCCGCGGAAAGATCCGTGACATCCGCAACGCTCCCCAGGTGGTGCAGAACGTCGTGACGTACGACGCGGTCATCGACGTCGCGAACGAAGAACTCAAACTCAAGCCCGGCATGACCGCGACCGTCACCGTGATCACCGATCGCCGCGATGACGTGATCAGCGTGCCGAACGCCGCTTTGCGTTTTCGTCCCGAGGGATTCGGCGGCCAGGGAGCGGGCGCGCCGCGCGCGCCGGGTGCCGGCGGTGCGAACGCCGGCAATCGCCAGCGTCGCGGACCGGAGGGCGGCGATACCGCCGCCGCGCAGCCCCCGCAGCGCGCCGTCCATGTGCTCGTGAATGGCAAGCCGCAACCGCGACAGGTCACGACTGGCATCTCCGATGGCCGCGTGACCGAGATCACCGGCGGCGATCTCCGGGAAGGCGAAAACGTCATCGTCTCGATGGCGGGCGCCAATCCCGGACAACAGCGTGGCGGCCCGCGCGGCGGCTTCAGGATCCTCTGACCGCCATGGCGCTCATGGAGCTGCGCAATCTGGCGAAGATCTATCAGTCGGGTGACACCGAGTTCGCAGCGCTGCACGACGTCAACCTCGACATCGACAAGGGCGAGTTCGTCGCGATCTCGGGCTCGTCGGGTTCGGGCAAGTCGACACTCATGAACATCCTGGGATGCCTCGATTCGCCCACGCGCGGCAGCTACAAGCTCGCGGATCGCGACGTCGCGCAGCTCTCGCGCATCGAGCTCGCTCGCGTGCGCAACGAGTTCATCGGCTTCGTGTTCCAGAACTTCAACCTGCTGAGGCGCACCACCGCGGCGGAGAACGTCGAACTACCGCTGATCTACGCGAAGGTGCCGCCGGCGGAGCGGCACAAGCGCGCGAAGGAAGCGCTCGACCGTGTCGGTCTCGGCCATCGACACAACCACCACCCCTCGCAGTTGTCGGGCGGCCAGCAGCAGCGCGTCGCGATCGCGCGCGCGCTGGTCACGCGTCCGCCGCTGATCCTCGCGGACGAGCCCACGGGCAATCTCGATTCGGCCACCAGCATCGAGATCATGAAGCTGCTGACCGAACTGCAGGCTTCCGGCATGACGATCTTGTTCGTCACGCACGAGCCGGACATCGCCGCCTACGCGGCACGCAAACTACTGCTCAAGGACGGCGCGATCATCAACGACGTGCGCCAGCAGCCGCTGCTGCGGGCCGAAGTGCAAACCCACATCGAGGCGCGGGCATCATGATCTCCGCGACCGAAACCCTGCGGCTCGCGGCGCGCGCGTTGCGCCGGAACAAGATGCGCTCGTTCCTCACCGCGCTCGGCATCATCATCGGCGTCACGGCGGTCATCTGCATGGTGTCGATCGGCGAGGGCGCGAAGTCGCGCATCCAGAGTTCGATCGAGGGCGCGGGCACGAACGTCGTGATGTTGTTCTCGGGGTCGAGCTCGGGTCCGGGCGGTCGCGGCGGATTCGGTTCGCAGCCGACGATCACGTGGGAAGACCTGCGCGCGATCCAGACCGAGCTGCCCTCGGTGCTCGCGGTCGCGCCGCAGATGAATGCGGCTCAACCGGTGATTTCGGAAACGAACACCTGGAATACGCAGGTGTCGGGCACGACGCCGGAGTGGTTCACGATCCGCAACTGGCCCGTCGAAAGCGGCCAGCCGCTCTCGGCCTCCGACCAGGCGGGCGCCGCCAAGAATGCGGTGATCGGCCAGACGGCGGCCGAGAATCTCTTCGGTCCCGGCGTGGATCCGGTCGGCCAGGTCATCCGCATCCGCGACGCGCCGTTCACGATCATCGGCGTGCTCGCGCCGAAGGGTCAGAACGGCATGGGTCAGGACCAGGACGACGTGATCATCATCCCGTTGTCCGCGTTCCAGCAACGCATGCAGCGCGGGCTCGGCAAGTTCGTCCCGGGCCGCATCTTCGTGAGCGCCGTGTCGGCCGAGGCGATTCCGCGCGCACGCGTCGAGATCGCCGCGCTGCTGCGCGAGCGGCATCGGCTCGGCCCCGACGATGAGGACGACTTCTCGACCAGCAGCATGGCCGAGATGACCAGCATGTTGACCTCGACCACGCAGACCATGACGACACTGCTCGCGTCGATCGCGCTCGTGTCGCTCATCGTCGGTGGCATCGGTGTCATGAACATCATGCTGGTATCGGTCACCGAGCGAACCCGAGAGATCGGCATTCGAATGGCCGTGGGCGCGCAGCCGGCCGACATCATGGCGCAGTTCCTCATCGAGGCGCTGGCGCTGGCCGCGATCGGCGGCGTGATCGGCGTGTTGCTCGGAATCGGCATCGGTCAGCTCCTCGCCGCGAAATTCGGCTGGTCGATGGTGACGCGGACCGACATCGTCGTCATCGCGCTCGCCGTGAGCGCGGGGGTGGGCGTGGTGTTCGGGTTGTATCCGGCCCGCAAGGCCGCGCGCCTGGATCCCATCGAAGCGCTGCGGTACGAGTAGCCCGCGCCCCGCGAGGGACCACGAGGCAAGTAACGGATTTTCGCGGGAGACTTCCGCGCGGGGCGGCGAATATACTCGGCCACCCTTCCAATCACGCGGACTCGATGACATGAAGATTACTCGCCGAAACCTCGTGCGCGGCGTCGCCCTGGGCGCGATCGCGGCTCCCATGATCGTTCCCTCGCGCGTCTGGGGCGCGAACAACCGCATCCGGGTGGGCCAGATCGGCTGCGGCCGCATCGCGCTCAGCCACGACATGCCGGGCGTCATCAAGTCCGGGATGGCGGACTTCGTCGCGGTGTGCGACCTCGACACGAACCGCATGGAAGACGGCGTCAAGAAGGCGGGCGAGTCGTACACCGACCGCGGCATCGGCGTGCCGAAGATCGCCACGTACCAGAACTATCGCGAGATGATCGGCCGGCGCGACATCGATGCCATCGTCATCAGCACGCCCGATCACTGGCACGCGGAGCCCGCGCTCGCGGCGGTGAACGCGGGCAAGGACGTGTACCTGCAGAAGCCGTTCACGATGACGCACGCCGAAGGCGTGATCCTGCGCGACGCGGTGCGCCGCAAGGGCCGCATCCTGCAGGTCGGCAGCCAGCAGCGTTCGTGGGAGCAGTTCCGCCGTGCCGCGGAGCTCGTGCGCTCGGGCCGCGCCGGCAGGATCCAGCGCGTCGAGATCGGGCTGCCGACGGACCCGACCGCGCCGAACGCGCCGCCCGAGGCGATCCCGGCCAATCTCGATTTCGGCCAGTGGTTAGGCCCGACGCCGTTCGCGTATTACACCGAGATGCGCGTGCATCCGCGCGGCGACTACAGCCGCCCGGGCTGGCTGCGCAACGACGCGTACTGTCTCGGCATGATCACGGGCTGGGGCTCGCATCACTACGATACGATGCACTGGGCGCTCGACTGCGAACACACGGGTCCGACGAAGGTCTCGGGGCGCGGCGAGTTCCCGGATCCGGATCGCATCTGGAACGTGCACGGCGCGTACGACGTGACGCTCGAATATCCGAAGGGCGTCACCGTGCACGTCTCGGACAAGAATCCGAACGGCCTCAAGTTCATCGGCGACGAAGGCTGGATCTGGGTGTCGCGCGGTGAAGGCGCCGCGACCTCGAGCGATCCGACCGCGGGGCAGAAGGCGCCGCCGCCGCTCGATGCCAGCGATCCGAAGCTGCTCGACGAGAAGGGGCTGTCGGTGCACCTGCCGGTGAGCAAGTCGCATCACAAGAACTGGCTCGAGAGCGTGCATTCGCGCAAGGCGCCGCTCGCGCCCGCGGACATCGCGCATCGCAGCAACTCCGCGTGCATCGTGAGCTGGATCGCGATGAAGCTCGGCCGTCCGCTCGAGTGGGATCCGAAGGCCGAGAAGTTCAAGAACGACGCCGAGGCGAACGCCATGCTGACGCGCGAGGAGCGCGGACCGTACGGCGCGCTGCGGATGGCGAAGGCGTAATGAAACGATCCTGGAAGATAACGGCCGCCCTCGTGGCGGCCGTCGTTTTCCCGTCGCTCGCCGCGCTCGCGAGCGACGAACAGGCCGGCGGCAAGCAGGACCTCGTGCAGCTGGTCACCCTCGAGCCCGGGCATTTCCACGCCGCGCTGGTGCAGAAGTTCGCGCTGCCCGGCGTGTCGCCCGTCGTGCGGGTCTTCGCGCCGCAGGGTGACGATCTCGAGCAGCACCTGAAGCGCATCGAGAGTTTCAACTCGCGTGCAGAAGATCCCACGCGCTGGGTGGAACAGGTCTACACCGGCGCCGATTACGTCGACAAGGCGCTGGGCATGTTCGATTCGCCGCCCAGACTCGAGCATCCCACCGTGCTCGTGTTGTCGGGCAACAATGCGCGCAAGTCCGAATACATCGGCCGCGGCATCCATGCCGGCATGCACGTGCTGGCCGACAAGCCGATGATCATCAAGCCGGCGCAGTTCCGGGCGCTGCAAAAGAATTTCGCCGCCGCCGAGGCGCGCGGCGTGCTGGTGTACGACA
This sequence comes from Pseudomonadota bacterium, assembly GCA_023433515.1. Classification (GTDB taxonomy): domain Bacteria; phylum Pseudomonadota; class Gammaproteobacteria; order Steroidobacterales; family Steroidobacteraceae; genus CADEED01. Next base: position 10,079 of record JAEZCN010000080.1, read on the forward strand.
TCATGACCGAGCGCTTCGAGATCACGACGATGCTGCAACGCGCGCTCTCGCAGCATCGCTCGTTGTTCGGCACGCTCGAGAAAGGCACGCCCGAGGATCCGGCGATCACGAAGATCAGCGTGCACAATTTCTCGAAGGTGGTCGCGGGCGCGCAACTCAAGCGGCCGCAATGGTTCTTCGATCCGGAGCAGCAGGGCGCCGGCATCGTGGACGTCACCACGCACCTGGTGGATCTCGTGCAGTGGGAGGCGTTTCCGGGCGTCGCGTTGTCGCCTTCGGATGCGAAGGTGCTGAGCGCGCGGCGCTGGACGACACCGCTCACGCTCGAGCAGTTCGGTCGCGTGACCGGCGCGAAGGATTTTCCGGGCTTCCTGAAGCCGTACATCAAGGACGACGTGTTGCACGCGCCGTCGAACGGCGAATTCACGTATACGCTCAAGGGTGTGCACGCACGCGTGTCGGTGACCTGGGAGTTCGAGGCGCCGCCGGGCGCGGGCGACACGCACTTATCCGTGATGCGCGGCACGCGCGCGTCGCTCACGATCCGGCAGGGCGCGGAGCAGGGTTACCGGCCTGCCTTGTACATCGAGCGGGCGCCGTCGGTGACGCCGGCGCAGCACCAGAAGGCGCTGATGCTCGCGATGCGGGACGTCGCCAAGACCTGGCCCGGCGTCGACGTGCAGCGCGAAGGCGACCAATACCTCGTCATCGTGCCCGACAAGTACCATGACGGACACGAAGCGCACTTCACGCAGGTGACGCGCAACTTCCTCGGCTACGTGCGCGCGGGAAAGCTGCCCGAGTGGGAAGTTCCCAACATGATCACGAAGTACGCGACGATCATGCAGGCCTACGAAAAGAGCCGGTGACAGGCGCGCTCGACCGAGCGCGCGACAGGGAAGGCGATGGCACCCGGAAGACGGTGCCTGGCACGGAAAATCCGGGAGAAGCGGGCGGGGTGATTTGCACCGTCGGCGAGCCGGGCCATTCGCGCGCGCCTCGGTTCGGTGCAGGTCGCGGCAAGCACGGCGCGGCATTTCCCGATATTTTCTGCATGAATCTTGCAGGTCCCGTTCCATGACAACAGGGGAGTGCCTTCCGTGAGCTCAACCGTAACCACACTCCCGACCGCGCCTTCGTCCGCGGATCTCGTCGACGAGGGCCGCGTCTCACTGAGCAAGGAAGCGCTCAAACACGCCTTCCTCGACAACCTGTTCTACATCCAGGGCAAGTTCCCGGCGCTCGCGACCCAGACCGACTACTACATGGCGCTCGCGTACGCGGTGCGCGACCGGATGCTGCAGCGCTGGATTTCGACCGCCGCGGCTTATACGAAGAGCGGCTCGCGCACGGTGTCGTACCTGTCCGCAGAGTTCCTCATGGGACCGCACCTCGGCAACAACCTCATCAACCTCGGCATCTACGAGACAGCCCGCACGGCGGTCGCCGAGCTCGGGCTCGATCTCGAAGAATTGCTGGCGCAGGAAGACGAACCTGGATTGGGCAACGGCGGCCTGGGTAGATTGGCCGCGTGTTTCATCGAGTCGCTCGCGACGCTCGAGGTGCCCGCGCTCGGTTACGGCATCCGCTACGAGTTCGGAATCTTCCAGCAGGAAATCGTCGACGGCTGGCAGGCCGAGAAGACGGACAAGTGGCTGCGCTGGGGCAATCCGTGGGAGATCGCGCGGCCGGAGTGGTGCGTCGAAGTGAAATTCGGCGGACACACCGAGAGCTACGTCGACGAGCAGGGGCGCCGACGCTCGCGCTGGATACCGGGCCGCATCGTCAACGGCATTCCGTACGATACGCCGATCCTCGGTTACAAGGTGAACACCTCGAACACGCTGCGGTTGTGGAAGGCGGAGGCGCCGGAGTCGTTCGATTTCGGCACGTTCAATCGCGGCGATTACTACGGCGCGGTCAACCAGAAGGTCGCGAGCGAGAACCTCACGAAGGTCCTCTATCCGAACGACGAGCAGGTCCGTGGCAAGGAGCTGCGGCTCGAGCAGCAATATTTCTTCGTGAGCTGCTCGTTGCAGGACATGCTGAGAATCTGCCGCGTGCAGAAGATCCCGCCGGAGCGGTTCCACGAGAAGTTCGCGATCCAGTTGAACGATACGCACCCGTCGATCGCGGTGGCCGAGCTCATGCGGCTGCTGATCGACGAGCTCGCGCTGGACTGGGAGCGCGCCTGGAGCATCACGCGGCAGACGTTCGCGTACACGAATCACACCTTGCTGCCCGAGGCGCTCGAGCGCTGGCCGCTGGGGTTGTTCGGTCGTTTGTTGCCGCGTCTGCTCGAGATCATCTACGAGATCAACGCGCGCTTCCTCGACGAGGTGCGCATGGCGTTCTTCGGCGACGAGGAGCGCATCCGTCGCCTGTCGCTGATCGACGAGGCCGGCGAACGTTACGTTCGCATGGCGCATCTCGCGACCGTGGGCAGTCATGCGATCAACGGCGTCGCGGCCTTGCATTCCGAACTGCTCAAGAGCGACGTGATGCGCGACTTCGCCGAGCTGTGGCCCGAGAAATTCAGCAACAAGACGAACGGCGTGACGCCGCGGCGCTGGATGGTGCTGTCGAACCCACGGCTCGCGCACTGCATCTCGCGGCGCATCGGCGAGGAGTGGATGAAGGACCTGTCGCAGCTGCGCAGGCTCGAGCCGCTGGCCGAGGATGCGGATTTCCGCGCCGAGTGGCGCCAGATCAAACACGCGAACAAGACCGCGCTCGCGGGGTTGATTACCGAGCGCACGGGCGTGGTTGTCGATCCGTCCGCGATCTTCGACGTGCAGGTGAAGCGCATCCACGAATACAAGCGTCAGCATCTCAACATCCTGCACGTGATCGGGCTCTATCACCGGATCAAGACGGATCCGAAGTTCACGATGGAGCCGCGCGTGTTCGTGTTCGGCGGCAAGGCCGCGCCGGGGTATTACCTCGCCAAGCTCATCATCCGGCTGATCACCGCGGTCGCGGAGATCGTCAATCGCGATCCGGGCGTGCGTGATCTCATCAAGATCGTGTTCATCCCCAACTTCAATGTCACGAACGGGCAGCGTATCTATCCGGCGGCGGATCTCTCGGAGCAGATCTCGACCGCGGGCAAGGAGGCGTCGGGCACCGGCAACATGAAGTTCCAGATGAACGGCGCGCTCACGATCGGCACCGTCGATGGCGCGAACATCGAGATCTGCGAGGAAGTCGGCGTCGAGAATTTCTTCCTGTTCGGACTCGAGGCGCACGAGGTCGCCGCGAAACGCGCCGCCGGTTATCGCCCGATGGAATACGTCGAGGGCAACGAGGAACTGCAGGCGGTGATCGCGCTGATCCGCGACGGGTTCTTCTCGCGCGGCAACAGCTCCCAGTTCCAACCGCTCATCGACAACCTCGTCTACCACGATCCGTACTTCGTGTTCGCCGACTACCAGTCCTACGGGGATTGTCAGACGCTGGTGGACCAGACCTATCGCGACAAGGAAGCCTGGACGCGCATGTCGATCCTCAACGCCGCGCGCTCCGGCAAGTTCTCCTCGGACCGCACGATCCGCGAGTACTGCGCGGACATCTGGAAGGTGAAATCCGTGCCGGTCCAGCTACTCTCGCAGGAAGAAGTGAAAGCCGGTTTCCTGCAGTAGCGAAAATGGGGACATTCCCCGTTTCCTGGCAAAAGGGGACAGACCTCGATGAGGGGCTCATCGAGTCGCGCACCGATGCGCCTATCGTCGGGGCTCGCTCGTATCAAGTACGATATCCGCCAGCGATGTGGCCAGAAGAATGCGTCGCAAGACTGGATGGCGGCGTGCTCAAGAGTCAGGTCTGTCCCCGTTTGCCAGGAAACGGGGAATGTCCCCATTTCGTAACGGAGCCGACCTGGGTGCTGCGTCTGCATGGCAAGATGTCGGCGCCGTAATGGATGCGGACCTTGCAAGGAGAAGGGGTAATGCGTCACTCATTGATTCCTGTGGCTCTGCTGACCGCATCCGGGCTTTTTGCCGCAAGTGCTTTCGCAAAAGACGCTCCGGCGCCGGACCCGAAAGCCGTCGCGCGGATCAAGGAGATGGGCCTGCAGGAAAGCGAGAAGCCCCTGCGTGAGCTGCCGGGCTGGCGCGCTCCGAAGAAGATAGTCCTCACGCCGATGGGCAGTCTCGAGGTGTTGAAGGCCATGGCGCCGGGGGTCGAATTCGTCGTCGTGAATGGCGCGGAGCAGATGGCCGCGGCCGCCGGCGATGCCGATGCGATCTTCAGCGGCGACAATGTAGTTTGCGACGACCGGGTGCTCGCGGCCGCGAAGCGCGTGCGGTGGGTGGCGGTGTATTCCGCCGGCGTCGAGGAATGTCTCGGAAAGAAGGCGCTCGAGAAGCCCGGCGTCGTACTCACCAACATGCGCGCCGTCGCGGGGCCCGTGATGGCCGAACACGTCATCGCGTTGACGTACGGGTTGTCGCGTTCGCTGCAGGTTTCCATCGCGCGCCAGGCGCGCGGCGAGGGCTGGGGTGGCGGATTCGCGGGCTCGCAGCCGCAGTCGCTGACCGGAAAGACCATGCTGGTCGTCGGCCTGGGTGGCATCGGCCTCGAAGTCGCCGAACGCGCGCATGCCCTCGGCATGAAGGTGATCGCCACGCGCAACAGCTCGCGCGAAGGTCCGCCGTACGTGAGCTACGTGGGACTCGCCGACGAACTGCCCACGCTGATTTCGCAGGCGGACGTGGTCGTCTCGGCGCTGCCGCTCGTCCCCGCGACCACCCATCTGTTCGACGCAAAGATGTTCGCGCGCATGAAGAAGAATGCCTTCTTCATCAATGTCGGCCGCGGCGGCAGTGTCGTCACCGACGATCTGGTCGCGGCGCTCAACAACGGCACGATCGCGGGCGCGGGCCTCGACGTCACGGAACCAGAGCCGCTGCCGAAGGATCACCCGCTATGGAAGGCGAAAAACGTGATCATCACGCCGCACATGTCCGCGCAATCCGATCTCGGCCAGAGCGGACGCGCGCTGGTGCTGCAGGAGCAGGTACGCCGCTTCGCTGCCGGGGACAAACTGCTCGCCGTCGTCGACACCCAGAAGGGTTATTAGGTCGCTTCCCCCAATTTTCCGGCCCAGGCAGCGACTTCAGTCAGTACGGCAGGCCGACGTAGTTCTCGGCCATGCTCGTCTGCGCGGCACGGGATTCGAACAGGTAGGCGAGCTCCGTCTCCTGCATGCGCTTCGCGAACGGATCGCCCGGAAAGTCGTGCAGCTGGCGAGTCATCCACCACGAGAAGCGCTCGGCCTTCCAGATGCGTTGCAGGCAACGCGAGGAATAATGATCGAGCGGCCGCTCGCTGCCTTCGCGACAGGCATCGCGCAGCGCCTCGTGTAGATAGAAGACGTCGCTGACGGCGAGGTTCAGGCCCTTGGCGCCGGTCGGCGGCACGATGTGCGCGGCATCGCCGGCCAGGAAAAGCCGGCCGAAGCGCAGCGGCTCGACCACGAAGCTGCGCAGCGGCGCGATGCTCTTCTCTATCGACGGTGCTGCCGTGACGTCGACCGGAACCTCGGCGCCGATGCGACGCTGGAATTCATCCCAGAAGCGCGTGTCGCTCCAATCCTCGACTCGATCGCCGTGCGCGCACTGCACGTAGCACCGCACACGCGACGGAGACCGCAGGCTCGCGAGCGCGAAGCCGCGCTCGGAATTCGCGTAGATCAGCTCCGCCCAGGGCGGATGCGCGTCCGCGAGCACGCCGAGCCAGCCGAACGGATACTCGCGCTCGAAGGCCCGGATTCGCTTCGCCGGTATGCTGCGGCGGCAAACGCCGTGATATCCATCGCAACCCGCGATGTAGTCGCATGCGATCTCGTGCGTCACGCCATTCTTGCGATAGGTCACGCGCGGCGCGCCGCGGTCCCAGTCGTGTATCGCGACGTCGTCCGCTTCGTAGACTCCTGGAGCGCCGGCCTCGGCGCGCGCATCCATCAGGTCGCGCGTGATCTCGGTCTGGCCGTACACGGTCACGGACTTGCCGACCAGTTCCTTGAGCGAGATCCGATGGCGTCGGCCGCGAAAGCCGATTTCGACGCCCTCGTGGACGAGCGCTTCCCGGTGCAGGCGCGCCGCGACGCCCGCGTGTTCCAGCACGTCGACGGTGCCCTGTTCGAGCACGCCGGCGCGGATCCGGCCGAGCACGTATTCGGCGCTGCGCCGTTCGAGAATGATCGCGTCGATGCCTTCACGTAGCAGGAGCTGTCCCAGCAGCAGGCCCGCGGGTCCCGCTCCGACTATGGTGACGCGTGTACGCTGCTGGGGCACCCGATGCTCAGAAGTCGAACTGGATGGTCGCGAACCACTCGCGCGGCCGCGCGTAAGCGATCTCCGCGTATCCGCTGCCGGTCGTCAGCGATGAATTGCCCGCGATGGGGTAGAGCTCGTCGGTTGCATTGTTCACGCCCGCGGTGAAGCTCCAGCGATCGTCCGCCGTGCGCAGCTGGACCTGGAAGTTGATCGTGGTCACGTCGTCGAGCTGCGCGATCTCGGGCGTGTCCGTCGCATCGAAGAAGGTCTGCGACTGGTAGGACGCATCGACGCGCGGAATGATTTCGACGTTGCCGGCGCGTGCCGTGTAACCGATGCCGACGTGCGCCTGCCATTCCGGCGCGTACGGCAGGAAGTTTCCTTCGGCGAGCCCCGGCGGCAGCACCGCGAACGGAATGTTGGACAGGTCATCGATCGTCGCGTCCAGGTAGCCCACGCTGCCGTCGACCAGCAGCGCGTCGGTCACGGCCCAGGTGAGCTCGAGCTCCGCGCCGTCGATGCTGGTTTCGCCCGCGTTCGTGACGAAGGGCGCGACGCCGTTGGGCGCGGGGCCGCGATATGTGAGCTGCATGTTCGTATAGTCGGACGTGAACACCGCCATGTTGAGCCGCACGGTGTTGCCCGCGAATTCGAGCTTCGTGCCGAGCTCGATGGTCTGCGCTTCCTCGGGCGCGAACGGGTGCAGCGCGGCCTGCTGCTGGGGCGTCAGTACCGCGTTGAAGTGGCTGTTCCAGCCGCCGCCCTTGAAGCCTTCCGAATAACTCAGGTACGTCATCGCCCTGTCGGTCCAGTTGAGCGTGATCGACCCCGAGGGCGTGAAACTACTGAACGTATCGCTGTACCACTGCGCGGGCACCTGCTTGATGTTCGGCGTCGCAAGGTCGAACTGGTCCGGGAACGCGTCCTTCCGATCCTCGGTGTACCGGCCGCCGACGGTCAGGGCGAACATGTCGGTGAAATTGATCGTCCACTGAGTGAAGGCGGCCCAGCTCTGGTTGTCCACCCGGTTGTTGTCGCTGTCGCGCTGGATGCCCGGCGGCGGTGGATTCAGCTCGACGGTGACGATGTCATCCGACGTCTGCTCGAAGTAATAGAGACCCAGGACGCCGACCAGCTTCTCTGATTCGTACGTGAGCTGCAGCTCCTCGCTGAGCTGGTCACCCGTCACGTCGTAGAACGTGTGCAGGATCGTGAGAGGCGTGTTGTCCGCGTCGCGAATGCCGGTCCAATCCACTTCCCGATACGACGTGATCGACTTCAACGTCAGCGAATCGGTGAGATCGAAGGACAGGTTGAGCGCGGCGCCGAAGTTTTCGAATTCACTGGTCAGGGGCAGGCTGCCATTGTTCGAGAACGGCCCGCGGCCCTGCAAATCATTCGCGCAGCGCGGATCGTCGAGCATCGGCACGGGGCCGGAGGTCGGGAAGACCACGCCGGGGCAGCCGGCATCCTGGCTCGCCACGCGCGGAAACGTCGCGGATTCGTTGATCTGAGCGAACACGAGCGGACTGCCGTTCTCGTCCGACTGCGTGTAGTCGATGGACAGCGCGGCGCGTACGCGCTCGGAGGGCCTGAACACCCACTTCGTCGTCGCGGTCAGCGTGTCCGTGTCGCCGAGATCGGTGCCGTCCGGCCGAGTGACGTAGCCGTCCTGCTTGCGCATCCCGACGGTCCAGCGCGTCTTGAAGCTGTCCGAGAACGGAATGTCGAACGCGAGAAATCCGTCGAGCAAACTATCCGCGCCGAAGCCGGCGCGCGCCGTGCCGCCGAAGTCCTCGCCGGGATCGTTCGTCGAGATCAGCACCGCTCCGCCGATGGTGTTGCGGCCGAACAGGGTGCCCTGGGGTCCGCGCAGGACCTGGATGTTCGCGATGTCGCGCAGCGCCATGGAACCGCCGACCGCGTTGCCGATGTAAACGTCGTCGATGTAGAGACCGACGCCGGGGTCGACCGTGGATGTCGGATCAGTCTGTCCGATGCCGCGGATGAACACGGCCGAGGACGAGTTGTTGCCGGCCAGCGGCGCGTTGTTCGCGAATTGCAGGTTGGGTACGACCTGGTCGAGGAAATCGGTGCGGAAGATCTGCTTCTGCTCGAGCGCGTCGCCCGTAATCACCGTGACCGCGACCGGCGTGTCCTGGAGGTTCTCCGACACCCGGCGCGCCGTGACGATGATCTCGCCCAGGCCTACGGGTTGGTCGGCCGCCTGCTGCGCCCAGGCGACTGGCGACAGGGCCGCGCCCGCAATCGCGAGCGTTCTTCCAATGGCCATGGCCAACTTCTGGTTCCTCATGTTTCCCCCCAACGATGACGAAGCGCGGTGACGGTAGGCAATGGCCGGGGTATCTTCAATCACGATTGTTGGATATCGATTATCGTTGGACACGATAGTTGGACGGACGAGATAGTGAGTCCCGCCATGAACCGTTCCTTCGACCTGAACTTGTTGCGCGTCCTCCTGACCATACACGAGCAGGGCAGCGTTACCGCCGCGGCGCAAAAACTCGGCATGGGCCAGTCCGCGGTGAGCACCGCACTCGCCAAACTGCGCCTGCGATACGACGATCCGCTGTTCAATCGCGTGGGTCACGGCATGGAGGCGACGGCGCGCACGCGTGGCCTCATCGCGCCGCTGCGCGAGGCGCTGATGCGGGTAGATGGGACTTTTTCACCGGAAGACCGGTTCGATCCCGCGACGACGGAATTGACTTTCACGTTCGCGATGACGGATCTCGGGGAGATGGTGTTCATGCCGAAGATCTTGAGGCGCATCCGCCAGGTCGCGCCGCGCGCTTCGGTGCGGTCGGTCGCCGCGAGCGCGGCGCAGATACCGCGTTGCCTCGAGACCGGCGAGATCGATCTCGCGGTCGGATATTTTCCGGACCTGCGCGAGAAGTCGTTCGTCGAGAAACACCTGTTCTACCACCACTTCGTGTGCCTGCTGCGAGCCAACCACCCGATCGCCTCCAGCGCGCTGTCGCTCGCGCAGTTTCGCGATCTCGAACATGCCGTGGTGTACGGGGCGGGGCGCACCTACGAGGTCTTCGAGCGTTTCCTGCGCTCGAAGAAGATTCACCGGCGCGTGGTGCTCGAGACTCCGCACTTCATGAGCATCCCGCCCATCATCTCGCAGACGGATCTCGTGGTGACCGTGCCGCACGCGGTCGGCATCTTCGTGCGCAAGGCGCACATGAACATCCGCATCGCCGAGCCGCCGATCCAGACGCCGAAGATCGACCTCAAGCTGCACTGGCATCGCAACTTCCAGCGCGATCCGAAGAACAAGTGGTTGCGCGAGCTCGTCGCCGGACTGTTCACCGACGAGCTCGACGAGTGGCAGACGGCCGGCCGGCGCTAGCTAGATCGCCGTCAGCACTTCCTGCTTCTCGATCTTCGCGGTGTCGAACTCGATGCCGAAGCCCGGCTTCTCGGGCAGCGTCACGAGGCCGTTCAAGGCGACCAGCGGATCCTTGATGAACCACTGCTTCTCGGGTACGTGGTTGATCAGGAACTCGCCCGCCGGACACACCGAAGGCGACTGGCTCGCGACGATCGCAAGCGCGGCATGCACGTTGTGGCAATGGGGCATCACGCGCACGCCGTGCACGGAGGCGAGCTGGCAGATCTTCGCGACCTCGCTGATGCCGCCGCACCACTCGGGATCCGCCTGCACGTAGTGCAGCGCATCCGCCGTCAGGAACTGCTGCACTTCCCAGCGATTGTAGAAGTGCTCGCCGGTCGCCACCGGCACGCTGGTCGATTGCCGCAGGCGGGCGAAGCTTTCGACGTCGGCCATCGGGAATGCTTCCTCGATGAACCAGGGGCGGTATTGCTCCACCTTGCGGCACCACTGGATCGCGTAGTTCAGATCCCAGCCCTGGTACGCGTCGAAGCCGATTTCGACGTCGTCGCCCACCGCCGTGCGCAGCTCGCGCATCAGCGCTACGTTGAGATCCATGCCTTTCTGACCGTCGCTGGGTCCGTAGGCGAGGAACCACTTCTGGTGGATGAAGCCTTCCTTTTCGAGCTGCGCGGCGCGTTTTGCGGCGAGCGGCGGGTCGACCGAGAATCCCAGGCAGCTCCCGTACACGCGCACCGGATGCTGCGTCGGGCCGCCTAACAACCGGAACACGGGAATGCCGAGGTAACGCGCGCGCAGGTCCCACAGCGCGTTGTCGCAGTAGCTGATGCCCATCATGTAGTGGCTCGCGCGAGCGTGGCGATTCGAGCGGTACATCTGGTCCCAGAGTTTCTCGACCGCGAGCGCGTCCTGGCCGATGAGCAGGCGGCGCAACGGGCCGAGGATGGTCGGCAGCGCCTCGCTGTCGACGTAACCGTAGATGCCCTCGTGGCCACCCTTCGTGCGGATGCGTAGATAGTGATGCCGCGCGGTGTAGGTTTCCTGGCGCGCGGGAGACTCCTTGAAGGGCTCCGCGCGCCGGTCGGGATAGATGTGCAGCGGATTCACCTGGTGCTGGCCCGTGGGGCCGCGCGTCCTCTCGCGTGGGCCGGAGATGCGCAGCACCTCGACCTCCGTGATGACGAGCTCGGGCAGGTTGAGCGCGGCGGCCAGCGTTTCGCGGATGGATAGTGGAAGAAGCGCGGCGAGCGCGGACCCCGCGCCCAGCGTCTGGAGGAAGTCTCGGCGTTTCACGGGGGGGCCTCGCGAGTCAGGTCCGGTCGAGCTTGGTTCACGTGATGAGTCGCCGTCAACGGCGCAAATCCGTTATGCGGGTTCGAGATTCTTGTAAAACACCACGGTCTGGCAGAACGGACCATCCGGCAGCAGTGCGTACCTGGGAATGATGCCGACGCGCTGCCATCCGCTGCGTTCGTAGAGCCGCTCCGCGTCCGCGCTCGCGGTGTCGAGCACGAGCAGTGTGCGACCGGCTTCCTGGGCGGCGCGTTCGGCCGCGGCGAGCACGGCCGCGCCGACGCCGCGGCGTCGCGCGCGGCGGTGGACGAGCATCTTGGAGACATCGGCGCGATGCGGCTGATTCTCAGGCGTTGCCCAGATGGCCTGGGCCGTGCCGATGATGCCGTCTTCGTCTTCGGCGACGACGAGTACGCGCTCCCCCTTCGCGATGCTCGCGCCCACGTCGCGCCAGAAGGTCTCCGCTTTCTCCCGCGTCATCGGATACATGAAACTCACCGAGGCGCCACCGTCGACGCAGTCGACGAGCACGTCGCAGAGCCCTTCGAGATCGCGCGGCGTCAGCTCGCGAATCTGCCGCACGGTGAAGCTCATGACGCGAGCACCACGACGTAGCGGGCAGGCTTCTTCGTGCGGTTGCGGAACGTGACCGGCGCGTCGAGCTCCATTGCGAGGCAGTCATCCTTCGCCAGCTTGTGCGTGACCTTGCCCACGGTCACCTCGAGCTCACCCTCGCGCACCCAGATCTGTTGCGCCACGGCACGATCGCGCGCGCCGGTTTCGTAAGCGACCTTCGCGCCGGCCGGAAACTCGACCTCGACGATGCGGATGGGAGAGGGGTAGTTGGCCGGGGAGATGTTCGTGCGCACGTATCCGGACTGCGGATCCTTCCAGGGCGCGCGGTCCGTGCGCCTCGATACGGGAGCGGCCGGCGCCGTGTTGTCGTCGAACAGCGAGGCGAGGGTGACACCAAGCCCGGTGGCTATCTTCTCGAGCACCACGGCCGTCGGGCTGGTTTCGCCGCGTTCGACGAGCGAGATCATCGAACGGCTCACGTCGCAGCGCGTGGCAAGCGCTTCGAGCGACAAGCCCGCGGCGGCCCGCAGGTCGCGGACCCGCGCGGCGATGCGTGAATTGATATCCGGCATACGGGATATAGCGTCCACTATAATGGAAGCTTACCCGCGTCCGCGGCCGATGTCACCGCTCCTCGGAAACTCGTTTCGCGAGGCGTTCGCGGGCTCCGGCGGCGTAGCGCTTGCAGTCCTGGCCGTCGCCGATGAAGACATTGCGCTTGGCGTCATTCGCGAGCGCCGCGAGTTTGGCGTCGAGATCGATCAGTTCGGGGTGCGGCGCCAGCAGGATGTCGCAGGGCAGGGAGGCGACCTTGGCGATGGACTGTTCGAATTGGGGGACACGGCTCGCGTGACTTTCGTCGCCCGAGAAACGGAAGCCGGGTGCGGACACCGAGTTCAGACTGTCCGCGTAGACGATCGTCTTGCAGTCGCCGGCTGCGCAGGATTTCCACGACCAGCTGGTGCCACCGGGCGTATGTCCGGGCGTGAGATGCGCGGTGATCTCGATGTCCGCGACCTTCAGCGTTTCTCCGTCCGCGAACTCACGCACGTTCGCGACCGCCGGAAAGTTGTTGTGCTCCGGGCCGAACGCGAACTGCGGATCGTCTTCCAGCGGGCCGCCGTTCTCGAGCGCGCGCTTGCCCGCGGGGCTCGCGGCAACCTGCGCACCGCTCGCGCGCTGCAGTGCAGCGATACCGCCCGCGTGGTCGTAATGCATGTGCGAATTCAGGATCAGCTTCACGTCCTCGAGACGGAAGCCTAACTTCTGGATGTTGGCGGCGATCGTCGGCGCGGACTGGGGAAGACCACCGTCGATGAGCACGTGTCCCTTGTCCGAGGTTATGAGGATAGAGGACAGCCCACCGCCCACGTACCAGGTATTGCCGAAGACGTTGAACGGCTCGCGTGGCCTGGCCCAGTGGTCGCAGGCGTCGCAGACGTGCGGACGGTCGGGAACGAGGTCTGCGGCGCGGGTGACGCCAAACAACGTGACCAGCAGCAGGGGAAGGAGTCGCGGGGAGTGTTTCATCCCCCGATTAGAGCAACGACTTCTCCAGCGTGTCCAGCGTGCGCATCGCGGGCAGCACCTGCGCGACGCTCGCGTTCGGCTCGCGCTTCTCCTGGATGGCCGCGAAGAACTCGCGATCCTGCAGTTCGATGCCGTTCATCGAGACGTCGACCTTCGATACATCGATGGGGTTGTTCTTGCCGTCGACGAGCTCGTCGTACCGTGCGATGTACGTCCCGTTGTCGCAGATGTAGCGGAAGAACGTGCCGAGCGGCCCGTCATTGTTGAACGACAGCGACAGCGTGCAGATCGCGCCGCCGGGCACCTTCATCTGGATGCTCATGTCCATGGCGATCCCGAGGTCCGGGTGCATCGGCCCCTGGATGGCGCGCGCCACGCTCGCGGTCTCGCCGGTCTGGTACTGGAACAGGTCCACCGTATGACAGGCGTGGTGCCAGAGCAGGTGATCGGTCCAGCTGCGCGGTTTGCCGAGCGCGTTCATGTTGGTGCGGCGGAAGAAATAGGTCTGCACGTCCATCTGCTGGACCTTGAGCTCGCCGGCGAGGATCTTCCTGCGGATCCATTGGTGGCTCGGATTGAAGCGGCGCGTGTGCCCGCCCATGCAGATGAGTCCGGTTTCCGTCTGCACGCGCGCAAGCTCTTCGGCATCGCGAAGGTTGTCCGCGATCGGTATTTCGATCTGCACGTGTTTGCCCGCGCGCATGCACTGGACGCCTTGCTTCGCGTGCATCTGCGTCGGTGTTGCGAGGATCGCGGCCTCGACGCCGGGTCGTGCGAGGCATTCGGCGAGATCCGTGGACCAGTGCGGGATGCCGTACTTCTGCGCGACTTCGGCGGTGGAATCGGCACTGCCGCCCGCGAGCGTCGCGATCTCGATGCCCGGAATGTTCCGGACCGCCTCGATGTGTTTGACGCCGAACGCGCCTTGTCCCGCGATGCAGATTTTCATTCGATCACTCCGTCGGTTCGAGGCAGAGCAGGCCCGCGGCGGTGTTCGAAGTGGGCACGTGATAGAAGCGATACGCCTCGCGCACCTTATCACCGAGCGCGCCGCGCATCGCGAGCCACATCACCATCTCGATGCCTTCCGAGCCGGACTCTCGCATGTATTCAGTGTGAGATAGTCGGGTGAGCTTCTGTGGATCGTTCACCATCCCTTCGAGGAACATCGCGTCGAATTCCTGGTTGACCAGACCCGCGCGTTCGCCCTGCAGCTGGTGCGACATGCCGCCGGTGCCGTAGACGACGACGCGCAGATCCTCGGGAAAATCCTCGACCGCGCGGCGGATCGCCTGGCCCAGCTTGAAGCAGCGCACGCCGGTCGGCGGCGGATACTGGATCACGTTCACGCATAGCGGGATGACCTTGAACGGCCACTCGGCCACCTGTCCGCAAGTGACGGACAGCGGCACGGTGAGACCGTGATCCACCGGCATCTCGTTCGCGATCGTCATGTCGAATTCGTCGAGGATGAGGTTCTCGACCAGGTGCCAGGCGAGCTTCGAGTGCCCGTACACCGTCGGCACCGGGCGCGGTCCGAAGCCTTCATCGGCGATCGGGAACACGGACGCGGTGCCCATCAGGAACGTCGGGATCATCTGCAGCGACAACGCGTTCGCATGATCGTTGTAGATGAGGATGGCGACGTCGGGCTTGATCTTCGCGAGCCACTCGCGCGCCTGGACCGTGCCGTCGAAGTACGGCTTCCAGTACGGATTGCCGGCGTTGCCCTTGTCGAGCGCCGCGCCGATGGCGGGTACATGCGAGCAGGCGATGCCGCCGACGATGCGCGCCATTATGGTTTCTCCTGAGTGGGTTGCTCCTTCGCCTGCTCGTCCTTGAAGCGATTGCCCTCGGGGGAACGACCGCCGGCCAGCATCATCTTCGCGTACTCCTCCTTGGGCATGCTGCACATCATGCCGGCCACGTCCTGGAAGGTCAGGCCGTCGCAGAACGCGATCTTGATCGTGTAGTAGATGTTGCCGCCGACCTTGAGCATGCCTAACCAGTCGCGCTTCAGGACGGCTTCCTTCTGTTCGGGGGTGAGCGGGAACCGTTCGAGATAAGCCGTCTCGTTCGCCTTGAAAGCCTCGCGATTCTTCGGATCGTTGAGCGACATGCAGAACATGTTGAGGTGATAACCCACGCGGCCGCGTTCGGCGTCGTACACGTAGGTGCCCGGAATGGATTCGTAATCGCGCGGTGCGGCCATGGATCTCTCGGCAATGGGGTTCAGCGAAGCATGCAACGCGGGTGCGCCGAAGCGCTCGATGAAGGCCGAAGAATATTCGATTTCGAGTGCAACGAGTGCAAGGGGCGGGCCCGCAAAGGGTCACGCATTCAGCGGCAACCCGACGTAATTCTCGGCGAACACGGACTGCGCCGCACGGGACTGGCGCAGGTATTCCAGCTCCGCCACCTGCATCTGGCGGTCGAAGCCGTCCATGTGCGGGAAACGGTGCGTCAGGTGTGTCAGCCACCAGGAGAATCGCTCGGCCTTCCAGATGCGGTCGAGCGCGCGCGCGGAGTAGTCGTCGATCTCGCGACTCGTTCCGGTCGCGTAGAACGCCGCAAGGGCGCGCGCCAGCACGATCACGTCCGCGACCGCGAGGTTGAGCCCCTTGGCGCCGGTCGGCGGGACGATGTGCGCGGCGTCGCCCGCGAGGAACAGCCTGCCGTAGCGCAGCGGAGAACAGACGAAGCTTCGCAACGGGGCGATGGATTTCTCGAACGATGGGCCGCGTGTGATCTTCGGCGCGAAGGAGTCTCCGATGCGAACGGCGAGCTCCTGCCAGATGGCCTCGTCGCTCCAGTCCTCGATCTTGTCGTCGAGCGAGCACTGCAGGTAATAGCGGCTGCGCGTCGGCGACCGCATCGAGGCGAGCGCGAATCCGTGCTCGTGGTTGGCGTAGACGAGCTCGTGATTGCAGGGCGGCACCTCGGCGAGGATGCCTAACCACCCGAACGGATAGGTGCGCTCGAACACCTCGATGGCATCGGCCGGAATGCTTGCGCGGCTCACGCCGTGGAAACCGTCGCAGCCGGCGATGAAGTCGCATTCGACGCTGTGAACGCCTTCTTGCGAGCGCCAGGTGATCTTCGGCCGCGCGCCGTCGAGATCGTGCGGCGTGACGTCCCGCGCTTCGTAGTGGATCGGAATGCCGAGGCGGTCGGCGGAGAAGTGCAGGTCCTTCATGACCTCGGACTGGCCGTACACGGTGACGGCGGCGCCATCGAGCAACTCGCCGAAATCCACGTGGAACGGCTCGCCGTTCACCGCGAGCGTGGTGCCCGCGTGGACCAGTCCTTCGCGATCGACGCGATCTCCGATGCCGATCTCGTGCATGAGCTGCACGGTGATGCGTTCGAGCACGCCGGCGCGCACGCGCGATTCGACGTATTCGCGGCCGCGATTCTCGAGCACGACGCAGTCGACGCCGGATCGATGCAGCAGGTGTGCGAGAAAGAGTCCGGCCGGACCGGCACCGATGATTCCAACCTGGGTTCGCACCGCTTATCCCTCTCGTCCGAATTTTCGGCGGATTCTCCGTGCCAGGCACCGTTGCGGGTCGCCGTCATAGCCTGCACAATGAAATAGTAAGTACTACATACAAACAACTCAAGAGTGATGTCGGTGTTGAACGAAAGCGTCGCGTATTTCGCGAAAGCGCGACGGGAAGTCGTCGCATGCATGGATCTTCGATCGGGTATGCGAATGACTTATGGTTCGCTCGCCGATCGTGCCGCGCGCATGGGCGCCGCGATTGCCCGTATCGGCGCGCCGCGCGGCGCGCGTGGTCTGCGGGTCGCGGTGCTGGCGCGCAATTCGATCGATTTCCTGTGCCTGGTCGTCGCCTGTCGTGGCATCGGCGCGACGCTGGTGCCGTTCAACTGGCGATTGAGCCCCGCGGAGCTGGCGGTGCTCGCCGAACTGTCGGAGCCGCAGATCGTCCTGTTCGAAGATGAATTTTCGGCCGGCGTCGCGAGCGTGATGCGCGCCGCGCCGGGCGCGGCCTTTCTGAGCCTTGGCGAGGGCGGCCAGTTCGAGCGCGAGCTCGCGCGTGACGTGACTTCGATCAGCGCTTCGGGCAATTCCCCGGACGACGTCGTGACGCTGTTGTTCACTTCGGGCACCACCGGCCATCCCAAGGCCGTCATCGTTTCCGAGCGCAACGCGGCGGCCAGCGCGCGCAACTTCGCGCTGTCGGTCGACGTGAGCGGCGAAACGGTGTTCCTGTCGCACATGCCGATGTTCCACGTCGCGGGACTCTTCACCGTCGCGACGACCGTACTGCAGTCGGGCGGCACGTTGCTGATCTCGCCGCAGTTCTCGGTCGAGGAAACACTCGTCGCGGTGGGCGATGCGGCGCTCGGCGTGACTCATTGCTTCTGCGTGCCGCAGATGACCGAGCGGATCCGCGGCGATTCCGCGTTCGATCCGATACCGTTCCGCCGGCTGAAGGCGCTGCAGACCGGCGGCGCGCCGCACCCGCGAGAGGCGGTGCGCGCGTGGATCGACAATGGCGTGCGGTGCGCCGACGGCTACGGCATGTCCGAAGCCGGCACCATTCTCGGCATGCCGCCGAGCGACCTCGAGCTGCTCGCGCGAAAGGCGGGAAGCGCGGGGATTCCCGCGGCCGGCATGCAGGTTCGGTTGCTCGATCCCGAGGGCCGCGAGGTGGCCGATGGCGAGGTCGGCGAGTTGTGGCTGCGTGGCGCGTCCGTCACGTCGGGCTACTGGCGCAATCCAGAGGCGACGAGAGCGAGCATCGTGGATGGCTGGCTGCGCACCGGCGACGCCGCGCGCCGCGACGAAGACGGATTCTTCACGCTCGTCGACCGCTTCAAGGACATGTACATCTCGGGCGGCGAGAATGTCTATCCCGCCGAAGTGGAGTCCGTGCTGCGCTGGCATGCCGGTATCGTCGATGCGGCGGTCGTCGGCGTTCCGGATCCGCGCTGGGGCGAGTCCGGCACGGCGTTCATCGTCGTCGCACCCGGAGCGACGGTGTCGGACGACGAAGTGTTCGCGTTCTGCCGCTCGCGGCTCGCCGGTTACAAACTACCGAAGCAGCTGCGGCGCGTGGACGAGCTGCCGCGCACGGCGTCGGGCAAGATCCGCAAGGACCTGCTGCGCGCCGGCTTGCGTACCGGCTCGTGAGTCCGCCGGCCTGACCGGCTAACTACGCCGCTCGCGGTCCCAGTCGGCGAACGTGCGGCCGGAGGAGGCGAGCTCGCGCAGCAGCGCCGGGATCGCCCAGTATTCGCCGCCACCCGTCGACTGCAGTTTCTCAACCTGTCGCACCACGCGATCGAGGCCGAGCGAGTCCGCGTGACACATCGGGCCGCCGCGCCAGCGCGGGAACCCGTAACCCGAGGTCCACACCACGTCGATGTCGCTCGCGCGGAAGGCGACGCCTTCCTCGAGAATCCGGGCGCCGACGACGATCAGCGACAACACGCAGCGTTGCTCGATCTCTTCGTCCGACGCAGCGCGCGGCGCGATGCCGTGACTCGTGGCCAGTTCCCGCACGAACGGGTCCAGCTCGGGGTTCGGCTGCGGCGTGCGATCGCCAGGCGTGTACAGATAGATGCCCTGGCCGGTCTTCTGGCCGAGCTTGCCCTGCGCGGTCAGTGCATCGGAGACGGCGTGATACGGCGCGGCGCGTTGTTCGCGCTTCGCGAGCTCCGAGCGCACGCGCGTGCCCACGTCGATGCCGGCCATGTCGTTGACGCGGTTCGGGCCCATCGCGAATCCGAAGTTCTCCATCACCGCGTCGATGCGCGCGGGTGCGATGCCCTGCAGCAGCATCAGTTCGGCCTCGCGGAAGTAGCCGTCGAGCATCATTCGATTGCCGATGAAGCCGAAGCCGTCGCCCGCGACCACGCCTATCTTGCGCAGCTTTTTCGCGAGCGCCAGCGCGGCCACGAGCGTGGCGTCCGACGTGCGCTCTCCGCGCACGATCTCGAGCAGGCGCATGATGTTCGCCGGACTGAAGAAGTGCAGGCCGACCACGCGCCCGGGATGTTTCGTGGCCGCGGCGAGCGCGGTCAGCGAGAGGCTCGAGGTGTTGGAAGCCAGCAACGCACCGGGCGCGATGATCTCGTCCAGTTTCTCGAGAACCGCGCGCTTGAGCTCGAAGTCCTCGAACACGGCTTCGATGACGAGATCGGTCCCGCGGGCCGCACCTGCGTCGATGGACCCCTGGATCAGCGCGAGGCGCGACTGCAGGGTCGCAGCGTCGATGCGGCCGCGCTTGAGCGAGACCTCGTAGTTGTCGCGGATGCTCTTGAGTCCACGTTCGAGCGCCGATGAATTCTGTTCGATCAGCGCCGTCGGGATGCCGGCATCCGCGAGCGACATCGCGATTCCGCTGCCCATGGTGCCCGCGCCGATTACGGCGGCGCGCTTGATCTCGGGCGCCTTGTCGTTCGAGGTGAGGCCGGGAATGCGACCGCATTCGCGTTCCGCGAAGAAGACGTGGCGCAGCGCGCGCGACTCGGTCGTCAGCAGCGATTCGGCCGACAGCTTCGCTTCGAGGCGCAGGCCGTCGTCGAACGATTGTGTCGAAGCGGCGCGAATGCTGGCAACGATTACATGCTGCGTCGTACGGCCCTTCAGGGCGCGCGCATGACGCTGCAGGATCGCGTCGATTGCGGCGTCGTCGAGCGGATGGCCCCGGACCGGCAGCGAGCGGGTGGGGCGTGCCTTGGCCTGCGCCGCAATGAGCTCGTGCGCCATTGCGACTCCGCCGGCAAGCGCGTCACCGTCGAAGACTTGGTCGATGAGGCCCATCTCGAGCGCGGCCGGCGCGGCGATGGGCGCCCCCTTGAGCAGTAGTTCGAGCGCCTGCTCGCTGCCCACCAGCCGGGGAAGACGTTGCGTGCCGCCGGCGCCGGGCAGGATGCCGAGCGTGATCTCCGGCATGCCCATGCGCGCATCGCGTGTTGCACCGCGATAATGACAGGCCATCGCGATCTCGAGCCCGCCACCGAGCGCCGTGCCGTGCAACGCGGCGATCACCGGGATCGCGCAGTTTTCGAGCGCGGCGAGCGTCTCTGGGTAGGTGGGCGGCTGGATCTCCGAGCCGAGCTCGGAAAGATCCGCGCCGGACATGAAGGTGCGGCCTCGGCATGCGACGACCAGTGCGCGGATGGACGAATCGGCTTCCGCCTGCTTCACGGCAGCCAGCAACCCGGCGCGCACGCTCGAGTCGATGGCATTGACGGGGGGACGATCGACGATGGCGACGGCAATCGCGTCGCGCTTCTCGAATTGGACGCTCATGTTCAGCCCAGGGACTGGATTTTCTTGAGCGCGTCGACGAAGGAAGCCAGCTCCGCCGGCCTGAAAAGCGCCTTGAATCTCGATTCATGCGCCGCGATGCGCGTCTTGGCCTTGCGCAGCATCTGCTGGCCGGCCGGCGTCAGATAGAGCTCCTGCTTGCGCCGGTCGACTTCCGAGCGCTTGCGGATGACGACGCCGCGCTCCTCGAGGCGGTCGATTACGGCCATCATCGTCGCCCGGTCCATGCCGAGGGCGGAGGCGACCGACACCTGCGAGACGCCGGGATTGGCGTTGATGAGCCAGAGAGTGGCGGCCTGCTTCTGGGTGAGGTCGAGCCCGGTAAGCGTCGCCATGTAATCACGATGCATGGCGCCCTGGGCGCGACGCATCTGGTAGCCAAGCAATCCGTCCAGCTCCTGGAACATGAGCTCGGGGCCGTCCGCCAGATCGAGGTGCCTGGCTTTCTTTACCGTGGCGTTTCGCGGCATTTGTCTTCCAGCGCTTTGGAACAGGTCGCGAAATCTACTCGCTTGCAACTTTGCTAGCAATGCAAATAGTATGTACTACATACAAACATTCCGATGGGGGAGGATCGACATGTTTGACCTTACGCGCCAGGTACGACTGGCAATTTCACGACGTTCACATACACACATGCTGGCCGTCTGCGGACTCGCGACGCTCGCCATCTCGAACATCGCGCTGGCGCAACAGCCCGCGGGTGGATCGCAGGCGGTGGACGCGGAGACGCTCGACGAGATCATGGTCACCGCGCGCCGCCGCGCGGAGTCCCTGCAGGACACGCCGGTCGCCGTCACGGCGCTCAGCGCCGCGGCGCTCGAACGACAGCAGATAGTCGGCACCACGGACCTGGACAAGGTCGCGCCGAACCTGCAGTTCCACAGTTACGGAACGCTGACCGGCAACAACTCCGCGGCGCAGGTGTTCATCCGCGGCATCGGCCAGACGGACGCGACGCCGGCGGTGGACCCGGGCGTCGGCATCTACATCGACGACGTGTACATGGGCCGCGCGGTCGGCGGCGCGATGGACTTTCGTGACATCGCGAGCGTGCAGATCCTGCGCGGACCGCAGGGCACGCTGTTCGGCCGCAATACGATCGGCGGCGCGGTGCTGCTCACGACGAATGCGCCGGGCGATGACGCCGGCAACACGGTGCGCGTCGGCGTCGGGCAGGACAACCTGCGCGAGGCGTTCGGCGCCTTCGACATTCCGATGGGTGAAACCTTTGCCGCCCGCGTCGCCGTGGGTGCCCGCCAGCGTGACGGCTACGTCAAGCGTGTGTTCGACGGCAAGGATCTCGGCGACGAGGACATGTACACCGGCCAGATCGGCCTGCGCTGGAAGCCGAGCGACAATTTCTCGCTCACCTTGCGCGGCGACTACACGAAGGAAGACGAGAACGGTTCGCCGTTCGTGTTCCAGTCAATCAACGAAGCGCAGACGTTCGTCGGCGCGGCCAGCCAGGCCGCGGGCTGCCCGAACATGCTGGATCCGATGCCGCCGCCGTTGCTCGTCGGTCCGCTCGCCGATCCGCGTTGCGGCAACGATGCGCAGGCCCTCGGTCCCTTCACGAACGGCGGCACGTACACGGCGTCGAGCACGCTGGAAAACGTGGGTGGATCGCTGATCGCCGACTGGAAGGTCAACGACACGTTGTCCTTCAAGTCCATCACCGCGAAGCGCAAGCTCGAGTGGACCGGCACGCGCGACGCCGACAACACGCCGCTGCTGATCCTGCACACCAATTACGACAGCGAGAGCGAGCAGTTCAGCCAGGAACTTCAGGCGGTCATCGACACCTCGCGCGTGGACGGCGTGGTCGGTGCTTACTACTTCGACGAGGATTCGTTCGACCGACTGCTCGTGCCGCTGGGCAATCCCGGAACCTCCTACGACACGCAGCGCGTGTCGATGGACGCCACGGCGCGCGCCGCGTTCACGGAGTGGACCTTCAAGCTCACGGATGCCTTCAGTGTCAGCGCCGGTGTGCGTTACACGAAGGAGACCAAGGGGCTGCAGTCGATCATGTTCAACGTGTCGCCGGCGAGCGCGCCGGAGCCGGCGATTCCGACCGCGCTGTGTCCGTTCGCGGGTCCGCCGCCGACCCAGACGGGCTGCCTGTTCCTCACCACGAACCGCTTCGAGCGTGAGTTCTCCTCGACCACCAAGTCGGCGAGCGCGCAGTACCGCTTCAATGAACAAGTGATGACGTACCTGAGCTGGGCGGAAGGCTTCAAGAGCGGTGGCTTCAACCAGCGCTACAACGCCGCGCCGCCGAGCAACGCGCCGATCTCGTTCGGCGCCGAGACCGCGGAGACCTTCGAGCTCGGATTCAAACTCGACCCCACGGACACGCTGCGCCTCAACGTCGCGGTGTTCACGACCGACTACGACGACATCCAGATGACGTACCGGTTGGGCGTGGTGCCGCTGCTGTTCAACGCGGGTGTGGCCTCGATCGACGGCGCCGAGGTCGAACTCGAGTACGTGCCGGTGCCGGAGTTCCGCCTGGACGCGAGCCTCGGTTATCTCGACTCGAAGTTCGACGAGATCACGCCGCCGCCGCCGTTCGGACCCGTTACACCGACCGCGACGGCCACGCTGAACAGCCGGCTGCCGTTCACGCCGGAATGGCAGGGGCATCTCGGCATGTCCTATGAGTTCCACGTTGCGTCGAACTGGGATCTCACGCCGCGCATCGACGTGAGTTACACCGACTCGCAGTTCTTCGACGCGGGCAATTCCGTCGAGGTCGCGCAGAACGATGCCGTCACTCTCGTGAATGCCTCGTTCGCGTTGTCGTCTGGCGACGGCAAGTGGCGCTTCGTGCTGAGCGGCAACAACCTCACGGACGAGCTCTACCCGGTGGCGGGAACTTCGTCGCTCACCACGGCGTCCGGCTACGCGGAGATCATCTACGCACGGCCGCGCACGGTTGCGCTCAGCGCGACGTTGAACTTCTGAGGATGTCCATCTGAGAAAGGGATCGGCGCTGCTGGCTCGATCGTGACGGAATGTCCCCCTCGATTCCGAGTGCAATCGGGCAGAGGCGGCGGCGCTGTTACTATATGCAGCGAACATGTCGAAGCAGCGACCGATCCCTTGTTTTTTCATGCGCGGCGGCACGTCGCGCGGTCCCTTCTTTCGCGCCGGCGATCTGCCTGCCGATGTTCCGACGCGCGACCGGGTGCTGCTCGCGGTCATGGGTTCTCCCGATGCGCGGCAGATCGACGGGCTCGGCGGTGCGGATCCGCTGACGAGCAAGGTCGGCATCGTCGCGCCGGGCAAGAGTGACGGTGTCGACCTCGAATTCCTGTTCGCGCAGGTATCGATGCGCGAAGCCCAGGTGGATACCACTCCCAACTGCGGCAACATGCTGGCCGCTGTCGTGCCGTTCGCGATCGAGAGCGGCCTGGTTCAGGCGAAGCAGGGCACGACTACGCTGCGCGTGCTGACTCTCAACACTGGTACGTTGTCCGACATCGAAGTTCAGACGCCCGATGGGCGCATGGAATATTCGGGTACGGCGCGAATCGACGGCGTTCCGGGCACCGCATCGCCCGTGAACATCAGCTTTGTCGATACCGCAGGCTCGGTGTGCGGCGCGTTGTTCCCGACCGGAAATCTCGTCGACAGCTTCGACGGTATCGAGGTCACGTGCATCGACAACGGCATGCCCGTCGTGGTCATGCGCGCGCAGGATCTCGACGTGACGGGGTACGAGTCGCGCGACGATCTCAACAAGAACGCCGCACTCAAGCAGCGCATCGAGTCGATCCGGCTGCAGGCCGGACCCGCGATGAAACTCGGCGACGTCGCGAAAAAGGTCGTGCCGAAGATGTGCCTGGTCGCGCCTCCGCGCTCCGCCGATGGGAGTGGGGCCGGCCATATAACTACCCGCACTTTCATCCCGCACGATTGTCATTCGGCGGTGGGCGTGCTCGGCGCGGTGACGGTCGCGACGGCGGCCGTCACGTCGGGCACGGTCGCGAACAGCGTCGCGCAGGTGCCGCCGGGCGCGCGCAAGGCGTTTTCGGTTCAGCATCCCACGGGCGAATTCACCGTCACGCTCACGATGGACGCCGCGAATCCAGCGGAAGTGGCGAGCGCTTCTCTGCTGCGCACCGCGCGGCTCATCATGCGCGGCGAGGTGATGATTCCCGCGGACACATGGAAATCAGGCACATGATCGGGAAATCCGGAATCGCGATCCGCAACATCGAGCGCGCACCCGCCGAGGCGGTGGCCGCGCTCGGCCAGTTCGGCGTCGCCACGATCCACGAGGCGATGGGGCGCAAGGGCCTGCTCGCGCCGTACATGCGGCCTGTCTACACGGGAGCGCGTGTGTGCGGCACCGCGCTCACCGTCTACGAACATCCCGGTGACAACTGGATGCTGCACGTGGCGGCCGAACTGATTCGCGAAGGCGACGTCGTCGTGATGGCGCTTTCCGCGCCGGACGACCACGGCATGTTCGGCGATCTGCTCGCGACCTCGTTCCGCGCGCGCGGCGGCAAGGGTCTCGTCATCGATGCCGGCGTTCGTGATATCGCGGAGCTCGCGGCGATGAACTTTCCCGTCTGGTCGAAGGCCGTGCACGCGAAGGGTACGGTCAAGGCGAACGTGGGCTCGGTCAACGTTCCGGTCGTTTGCGCGGGCGCGGAAGTGAATCCCGGCGACGTCATCGTGGGCGACGACGACGGCGTCGTGGTCGTGCCGGCCGCAAAGGCGATGGAAGTCGCCGCCGCCGCGAAGACGCGCGAAGACAACGAGACGTCCAAGCGCAAGCGGCTCGCCGCCGGTGAGCTCGGGCTCGACATCTACGACATGCGCGGCAAGCTCGCGGCGGCCGGTCTGAAATACTACGAATCGGCCGACGACGTGAAATGAGCACACCGATGGCCCGCGACCCCGACAAGTCCTGCCTGCCTCCCGATCCGAATCCCGTCAAGCCGGGAATCGAACTACCGCCGGGCGCCTGCGACGCGCACTGCCACGTATTCGGTCCGGCCGCGAAGTTTCCGTATGCCGCGGACCGCAGCTACACGCCGCCCGATGCGCCGGTCGAGCACCTGCGCAGGCTGCACGCGCATCTCGGGATCAGCCGCGCGGTGATCGTGCATGCGAGCTGCCACGGCAGCGAAATGGACGTGACGCTCGATGCCATCGCGTCGAGCGGCGGTCTTTACCGCGGCGTGGCGGTGGTCGAGGACTCGGTCACGGACCGCGAGCTCGAACGTTTGCACGCGGGCGGAATTCGTGGCATCCGCTTCAATTTCGTCAAACACCTGGGCGGCGTGCCGGACCTCGCGGTGTTCTACCGACTGCTGGCGCGCATCAAACCACTGGGCTGGCACATCGTGCTGCACTTCGACGCCGGCGATCTCCTCGAGCAGCGCGAACTGCTCGCGCGCATCGACGTGCCGTTCGTCATCGATCACATGGGGCGAGTGAAGGCCGCGGATGGTCTCGCGCAGGAGCCGTTCCAATCGCTGCTGACGCTGTTCCGGAGAAATCCGCTGGCGTGGATCAAGATCTGTGGCGCGGAGCGCGTGTCGGTGGGCAGGCGGCCGTTCCGCGACGCGGTGCCGTTCGCGCAGGCGCTGGTCGAGATCGATCCGGGCCGGCTGCTGTGGGGCACGGACTGGCCGCATCCGAACATCACGAAGGACATGCCGAACGACGGCGAGCTGGTCGACTTGTTGGGCGAGATCTGCCCGGACCCGGCGGTCCGCGCGCGCATCCTCGTCGATAATCCGACGCGCATGTACTGGAGCTGATCATGAGCACACCCCGGATCGGATTCCTCGGATTCGGTGAAGTCGGCCAGCGGTTCGCGACGGACCTGCGTGAGCGCGACGGCGCGTGCAAGCTATCTACTTTCGACCTGCTGCTGCACCAGGCCGCGGCCGGCGAAGCCATGCGGAAGCACGCCGCCGCGCAACGCGTCGAGCCGCTCGCGGATGCGGCGGGCCTGCCGGAGAGTTGCGATCTCGTCTTCAGCGCGGTGACCGCCGAGCAGACGCTGGTCGCGGCGCGCTCCGTCGCCGCGGGCACCCTCGCCGGCAAGTGGGTGTTGGATCTCAATTCCGCATCGCCGGCCACCAAGATGGAGTGCGCGTCGCTCGTCGCGGCCGCGGGTGGGCGATACATCGAAGCC
The DNA here is from genome assembly GCA_023433515.1 of Pseudomonadota bacterium. GTDB lineage: Bacteria > Pseudomonadota > Gammaproteobacteria > Steroidobacterales > Steroidobacteraceae > CADEED01. Next base: position 36,610 of record JAEZCN010000080.1, read on the forward strand.
GCCGTGATGACGTCCGTGCCGCCGCACGGCATCCGCGTGCCGATGCTGCTGGGCGGACCGCATGCGAAGGAGGGCGCAGCGCTGCTGAGTTCGCTCGGTTTTTCGGTGGAGGTTGCTTCGCCGGAATACGGCGTGGCCTCCGCGATCAAGTTGTGTCGCAGCGTGATCATCAAGGGCCTCGAGTCGCTGGTCGTCGAGAGTTTCACGGCCGCACGTGCATTGGGCGTCGAGGCCCAGGTGCTCGCGTCGCTCGAGGAGACCTATCCGCAATTCGACTGGGAACAGCAGGGCGACTACCTGTTCTCGCGCGTGATCCAGCACGGCAAGCGCCGCGCGGAGGAGATGCGCGCCAGCGCCCAGATGATCGATGCGTCTGCGGTGCGGGGCACCATGGCCGCGGCCATCGCGACGCGTCAGGACTCGGTCGCGAAATTGCGCGCGAATGGTGCGTTCGCGGAACCGCTGGAGCGGCGCGCCTGGCGCGAACGCGCCGACGAGTACCTCGCGGCGGCGGCGAGAGAGTAGTGAGGCATCCGGACTGACTTCCCGCGTCATGAGGGGCCGCGGAGCCAGTCTCCGCGGCTCATTGAACAAGAGGACATTCGATGATCATTGATTGCCACGGGCACTACACGACCGCACCCGAACCGCTCACCGCCTGGCGCAAGCAACAGACCGAGGCGCTGAAGACTCCGGGGCTCGTGCCCGCGAAAGGCGGCGTCACGATCAGCGACGACCAGATCCGCGACTCGCTCGAGAACGCCCAGCTCGAGCTGCAGCGCTCGCGCGGCACCGACGTGACCGTCTTTTCGCCGCGAGCGAGCGCGATGGGCCACCACGTCGGCAACGAGACGACGAGCAGATACTGGACCGAGCACTGCAACGAGCTCATCCACCGCGTGTGCCAGTTGTATCCCGAGAATTTCGTCGGCGTGTGCCAGCTGCCGCAGTCACCGGGCGCGGATCCGCGCGGCGTGATTCCCGAGCTCGTCCGTTGCGTGGAGAAGTTCGGATTCGTCGGCTGCAACCTGAATCCCGATCCATCGGGCGGAAAGTTCTCCGAACCGCCGCTGACGGACAAGTGGTGGTACCCGGTGTACGAGAAGCTCTGCGAACTCGACGTGCCGGCGATGATCCACGTGAGCCAGGCGTGCAACCCGGCATTCCACACCACGGGTTCTTACTACCTGTCGGCGGACACCGTGGCGTTCATGCAGCTCATGATGTCGGACCTGTTCAAGGATTTTCCGACGTTGCGCTTCATCATTCCGCACGGCGGCGGCGCGGTGCCGTTCCACTGGGGCCGCTTCCGCGGAATCGCCCAGGATCAGAAGCGTCCGCCGCTGCCCGAGCTCATGCGTGACAACGTGTTCTTCGACACCTGTGTCTATCACCAGCCGGGTATCGACCTGCTGCTGAAGGTCGTGCCCATCGACAACATCCTGTTCGCCTCGGAGATGGTGGGTGCCGTGCGCGGCATCGATCCCGAGACGGGGCACTATTACGACGACACGAAGAAATACATCGATGGCTCGTCGCTGTCGGCCGCGGACAAGCAGAAGATCTTCGAAGGCAACATCCGCCGCGTGTTCCCAAGATTGGGGGCAGCCCCCGTTTCCTAGCAAAAGGGGTCAGTCCTCATGTGCATCACATCTTTATCTCAATGGTTGGTGGCGAGGCCCGACCCCTTTCGCTGGGAAACGGGGGCTGCCCCCATACTTTTTCGGATGAGCCCATGCTGACCCGCAAGCTCGGTCCTTACGAAGTCACCGCGGTCGGGTTCGGCTGCATGAATCTGTCGCATGCCTATGGTCCGCCGCAGCCGCGCGACGTCGCCGAGCGCGTGCTCCGGCGCGCACTCGACCTCGGCATCACGCATTTCGATACCGCCGCGCTCTATGGCTTCGGCATCAACGAGGCGCTGGTCGGCGAAGTGCTCGCGAATCGCCCGTCGAATGTGATCGTCGCGAGCAAGTGCGGCCTGTTCGGTCGCGACGGCAAGCGCGCGATGGACGGCCGCCCCGAGGCCATTCGCGAAATCTGCGAGCAGTCGCTGCGCAGCCTGCGCACCGAGTGCATCGATCTGTACTACCTGCATCGCTGGGACCAACGGGTCCCCATCGAAGAATCCATCGGCGCGATGGCCGCGCTGGTGTCGGAGGGCAAGATCCGCGCGATCGGAGTGTCGGAGGTGTCGGCCGCGACGCTCCGGCGCGCGCATGCGGTTCACCCGATCGCCGCGCTGCAATCGGAGTATTCGCTGTGGACACGCAATCCCGAGATCGCGACTCTCGCCGCGTGCCGCGAGCTCGGCATCAGCTTCGTCGCGTTCAGCCCACTGGGGCGAGGGTTTCTCGCAGGAAAGCAACGTTCGCCCGCCGATTTCGGCGAGGGCGACCTGCGGCGCGGCATGCCGCGCTTCCAGAGCCCGAACTTCGAGGAAAACGCTCGGCTGCTCCCGGCGATCGGGGTCATCGCCGCCGAAGTCGGGGTCACGTGCGCCCAGCTCGCGCTGGCCTGGATCCTCAATCGGGACGCCGCAACACTGGTCATTCCGGGCACGACGCGCGAGGAACACCTGGTCGAGAACTTTGCTGCGGGGGGCGTCCGTCTGGCCGTCGCAACGATCGAAAAGCTCGATGCGCTCATGGCGCCGGGGAAGGTCTCAGGAGCCCGGTACCCGCCTGCGACGCAGGTCGAAAATGACACCGAAGAATTTGGTCAAAGGGCTTGAATCGTATAGGCTTGTCGCCCTATGCCGACCCCCACCCCGAGTGATGCCGCGCGTAGCGATGCGCGCAAGACCGTTCGCGTTGTCATGCAGGAATACCTGCGCCGCGATTCCTTCGTTCCCGTGCTGCGTTTGTTGGCCGATCTCGCTTTCCTGGGAGCGTGCATCGCCGGCGCTTGCTACTTCGATGCCTGGTGGGCCAAGGCCCTGATGGTCATCCCGGGATCGATCGCGATCGCGCGCCTGTTCGTGATCGGGCACGATGCCTGCCACGGTAGTTATACGAAGTACGACTGGCTCAACAAGGTGATCGGCCGCATCGCCTTCCTGCCGTCGCTCACGCCGTTCTCGCTCTGGGATGTCGGCCACAACGTGGCGCATCACGGTTTCACGAATCTCAAGGGCCGCGACCAGGTCTGGGTCCCGATGTCGGCCGAGGAGTGGGCGAACGCCTCGAAGACGCGACGCGTCCTGGAGCGTATCTACCGCTCGGGCTTCGGACAGGGTCTGTATTACCTCATCGAGATGTGGTGGAAGAAGCTGATCCTGCCGACCAAGAAACACGTCGGGGTGCGCCGCGCGATCTTCTGGTGGGACAATCTACTGGTGCTGAGCGTCGGCGCCATCTGGATCACGGCGCTGGTGCTCTGGGCCATCTACGACAACCATTCGATCACCTGGACGCTGCTCGGCGGCTTCGTGCTGCCGTTCCTCGCGTTCAACTGCATCATGGGTTTCGTGATCTACGTGCAGCACACGCATCCCGAAGTCGCCTGGTTCGACAAGCGCGACGAGTGGCAGAAGCGCCTGGGCTTCATCACCACCACCGTGAACGTGGTCGTGCCGAAGCGCATGGGCCAGATCCTGCACGACATTCTCGAGCATGGCGCGCATCACGTGAACACGGGTGTGCCGTTGTATCGCCTGCGCGAGGCGCAGACCGCGCTCAAGAACGCGGTGCCGCAGCTGGCGCGCGTATACGTGCTGACGTGGAAGCGTTACTGGGCGACGGTTCGCGCCTGCAAGATCTACGACTACGCGAACCACCGCTGGCTGGATTTCAAGGGCCGCGTCACCGCGGCGCCGGTCTTCCCGGACGCCTTGCCGGCGGCCTGAATATTCGGGGACGGACTTATTTATCGACGATAAGAATCATCGTCGATAAACAGATCTGTCCCAGATTTCGACCTTCCTCCCTAACTTTCCTGGGCGAGCTTCGCGATGAGCTCGCGCAGCCACGCGTGCGCCGGATCGGTCTCGTGCCGCTTGTGCCACAGCAGTACTTCCTGCGTGCGCGGCACTTCGAACGGCAGGGGCAGGATGCGGATCGGCAGCGCCTTCGAATAGAGCTGCGCGACCCGTTCGGGCATCGTCGCGGCGAGCGTCGACCCGACCAGTGCCAGCGGCAGCTGCAGCAGGCTCGGCAGCGTCATGTGCACCTTGATGTCGATGTTGAGCAGGTTGCGCACGAGCTGGTCCGCGCTGCCCGTGTAACCGCCCGGACGGCCAAACAAGTGCCGCAGCCCCGTGTATTGCTCGACCGTGAGCGATTCACCGACCACCGGATGATCCTCGCTCACGACACACACCCATCTGACCGGGCGCAACGGCGTCGTGCGGATGCTGTCCGGGTACGCGCGCAGATCGAACAACTGCAGGTTCTCGAGACACAGGCACAGGTCCGCTTCGCCGTATTCGAGTCGCGAGAGCGCGGTCGGCGAAATCATCTCGATGTGCAGGTCGAGCTCCGGCGCCTCGGTAGCCAGCGTGCGCAGCAGCGAGGGCAGCACGCCCGGCACTGCCTCCTCGGACATGATCACGGTGAATTCGCGCCGCGCGGTCTTCGGATCGAAGACCGGCTGGGTGCCGAGCATCACCTGGATGCGCAGCAGCGCCTCGCGCACGGGCTCGACCAGCGCGATGCCGCGCGGCGTGAGCTCCATTTCGCGGCCGACGCGCACCAGCAGCGGATCGTTGAAGTACTCGCGTAGTTTGTGGAGCGCCGCGCTCATCGCCGGTTGTGAAACGAACACACGTTCCGCCGCGCGCGTGACGTTCCGTTCACGCAGCAGCGCATCGAGCGCAACGAGCAGGTTCAAATCGAAGCGGTTGAGTTGCATGCCCGTGAATCATAACGGACAACTACCGCTCCCCAAGGGATTTCCCGGTCAGTCGATCCCCCATGCGGCGTGGGTGGAGTCACTATTGACCGAAAGGTTTTTGATCGGCGCAAGGGGGGAGGTGTGGCGATGATGCATCGACGCCGCGAGCTCCCATACAGCTGCCATATCAACCGGCTCAGGGGAATTCGCAATGAACCAGCCCATTGGCGTTGAAAAGAAATCAGTACGACCGCCCTCCGTATTCTCACGTAGTTTGCTCTCGGTCGCGATCGCGGCGGCCTGCGGGCTCGATATCGCCCCCGCCGCGGCGCAGGGTGCACAGCAGCAGGAGACCACGGGCCTCGATGAAATCGTGGTCACCGCGCGCTTCAAGGAAGAGAGGCTGCAGGAAACGCCGATCGCGATCACCGCGGTCACCGCCGAGGAGCTGCAATCGCGCGGATTCCAGAACGCATACGAAGTCGCGTACACGGTCCCGAACGCGAGCCTGCGCCCGGCGCAGGCGGCCTTCGGCGCCTCGATGAGCGCCTACATCCGCGGCATCGGCCAATACGACTTCCTGCCCGAGTTCGAGCCGGGCGTGGCTATCTACTTCGACGACGTCTTGCACCCGGTGACGTTCGCCTCGAGCGTGGACCTCATGGACCTCGAGCGCGTCGAAGTGCTGCGTGGTCCGCAGGGCACGCTGTTCGGCCGCGGCTCGATCGGCGGCGCCATCCGCTACATCAGCAAGGCGCCGCAGGGCGACGACACGGGCTCGATCTCCGTGACGTACGGCGACTTCAACCGCATCGACGTGCGCGCCAGTTACGACTTCAAGCTGTCGGATACCGTGTTCGCGCGCGTGGCCGGCGTGGCGAAGAAGCGCGACGGCTACCAGACCGTGTATGACTTCGCCTGCCGTCACCCGCTGCTCGCCGGTCACGGCGACGGCCTCGCGGCCGACGGCGACGACGCGGACACATTGCCGGACGTCGTCGCGCCCGGAAGCGCGGCGGACAACGCGTTCGCGATTCCGACGCGCACGCGCAACCGCGCGGGGAACTGCAAGGTCGGCACGCAGGGCGGCCAGGACGTCTCCGGCGCGCGCGCGGCGATCCGCTTCGCGCCCAGCGACAACTTCGATCTCACCTTCACGGGCGAGTACATCAACGACACGTCCGAGGCGCGCGCCGATACGCTGGTGCACATCGGCCGCATCCCGACCACGTCCACTTCGCCGTTCGCCGGACAGCTCCCGGTGCCGTTCAATTTCTGGAGCAACGCGCAGGAGGCACGCACCGGCGTGCCGTTCGACGAGCGGTTCGTGCCGGAAAACATCTACACGAGTTACGCGACCTACCAGGACCCGGTGACGGGTTTCACCACGAACCCGCAGACGTCGTTCGAACAATCCGCGTTCAGCGCGAAGGCCAACATCCGCTTCTCCGAGAACTCGCTGCTCGAGTTGATCGGGTCGTACTCCAGGTTCGATGGCGCCTTCGCCACCGACACGGACCAGTCGCCGTACAGCCTGCAGCTCGTGGATGGCATCCAGGACGTGGAAGCCAGGACCCTCGAGGCGCGCTTCTCGAGCACGGCCGGCGACATGCTCGACTGGACGATCGGCGCGTTCTGGTACCAGGGCGAGTTCACCAATTCGCAGCAGGTGTCGATTCCGGCCTTCGTTCCGAACGCGCTGCTGGTCAATGGCCAGAACACCACGGAATCGGAGAACCTGTCGGCCTTCGCGCATACCGTCTGGCGCCTGAGCGACAGGGTGTCGCTGAGCGCCGGCGTGCGTTATTCGACCGACCAGAAGGACGAGGACTTCGACAACTCCATCGTCGTGACGACGCTCGACACCGATGAGAGTCACTTCGACTGGAAGGCGGGCATCGACTTCAAGCTCACGGACGGCATGATGATCTACGCGTCCGCGGCCACGAGCTACCGGCCCCAGGCCTTCAATCCGCGGCCGTTCCAGCCGACGCAGTTCGTGCCGGTGGATGGAGAAGAAGCGACGTCGTACGAGATCGGCTTCAAGAGCGACTTCGCGGACAACCGCGTTCGCCTGAACCTCGCGGCGTTCTACGTCGACTACAACCAGCGCATCCTGCCGGTGGGTGGCACCGAGTGCACCTTGCTGCCGGGCGGGCCGCCGTATGTCTACAACACGATCCCGCCGGCGACCGGCACGCCGATCGAAGACACCTTGGGCAACCAGTGCGTGTCGACCGTCTCGCGGACTTTCTACCAGAACATTCCGGCCACGATTCAGGGAGCGGAGCTCGAGGTGCAGTTCGCGCCGATCGAAGGAATGATGATCAGCGCGCAGTACGGCTACACCGATTTCTCGGGCGACGAGTGGGACAACCCCGGGGTACTGGGCAATCCGAACGTCACGGAGATCCTGAACGACAATCCGATCTACGTGCCGTCGGACAACTGGAGCACTTCGTTCTCTTACCGATTCAACATCGGCGACACCGGTTCGATCACGCCGCGCTTCGACTACTACGGGCAGACGAAGATCTGCACGCAGATCCGCACCAACGTGTCGGTCACCCTCATCGACACGAGCGTGGAGGATCAGTGCGCGCAGTCTTATGAACTGCTGAACGCGCGCATCGAGTGGGCGAGTCCCGAGGACAACTGGCGCGTGGCCATCGGCGCGACCAACCTGACCGACGAGGAGTACTTCCTCAACAAGTTCGACCTGACCGCATTCGGTCAGCCGTCACTGGAAGGTCAGCCGGGTGCGCCGCGCGAGTGGTACGTGCAGTTCACGCGCAACTTCAATTAGGACAAGGGCAACAAGGGTGAGAATGGGGCGCGGCTGGCAACAGCCGCGCCCTGATTTTTCCGGCAGGAGCAAATCATGCAGGACCTCGAAGGCAAGGTAGCGTTCGTGACCGGCGGCGCGAGCGGCATCGGTCTCGGCATTGCGAAGGCGATGGTGGCGGCCGGCATGAAGGTCGTGATCGCCGACGTGCGCGACGATCACCTCAACGATGCCAAGGCCTGGTTCCTCTCGCAGAAGCTCGGCCGCAGGGTGCGCACGATCAAGCTCGATGTCACGAACAGAAAGGCGTACGCGCGCGCCGCCGACAAGGCGGAGAAAGCGTTCGGCAAGATCCACGTGCTCGTCAACAACGCCGGCCTCGGATTGTTAGGGACGATCGACAAGACGAGATTCGACGACTGGGACTGGGGCCTCGACGTGATGATCGGCGGCGTCGTCAACGGCATCCTCACGATCCTGCCGCGCATCCGCGCGCACGGGGAGGGCGGCCACATCGTGAATACTTCGTCGATGGCCGCGATCGTGCCGATCCCCAACTGTTCCATCTACATCACCGCGAAGTCCGCGATGGTCGGGCTGTCCGAATGCCTGGCGGGCGAGCTTGCGCCGGCGAACATCGGCGTGTCGGCGTTCTGCCCGGGGCCCGTGCAGTCGAACATCCGCGAGCTAGGCAAGCTGCGCCCGGAGAAATACAAGAAAGACACCGGTCTCGAAGAGTTCGAGAAGAATCTCGCGCAGCGTCCGACGAGCGAGCTGTGGATGGACCCGGTGGAGTGCGGCGAGCGCGTCGTGCGCGGCATCCGGCGCAACGATCTCTACATCTTCACGCATCCGGAATTCAAGGCGGGCGCCCGGGAACGTAGCGAGAAGATCCTCGCATCGTTCCCGGACGAGCCGATCAACGAACCCCGCGCCGAGGCCATCAAGTTCCTGCTGTCGAATCCGATATTCAGATGAAGGAACTACAAGCCCGGATCGCGCCGTCGTCCATGTCACGCGCAGCCATCGCATGACAATTTTCATACAAATTTCCTTGGGTCGATAAGTCCCTCGGATAAACAAGGCGAAAAGCCCGGGCGCGTTGATCGTGAGTCGTCGCCGACTTGCGACCGTCGATCGCATCGGGCTTGCGCGGGGAAGTCGCGCTGGCCACTATCGCGGCCAATGAACCAGACCAACCATGGCCGGGCGCGTCTGCTGCTCGGCGCCTTGCTGCTGACGACATTGATTGCGTGCGGAGGAGGTGACGGCGGCTCGTTCAACCCTCCGCCCCCAAGCCCGTCACCCGGACCGCAACCCGGACCGCCCGTCAGCGGGCCGGCATGGCCGCAGTTCAGCCGCGACGCGCAGCACACGGCGGTGAGCGCCATCGCGACCCCGCCGCTCAATCGCATCATCTGGCAGACCTCGGTCGATCTTCAGCAGACGCTCGTCAACGGGCAGTACCTGCTCACACACTATGGTTCGCCGATCATTTCGTCGAACAACACGGTGCTGGTGCCGGTGAAGACCACGACGCAGGGTGCGTTTCGCATCGAGGCGCGCAGCGGCGTGAATGGCGGACTGATCTGGAGCGCCGACAGCGACTACGTCGTGCCTCCGCACAACTGGTTTCCGAGCTACAACCTGACGCTGACCCCGACCGGGCGGATGTACGCGCCGGGCGCCGGCGGCAAGCTGTTCTATCGCGACAATGTCGACTCGGCGAACGGCTCGCTGCAGACCGTCGTGTTCTACGGCGCGAACGTCTACGCGGGAGCGCAGGCGGAGCTGAACAACACGGTGAGGATCAGCACGCCGATCACGGTGGACGTGGACGGCAACGCCTGGTTCGGATTCTTCGTGACGGCCGCGAACTCCGCGGGACTGACCAGCGGTGTGGCGCGTGTCTCGACCAATGGCAGCGGCACCTGGCAGCCCGTCGGCATGTTGGCGAATGATCCCGCCATCGATCGGGTCGCCATGAACAGCGCGCCGGCGTTGTCGAACGACGGCGGGACGCTGTACGTGGCGGTGAGCAATTCCGCGGGGCGGGGCTATCTACTGGCGCTCGACAGCGCGACGCTCGCGCGAACGGGACGCGTCGCGCTCCTGGATCCGAACCTCGGTACACCGGCTCTGATCTCCGCCAATGCCACTTCGTCGCCGGTTGTTGGTCCGGATGGCGACGTCTACTTCGGCGTGCTCGAGGCAACCCTGCCGTCGCACAACAACCGCGGCTGGCTGCTGCACTTCAATTCGACGCTCACGCAGACGAAGATTCCGGGCTCGTTCGGCTGGGACAATACCCCGACCATCGTGCCGGCCACGGCCGTGCCGTCCTATACCGGCACGTCGACCTATCTACTGGCGACGAAGTACAACAACTACGGCGGCTCGGGCACCGGGAACGGCCAGAACCGCATGGCGATCCTGGATCCGTTCGCCGAGCTTCCCGATCCGATCTCCGGCCGCCAGGTGATGGCGGAGGTGATGACCATCCTCGGACCCACCCCCGACGCCACCTATGCGGGCGGCGTCCGGGAGTGGTGCGTCAACACCGCGGCTTTCGACCCGGCGACGCGTTCGATGCTCGTCAACAACGAGGACGGCTACCTGTATCGCTGGGATCTCTCGACCAACACGTTGTCGCAGCGCATCCGTTTCAACAACGGCCTCGGACAGTCGTACACGCCGACCGCGGTCGGCGCGGACGGGACGATTTATTCGATCAACGCGGGTGTGCTGTTCGCGGTCGGCGACTAGCTTCACGGCACCGCGAGCGCTAGGGAATCGTGTACGAGAGCCGGTCCACGTTCGCGTGGGTGTTGTCCCAGAGTTTCCCTCCGAACCAGACGAACGCGATAGCGGGTCCGTGGCGTTGCTGGACGTACATCTTCACGACGTAGTCGCAATTGTAGGGCGCGCTCGGCGACGGATCGCAGTTCTTCACCTCCTTGACGCCGCCGCACGGAATCTCGAGCCTGCTCGGAATCAGCGGCACGTAGTACGGAGGCGGAAGGTCTCCCGATTGCAGTACGGCGTTGTCGACGCCGCTCTGTTCGCATTTCAGGATCAGGTTGCCGTCCTTGTCGAATGCCCAGAGCACGACCGGGTCCATCGCCTGCTCGCCGCGCATCGTGGTCAGGATCTCGACCGAGGACGCCGTCTTCCGGAAGTAGACGCCAAAGACCTTGAATTCGCCGCAGGAGGCGAAGGCGTAACAGTCGTACGCGCCGCCCGGTCCCGAGACGTTGTCCCAGTGGTACGCCAGGTCGCCGGGTTGCATGGGCAGGTTGCCGAACACGCGTTTTCCCGTCGGCGCCCAGGTTCCAGCTTCCACCGAGTAGGCCCTCTGGAAAATGTAGTCGTCGAAGGTCGCGTTGTTGCGCACGGTGACGAGCCGGGCGTGCGGCGCAGCATCGGTGACACTGCCGGTGTAGTCGTCGGGTTCGACGGAGTAGTTGGCGGCCTGCGCGGCGCAGGCGAATGAGGCGGCAACCATGGCCGCCGTGTACAGCTTCGGGTTTTTCATGACGATCTTCCTTAATCGTTGGCAAACTACCCGATTATAGAGTCGTCGATCCGGATCGTCTCGCTTCAAGCTTCATAACCGTATCGCAGGTTGCTCGGCAGGCCGCCCTTGGCGAGGCACTCACCCTTAATCGCCTCGAAATTGTCGGCCGAGAGCTTCTGCGCCGCTTTCGGATCGATCTTGTAGAGCTTCGAGGCATTGCCCGCGAAGATCTTCGACTTCAAGGGTCCGTCGGCCGGACCGAGTGGTTTGTAGCCGTACTTCTTCTGCATGTCCTCGGGGATCTCGAGCCGGCGCATGGCTTCGATCTGCCATTGCGGCGAGCCCCACCATACGGAATCCGTTCCCCAGATCACCTTGTCTTCGCCCAGGCCTTTGATGAGCGTGCCCATCAGCGCGGCCGCGAGCTTGGGATGCGTGACGCACGTGTTGGCGAAGCAGGCGCCGAGCTCGCCGTAGACGTTGTTCACGCCGAATTTCTCCGGGATGTCCGCGAGGTCGGAGACCCAGTCGAACCGCCCGGTCTTCTCGAACTGCGCGAGCTCGCGGTCGGGTAGTTCGAGGAAGGGCCGCATGGCCGAGTGGTAGATGACGAAGTTGATCTGCGGCCAGTCCTTCGCGGCCTTGCCCACGTCCCAGACCGTGGCGTACCGCCACATGTCGGCCCACGAGGTCATGTAGTCGGCCGGCATCAGCCCCTTGTGGATGCAGATCGTGCCGATGCCGTTCTTCAGCATCGCCTCGTAGAGTGGATAGACGAGTTCCTCGTCGTCCATGCGCCAGTTGGTCTTCTTCTTCGTCTGGTAGATGGGATCGCCGATCGTGTATCCCTTGATGCTGTCGGGCTCGAGATCGGTCATCACGCGGGTGATCTCCTCGAGCCAGCCGGGCGTGCCCGGCGTCACGATGCCGTGCGCGAGGCAGCGGCGCGAGCCGGCGACCTTGTTGACGACGTCGCGCGCGGAGGCGATCTGGTCGTTGGTCAGGAACAGGTACTCGTAGTCGTCGGTGGGCGTGCCGGAGATCATCGCGACCTTGGTGTCGCTGTCGATGAAGATCTCCTTCACGTAGTTCTGGAACTTGTAACGCGTCAGCCCGTCCGCGCCGGGAATGTTCGGGTTCCAGTGTTTCATCGCGAACTCGGCCGAGCCGATCAGCAGCGGCTGCGCGTAGTCGTCGCGCACGAAGTGCGTCTGGCAATCGACGATGAACTGGTTGCGAAGGGCCTTCGCGCGTTCGTCGGCCATGCCGGGCGTCGCGGCTTCGGCGCGCGTCGCGGTGAACACGGGACCGAACACCTCGTTGAACGCGAGGAACGCGGCGGACATGCCGGCCGCGGAGGAGAGGAACCCGCGGCGGCTCATGCCGTGTGCGGGCGCGAGTTCGTCGGCGAGCGCGCCGATCCGCGCCTCGACGCGCGCCTGGTCCTCGCTCTGGGGCAGCGGCGTGAATTCTCCGTTGCTCACTACCTGCGTGGGAATCGGCGAGGCGGTGTCGTGCTTTTCGGCGGGCGTCAATCCCGCGAGCTCGGCATCACTGACGAAGCGCATGAGCAGTCCCTCCGGAAATGCGGACTGACCCCATTCTGGCACTTTGGGTGTCGAGTCCGAATGTCGCCAATGACGAGTCCTGCTTCCGTTTGAGTCGAGTGTGGAATCGTGGTGAAGTCGACATTGATTCACGCGGGAATGAGGGGATGAGAATGCGCGCTCCGGGAGTCTGTGCGGCCGGCTTGTTGCTCGCGGCGAACGTCATGGCCGCGACGCAGATCGACAACGCGGCGCTCGACAACGAGAAGGACGGACGCAACTGGCCGGCATACGGCCGCACCTTCAGCGAAGCGCACTACAGTCCGCTCACCGAGATCAACCGCGAGACCGTGCCGCGCCTGAGGCTCGCCTGGACGCTCGACCTCGACGTCACGAACAACCTGTCGACACCTCTCGCGGTGGATGGCGTCATCTACGTGGCGTCTGGCTACAGCTTCGTGCACGCGGTCGATGCGAAGACGGGGAAACTCCTGTGGCGCTACGACCCCGAGGTCGCGAAGGTTGCGGGCGCCAAGCTACGCACCGGCTGGGGAATTCGCGGACTGGCCTTCTGGAAGGGCCGCCTGTTCGTCGGCACGCACGACGGACGACTGATCGCGATCGACGCGAAGACGGGCAAGCCGGTCTGGACCGCGCAGACGATCGACAGCGGCGACGGCTCGTTCATCTCGGGTCCGCCCCGGGTGTTCAACGACAAGGTGATCATCGGTTTCGGCGGCGGTGACTTCGGCGCGGTGCGCGGATATGTCACCGCGTACGACACGGCCACGGGAAAACAGCTATGGCGCTGGTGGACGGTGCCCGGCGATCCCTCGAAGGGCTTCGAGAACGAGGCCATGGAGATGGCCGCGAAGACCTGGACCGGCGAGTGGTGGAAGTACGGCGGCGGCGGCACCGTGTGGAATGCGATGACCTACGACCCCGAGTTCAATCGCATCTACCTCGGCACCGGCAACGGAGGCCCGTGGAACTGGAAGATCCGCAGCCCCGGCGGCGGCGACAACCTGTTCCTGTGCTCGGTCGTCGCGCTCGATGCCGACACGGGCGAATACGTCTGGCACTACCAGACGACCCCCGGCGATTCGTGGGACTACAACTCCGCGATGGACATGACGCTCGCGACGCTGAACATCGGCGGGAGTCCGCGCAAGGTCATGCTGCATGCGCCGAAAAACGGGTTCTTCTACGTCATCGACCGCGCCGACGGCAAACTCATCTCGGCCGAGAAGTTGGGCAAGGTCACCTGGGCCGAACGCGTCGACCTCGCGACCGGGCGGCCCGTCGTCGCACCCGACGCGCGTTACGAAAATGGCCCAGTGACGTTGTGGCCGAGCTTCCAGGGCGTGCACAACCTCTATCCACAATCGTTCAGCCCGCGCACCGCGCTCGTATACGTGCCGACGATCGAGATGCCCGCGATTTTTGGCGGCGACGTCGATCCGAAGAACTGGAAGCCGTTGCCGGCTTCGATCCAGTACACGGGATTCCCCACCGCCGATGGCGACCCGCCGGCCGACGGCGCCAAGAGTTTTCTCGTCGCATGGGATCCCGTGAAGCAGCGCGCGGTGTGGCGGCAGCCGACGCCGGGTCCGCACAATGGCGGCACGCTCGCGACGGCGGGCGACCTCGTGTTCCAGGGCCAGGCAGACGGCTACATCAATGCCTACGATGCCGTGGGAGGGCGCAAGCTCTGGTCGTTCTACGCGGCCACCGCCGCGCTCGGTACGCCGATCACGTTCGCGGTGGGCAAGACGCAGTACGTCGCGATCCTCACCGGTCCGCTGCACGGCGCGCCCGGCGGATTCGGCTCGATGGCCGCGCGCTTCGGCTGGGACTCGCGCGTGCATCCGCGCCGCCTCCTCGCGTTCGTGCTGGACGGCACGGCCAAACTACCGCCGACGCCCCCGCCGATATTCGCGCAGCCGCTCGATGGACCCGAAGTCGACGTCGACCCGGCGCTCGTACAGGAAGGCATCGAGCAATGGACGCGCTGCCAGCTTTGTCACGGACCGGGAGCGGTCGCGGGTGGAACGGCGCCCGATCTGCGCGCCTCGCAGCTCGTGCTCGACGACACCCGCTTCAGGACCATCGTCCGGACCGGCATCGAACAGCGGGGCATGCCGAAGTTCGCCGAGCTCACCGATCGCGAACTAGTGGCCCTGCAGCACTACATCCGATACCGCGCGCGGCTCGCGACGCGTCCCGACGGTGTCGCGCCGGTGGTGGCCTCCGCGCCCGCCGAGGAATCCAGAGAGGCCGAAGACCCGGCCGAGGAAAAGCGCCCACCCGGATCTCTCGAATCGACCGGCACACCCCCGCCGCCGGAATGAATGCCGCGCAGGTTGGTGCCGGATCAGAAATCGCGGAGTCAGTGTCTTGGCTGGCCATGCAGGTTGGTTGTCTCGCTGACTCCGCGATTTCTCACCCGGCACCAACCCGCATCATTTCGCGCATAGTCGAGAACAGGACGGGATCCCGTCGAGACACACGGGATCCAGCCGCACCAACATCCGCGGCATGAGCACGCAACTGGCGGGGGCGGTAGTTCGGCTGCGGGAGATGATCCTGAACGGCCGGCTCGCGCCCGGACAACGCGTGGCCGAGGCGCCGCTCGCGGACATGCTGGGAGTCTCGCGCACCCCGGTGCGCCAGGCGCTGCCGCTGCTCGCGCAGGAAGGCCTGCTGGTCATGAACGAAACCCGCGGCTACGTCGTGCGGGCGTTCACGCCCGCCGAGATCTCGGATGCCATCGACGTGCGCGGCGCGCTCGAGGCGCTCGCGGGGCGGCGCATCGCCGAACGTGGCGTGAGCAAGGCGCTGTCGCGCGATCTGCGTCGCTGCCTCGAAGACGGCGATACATTGCTCGCCAGGCGGCGCATCGAAGAGGACGACGGCGCCGACTACGCCGAGATGAACGCGCGCTTCCATCGCCTCATCCTGGAGTCGGCGGACAGCGCAATACTCGCCGCCGCTCTCGAACGCAACAATCACGTGCCCTTCGCGGGGCCCCAGGCCCTGGCTTTCGACGGCACGCAACTGGATCGCATGTACGATCACCTTCACTACGCGCATCGACAGCACCACGCCATCGTGGGCGCGTTGGAGTCCGGCCAGACCGGGCGTGTCGAGTCGTTGCTGCGAGAGCACGCCCATGGCGTGAAGGAAAGTCTCAATCTGGTCGGATTTCACCTGGCCTCATCGGAGGCCGTCAGGAGATTCGCGCTGGTCCGCTGATAACCAACTTCGTTTGGGGGAGAACGATGATGAAGAAGGGCTCATGGCAAAAGAAATCCTTGCTGCCGCTGGCATTGCTCGGCGCCGGAACGGCGCAGGCGCAAACCGCCACGCCGGCCGAGGGTGAACTCGAAGAAGTAGTCGTCACGGCGCAGTTCCGCGCGCAGAACCTGCAGGAAACTCCGCTCGCGATTACGGCCGTCAGCGGCGACATGCTCGAGCGGCGCAGCCAGACGGACATCGCCGAGGTCGCCCGCCAGGCGCCGAACGTCACGCTGGCGGCGCAGAACCAGGAATACGCCTCGGGCCTCATCGCCTACATTCGCGGCATCGGCCAGAACGATCCCAACTTCGCGGTCGAACCCGGCGTCGGCATCTACGTCGACGACGTCTATCTTCCGACCCTGACCGGTTCGTTGCTCGATCTCATGGACGTCGAGCGCGTGGAAATCCTGCGCGGCCCGCAGGGCACCCTCGCGGGACGCAACTCGATCGGCGGCGCGATCAAGATGTATTCGGTCCGTCCGCAGGGCGACGACAGCGGATCGTTCCAGGTCACGTACGGTTCCTTCGATCGCCTCGACCTGCGCGGCATCTGGGACGTGAAACTCAGCGACACGTGGTCGATGCGCGTGTCGGGCGTCAGCAAGAACGAGACCGGCTACATCAAGCGTCTCGATTACAACCTGACGCATCCGGGCACCAACGTGCCGACGCAGGCGCGCGGCCTGAGCCCGGTGATCGGTCGCGACGGCGGCGTCGCGATGTCGGCCGGCAAGGTCGCGCTGCGCTGGCAGCCGAGCGATACGGTGGACATCAATCTCGCGGCTGACTACACGCGCGAGCGCAACGATGCCGGTGTCGCGACGCTGCTCTACGCGAACGCGGCCGGCCTGATCAACAACGAGCCCGGTCGCGCCTGGCTGAGCGGCACGGACGGCGCCGCCGTTCCGTACAACTGCCAGTTCGTGCCCTACGGCCCCAACAGCTGCGACACGATCCAGGGCTACGACCGCCGCTACATCACGTACGGCACGTTCGCCGATCTGTACCCGGGCGATTCGCAGATGCCCTACAAACCGTTGGCGCTCGATCCGCACCGCGACATGGACAACTGGGGTCTCGCGCTCACGATGGAGTTCAAGCTGAGCGAGGCGTTCTCGCTGACCTCGATCACGTCCTATCGCGACTACCAGACGGACTGGTCGTACGACGTCGACGGCGCGCCGCTGACTTCCAACCTGCTGAACCAGACGCAGACCAACGAGCAGATCAGCCAGGAACTGCGCCTGAACGGCACGGTGGGAATCCTCGACTTCACGGTCGGCGCGTTCTACTTCGACACGGACGGCTTCTACACCGGCCGCATCGACATTCCGTACGGCGGCCTCGACTTCATCCACGGCCCCGACCCGACGCCGTCGCGAAACGAGGCGCTGTTCGCCACGGGTACGGTCAACTTCACGGACGACTTCCACCTGACGGCCGGCATCCGTTACTCACGCGACAAGAAGGACTATGAGTACTTCCGGCACAACCCGGACTACTCGGACATCCAGGGCCCCTGCAATTTCTTCACGGGCGCCCAGCCGGCGGGTCCGGGACCGACAGGTCTCGGCAACCAGCCTAACTGCCTGCTGTTCGGCATCAACGGCACGACGGCGACGTTCAAGAACAACCAGACCGACTGGCGCGTGGCGCTCGACTACTCGTTCACGGACGACGTGATGATCTATGCGCAGGCCGCGACGGGATATCGCGCGGGTGGCTTCAATGCCCGCCCGTACTTCCCGAGCCAGGCGACGCCGCATGTTCCGGAAACCATCACGTCATACGAGCTCGGCGTGAAGTCCGACCTGTTCGACGACAAGCTGCGACTGAACCTCGCGGGCTTCTACTTCGACTACGAGGACATCGTGCTGCTCGCGACTTTCTGCGCGGATCTGCCCCCGGGGCAGCAGGTACCTTGCCTGCGTCCGACCAACGTCGGTTCGGCCGAGGTGAAAGGCGTCGAGCTCGAAGCGTATTTCTACCCGACGTCGAACTTCAGCATCGACGCCTCGTTCAGCCTGCTCGATTTCCAGTACACGGACATCGAGGAGACCGCGGGCACCGGCGTGGGAATCAACGACATCACGCCGTACACGCCCGAGAAGAAGGCGAGCCTCGGCATCCAGTACGACCTCGACAACGTCTGGGGCGGTGAGATGCACTTCCGCGCGGATGCGTCCTACCAGTCGGAGATCTTCACCGAAGCCGGTAACGTTCGCGCACTGGAAGTGTCGAGCACCAACGCGCGCGCGGCACCGTTCAGCCAGGCGGGCGGCGGCGGCCCGATCCCGGTGCTCGTGGCCGACAACCACATCGATTCGTACACGCTGGCCAATGCGCGCGTCTGGTGGGAGTCCGAGGACACCGGCTGGGGCTTCGCGCTCGAGGTGCTGAACCTGTTCGACAAGTACTACCTCCAGACGAAGGTGAACGATGCCTACTCGGTGGGTCACGTCTATGGTTCGCCGGGCAAACCGCGCACCTGGGCCGTGACGGTGAAGAAGAACTTCAACTGATCGGGATCGAACGGAAGGCGGGAGCGGCATTCATGTCGCTCCCGCCTTTTCTTTTAGTCGACCGTGTCTGACTGACAGGGGCATCCGGCGGCAGCACCATTTCCCGCGCACTCGCGCGATTCCCAGGAAATGGAGGCTGCATGAACGCGAACCTTCAGGACACCAGTCTCGAGCACAACAAGACCATCACGAACGTCATCTACGCGCTGTACGCGTGTTCGCTGGTCGTCGGCGTGACGTTCTTCGTCGCGATCGTGCTCAACTACGTGAAACGCGACGACGTGGTGGGCTCGTTTCTCGAGAGCCACTTCCGCTGGCAGATCCGCACGTTCTGGTTCACGTGCCTGTGGGCGATCGTCGGCTTCATCACGATGCCGATCCTCATCGGCTTCGTCATCTGGTTTGCGCAGTTCGTCTGGTACGTCTATCGCATCGCCAAGGGCTGGATGCGGCTCAACGAGGACAAGCCGATGTACGTCGCTCAGCGCCCCGCGGCCGCTTGAGTGGCTGAAACCCAGGCGCCGTGGATCTGGTTGAAGATCCGGAACGGCAAGCGCACCGTCGCGATCGGGCCTTCGGCGAGCCTTTGCGCATCGAGGATCAGCAGTTCGCTGCGTCCCTCGAAGATCCGCTGCGAGACGCCGACCAGGTAGCCGTCCCCCTCGGGTGCGCGATCCGAGCGCGGCACGAAGCAGCACTCCTGCAGGAACGCGTCGGCGCCGCCGAACCATGACTGCGCCGTGCGCGTCACGTGCTCGAAGCGGGTCCAGGTGTTGAGCGGCCGACCCATCGGACCCGACAGCCGCGGATCGAAGGGCTGGTTCATATCGACGCAGGGCATGAATCCCACGGTGTAGGGCACCGTGTGATAACGATCGTCCTGGCGCGACAACACGCCGGTGTGCGGGAACAGCACTTCCATCTCGTAGCCCGGCCGGCTCGCATGCGCGAGGTCGACGGACAGGCGCGTGACTCGTCCCTGCGCGGCCACGAGGTCGAACGGGCTGCCGTCCTTGTTGGGAAAGAACGGAAACTGGTTCTTCGTGCCCATGTCCATGTCGACGTACACGCGGTCGCCATCGCTGAAGCAGCCCATCGTGTGCGTGGCGCAGCGTTCGGGTCCCTTGAACCAGCGCAGGTCCTTGCCGTCGCCGCCGCGGCGCATGACGCCGAGCCACGTGGGCAGCGTGGAGTCCCACGAGAAGTGCACGCGCCCGGCCTTCATAGCGGGGACGTCGGTGACCATCGGCACGACGAGGAACGCGACGTGGCGCTGCGTCACGGCGAAGTCGTGGATCATCCCGACGTAGGGAACCTTGATCCATGTTTCATCCGTGAGGTTGCCGTTGCGATCGATCGTGACGATCGCGACGTCGTCCGTGTTCTCGCCGCGCGCCTCGTAGCCGAACGCGAGTAGTTCGCCGGTTTCAGAATCGATCTTGGGATGCGCGGTGAACGTGAGGCTCGTGAGCTTGCCGCCGAAGGTGTAGTAGTCGTCGGTCGTCTCGAGTGTGTCCGGGTCCATCGCGACCGGCGGACTGTCTTCCTTGAGCGCGAACAGCTTCCCGTGGTGGAAGATCACAGCCGTGTTCGCGGTGCCGCGGCTCAGGCCGCGCACGCGCGGATCGTCCGTGTACGGATTGCGGTACGTGCCCATCAGCGCCTCGCGCGCCGCGGCCTGCGCCTTGTAGCGCTGCGTGCGCACGAACCGGCTCCTGTAATCGACGTGGCCGTCCTTGAAACGGAACATGCCGACGTGGCCTTCGCCGTCGAACGGAATGTTGGGCAGCTTCGGCGGGTACTGGAACTCCGGGCCGACGCGGTAGAAGGTGCCGGTGAGATCCCCGGGTAGTTTGCCCACGACCTCGCAGTCGGCGAGGTCGATCTCGGCGCGGATGGGCGGGAAGGGCCCGCGGAACATCGGGTCTTTCGAGAAGTCCGGAGCGGATGTGTCTGTCATCGGCTGGTCTCAGGCATGAAGCGCGCGCGCCCGCTGGTAGGCTTCTCCGTAGGCGCGCAATCCCGACCAGAACACCCAGGCCGCGAGCGGGCCGAGTACGCCGTGCATCAGGGTCAGCGCATATCGCAGGTCGTTGGGGTCTCCGAATACGTAGGTAGTCAGGAACCCGACGAAGATCGGGCCGATTGCCTGTCCTATCGTGAACATGAAGAGGAACGTCGCGGTGATCTTCGCGCGCATGTTGTTGGGCGCGATGGCCTGGAACGCGGCATTCTGCGGTCCCGTGCCGATCGCGATCACGCAGGTATTGAGCGAGGCCAGCGCCAGCGCCACCCAGGGACTGGGTACGAGCGCGAACAACGTGGCGAAGGGAATGTGCGCGAGCGACGCCCACACGACCACGCGCTGGTTGGCATCCGACACGCCGCGCTTGTTCATGCGTTCGGCCAGCCATCCACCGAACATCAATGCCGCGGGCGCGAGTATCAGCAGCACCCATCCCTGGTAGACGCCGAAATCTCCCGGTCCCCAGCCATGCGTGCGTTGATAGAACGCGGGCATGAAGATGGTGTTGCCGCCCGTTGCTATGCAGTTGAGCAGAAGTCCGATGTACATCGGCGCGAACGCGCGGCGGTTTTCGCTCAGGTAACCCAGAACCTGCCGGTAGTCGAGCGCATCCTTGATCCTGGGTTTCGAAGTGCGGGCCGCGAGCTGACCGCGGCGTGGAGCCTCGAACACGGTGAACAACACCAGCATGCCGAGTACCAGGTCCGGCACGCTGAGGATGACGAACACGAACTGCCACGATCGCATGGTGCCGAGCAACGGCAACGTGTACTCGGGTGTCGCGAGCGAGCGGACCAGGTGGCCGCCGATGATATAGGCGAGACCCAGTGCGAGCATGAATCCGATGTTCATCGCCGCCATTGCTTTCGGCAGCTTCGCGGGGGGAAAGGTGTCCGCCAACAGCGAAAACGTCGCGGGCCCGTTGCCCGCGCCGCCGATCCCGCCTAACAACCGCACGAACAGCAGCGCCGCGGCGCCGGTGACCAGGGCCGTACCGAGATTGCTCAAGCCGAGGATGACGAGCCCGAGTCCGATGATCAGTCGTCGGCTGTAGATGTCGGCCAGCGGGCCCACCAGCAGACTGGCGATCGCAAGGATGAACGGGCTCGCGCTGCCGAATATCAGCGCGACCTGCAGGTCCGTGAGTTTCAGATCGAGCCGGATAGGCTCGACGATCAGCGACACCACGAACAGGGTGCCGAACAGCGTGAAGACGGTGAGACCGAAGACGATCACCGAGTACCACGCGCGGCCCGCGGACGGCCAGGGCTCGGAACCCGGGGCCGCGGTGGAATCGATCGTGGGCGCGACGTGAACTTCTGCCATGGATTCCATCCCCCCACGAACATCGTAACCAGAACCGTCGCCCACGAGTGTGCGCTCGCAATCGAGTTTTCGTTCGCGAATGCCACACATCCACACAAGCGATTTTTGTCGGCGCGATGCGACCGCTAACGTGCGCTCCAGTTTACGAACGCCGCGGAGCGGCTGAGGGAAGTGGATGGGTGCGGCCACGAACACGGTGAGGAATGTGACGGAAACGACGATGTCGCGCGCGCAGCGCCTGAGTGAGTTCGTTGCAAGGGGATCCACCGAGGTCACGACGCACGACGAAAAGTTTCTGGAAGAATTCGCTTCGCTGCTGCCGCCGGACTACACCGTGTATGTCGCGCACACGCCGAAGGCCGAACTCGAGGACGTCGTGCGCGTCGCGCTGCGGCTCAAGGCGCTCGGAATGCGCCCATCGCCGCACATCGTCGCGCGGCGCGTGACCGACATCGCGCGGTTACGCGTTGCGCTCGCGAAGCTCGGCAGTGCCGGCGTCGACCAGTTGCTGATGATCGCCGGGGATCGCGCAGCCCCGGATGGCGCGTTCTCGAGCACGCTGGAGTTGCTCGAATCGCGGGTCACGCTGGAAGCCGGAATCGCGCGGATTGGCGTCGCCGGCCATCCCGAGGGACATCCCTCCGTCTCGGAAGCCGTGCTGTTCGATACGCTGGTGCGCAAGCAGGACTTCGCGGAGCGAAACGGCATCCGGATGCACGTTGCGACCCAGTTCGGGTTCGATACCGGGACCCTGGGTCGTTGGGAACGGGAGCTCAAATCCGCCGGGGTCCGGCTGCCGATTCACGCCGGTGTGGCCGGTCCGACGCCACTCACCAAACTCATGAAGTACGCGCTCCATTGCGGAGTGGGCGCATCCCTGAAAGCCGTCGCCGGAAATTCCTTATCTGCCAGCAGGTTACCGCACCTTGTGACGAAAGCTGACGAAATGCTCGTCGGGGTGTACGCGGCCAAGCATCTGAATCCCGATTCGCGTATCTTTGCGCCCCATTTCTTCGCGTTCGGCGGCATTCTCGAGACCGCTCGCTGGTTACGCGCAGTCATTGAGGGCTCCTTCGAGCTGGATGCAGCCGGAAGGGGGTTTTCCATAACGAACTGAGATTTGCATGCCGGGTAAAGAGAAGAGTGCGCTCATCTGCGGATCGGTGGCCTACGACACCATCATGGTGTTCCCCGACCGGTTCCGCACCCACATCCTCCCCGACAAATTGCACATGCTGAATGTGGCCTTCCTCGTGCCACAGATGCGGCGTGAGTTCGGCGGCTGCGCGGGCAACATCGCCTACAACCTCGGATTGCTCGGCGAACGCGGCTACCCGATGGGTGGCGTCGGTACCGACTTCGGGCCGTACCGCGAGTGGATGAAAAAGGTCGGGATGTCCGAGAAGTATCTCGTGACGATTCCCGAAGAGCACTGCGCGCAGGCCTTCATCACCACCGACCTCGACGACAACCAGATCACAGCATTCCATCCGGGCGCGATGAACCATTCGTGGAAGATCAAGGTTCCCGCGAATGACGATATAACGATTGGTGTTATCGCCCCCGACAGCCGCGAGGGCATGCTTCAACACGCCGAGCAGTTCAAGGCGGCCAACATTCCATTCATCTTCGACCCGGGCCAGGCGATGCCGCTGTTCTCGGGCGACGACTTCCGCCGCTTCATCACGATGGCCGACTGGCTCGCGGTGAACGACTACGAGTGGCACCTGTTGCAGGAGCGCACGGGCTGGTCGGCGGCGGACTGCGTCAAGCACGTGAAGGCCTTGATCATCACGCGCGGCGCCGAGGGCTCGGTCATCCACGCGAACGGCAACGTGCATCACATCCCGTGCGCGAAGGCGCGCGAGCTCGTGGACCCGACGGGTTGCGGCGACGCGTACCGCGCCGGGCTCATCCACGGCATCCTGCGCGGGCTCGATTGGGAAACCACCGGGCGCATCGCATCGCTCATGGGCGCGTTCAAGATCGCCGTGCGCGGCACGCAGAATCACACGTTCACCCGCGCGGAGTTCGCGCAGGCGTATGCGGAGGCTTTCGGTGAGCCTCTGCGGGCCGCAAGCTGAATTCAGAGGTAGAGAGGATCGTATGTCGAACAGTTTTCTTTTCACGTCGGAGTCGGTTTCGGAAGGGCATCCGGACAAGGTCTCGGACCAGATTTCCGATGCGGTCCTCGACGCCGTCCTGGCGCAGGACAAACATTCGCGCGTAGCCGCGGAGACGCTGTGCAATACCGGCCTCGTCGTGATGGCCGGCGAGATCACCACGAATGCCGTGGTGGATTTCCAGCAGGTCGCCCGTGACACGATCAGGAACATCGGCTACGACAACACCGACTACGGCATCGACTACAAGGGTTGCGCCGTGCTCGTGGCCTACGACAAGCAGTCGCCCGACATCGCGCAGGGCGTGGACGAAGGCAAGGGCCTGAACCTCGAGCAGGGCGCGGGCGACCAGGGCCTGATGTTCGGCTACGCATGCACCGAGACCGAGGGTCTCATGCCGCTGCCTATCTACCTCTCGCACCGTCTCGTCGAGAAGCAGGCCGAGCTGCGCAAGAACGGCAAGCTCAAGTGGCTGCGCCCGGACGCGAAGTCGCAGGTCACGGTGAAGTACGTCGACGGCAAGCCCGCCGAGATCGATACCGTCGTGCTGTCGACCCAGCATCATCCGGGCGCGGAGCACAAGCACATCGAGCAGGCGGTGATCGAGGAGATCATCAAGCCGGTGCTCGCGGGCCAGACGCTCGCGAAGGGCATCAAGTATCTCGTGAACCCGACCGGGCGCTTCGTCGTCGGTGGTCCGCAGGGCGACTGCGGCCTGACGGGCCGCAAGATCATCGTCGATACCTACGGCGGCGCGGCGCCGCACGGTGGTGGCGCGTTCTCGGGCAAGGATCCTTCGAAGGTGGATCGCTCGGCCGCGTACGCGGCGCGTTACGTGGCGAAGAACATCGTCGCGGCGGGCCTCGCGAGCAAGTGCCAGGTGCAGATCTCGTACGCGATCGGTGTCGCGCAGCCCACCTCGGTGATGGTCACGACGTTCGGCACCGGCAAGGTGTCCGACGAGCGACTCGAGGCGCTGGTGCGCGAGCACTTCGACCTGCGCCCGAAAGGCATCGTGCAGATGCTCGACCTGCTGCGGCCCATTTATCTCAAGACCGCCGCCTACGGGCATTTCGGCCGTAACGAGCCGGAGTTCACCTGGGAGCGCACCGACAAGGCGGAAGCGCTGGCCGCTGACGCCGGGGCTCGCAAGACGGCATGAAGAATGGGGGCAGCCCCCCTTTCCCAGCAAAAGGGGTCAGCCCTCAGGACTGACCCCTTTTGCAAGGAAACGGGGGCTGCCCCCATACTCCCAAACCGGTGCTATCGAGGAGCGCTGCAGCGTCACGGACGCGAGGCTCGAAGGACCGGTGATTTTTCCAACGGCGCTCTCTAACCGACCTTTAGATAGAGAGGACTTATGAATGCTGTTGTGAAGCCCGAAGCGGGCAAAGACTACGTCATCGCCGACATTTCCCTCGCCGAGTGGGGCCGCAAGGAGCTCAACATCGCCGAGACCGAAATGCCCGGCCTCATGGCGATCCGCGAGGAGTACGCGAAGAGCCAGCCCCTGAAGGGCGCGCGCATCGCGGGCTCGCTGCACATGACGATCCAGACCGCGATGCTCATCGAGACGCTGCAGGCGCTCGGCGCGCAGGTGCGCTGGGCCTCGTGCAACATCTACTCGAC